>NZ_JANCLV010000004.1:0-301737 GCF_024294965.1 Pseudarthrobacter humi
GGCGTTGTGGCGGCGCAGGATCTCGGGGAACACCTCCGCGGCATTCCCGACATAGCCCACGGACCAGCCGCGGCGCTCTTCCTTGGCCTTCAGGACCTTCGCGATCGCGGTGTCGAGGTCGGTCTCGACCTCGTCGAGGTAGCGTTTGCCCGCGCGGCGGCGCAGGCGGCTTTCGTCAACGTCGACGATCAGGCAGGCGCCCGCGTTCAGGGTCACCGCGAGCGGCTGGGCACCGCCCATGCCCCCGCACCCGCCGGTGAGGGTCAGGGTCCCGGCGAGGGTGCCGTCCTCGTCCCCGGTGAGCTTCCGGGCGATCGCGGCGAAGGTCTCGAAGGTGCCCTGCAGGATGCCCTGGGTGCCGATGTAGATCCAGGACCCGGCAGTCATCTGGCCATACATCATCAGGCCCTCGGCCTCGAGCCGGCGGAACTCGGGCCAGTTGGCCCAGTCGCCCACGAGGTTCGAGTTCGCCAGCAGCACCCGCGGCGCCCACTCGTTGGTCCGGAACACACCCACCGGCTTGCCGGACTGGACCAGCAGGGTCTCGTCCTTCTCCATCGTTTCCAGGGTGCGGGTGATCGCATCGAACGCCGCCCAGGACCGGACAGCACGGCCGGTCCCGCCGTAAACCACCAGATCATCCGGGCGCTCCGCGACCTCGGGGTCCAGGTTGTTCATCAGCATCCGCAGCGGGGCTTCTGTCTGCCAGCTCTTGGCGGTGAGCTCGGTGCCGCGGGCAGCTTTGACCGGGCGGGCACCGGTAGTGAAATCGGCGGGTGCCATGAGGGGCTCCTTGGTGTTCTGGGCGAGTATGAGGTTCGCGGTGTTGGGAAGAGGTTCTGTATCAACTAAAGCCGTTCCCGGCCGGGCCGGACAGGGCTTTCGGAGGGGTGGTGTCCGGGATTCCAGACGTGCACGTTCTCCCCCGTCAGGTAGCAGCAGGTGTCGTTTTGGGCGCTCATAGCGACCTCTGCCGCTACCTACATGGGCAGCACTACTTGGCGGGACGGCCGTGGATGCGGATGGACAGTTCGTCCGCTACCTTCTGGACCCGCGCGGCGAGCGCCGGCCATTGGTCCGCCGGCAATTTGTCCTCGAGGAACGTGACGGCAACTGCCGCCGTCGGCCATCCCACGTGGTCCGTAACAGCGGCGGCGATCGAGCCGAAGCCCGGCGTCACCTCGCCATGTTCGGTGGCGTAGCCGCGCTGCCTCACCTGGTCCAGGTGCGAGGACAGCGCGGAGTACTTCATGATGGCGCCCTCCACCTCATGCCGGGCGGTGAAGGCCTCGGCATTCGGATAAAGCGCCCGGACTTGCGACTTGGGCAGTGCGGCGAGAATGGCGCGGCCGCTGGCGGTGAGGTGGCTGGGAAGCCGGACGCCGACGTCGGTCACGAGGGACGGGCGGTTCTTGGCCCGTTCCTCCACGATGTACAGCACGTCGCGGCCATGAAGCACGGCCAGGTGCGCGCTCTCGCCGATGACGTCCACCAGCGACGCCAGCAAAGGCCGGCCCAGGCGGGACAGCGGCTCCTGCCGGGAATAGGCCGAACTCAGCTCGAAGGCACTGATGCCCAGCCCGTAGCGCTGCTCCTCGTGCAGATGGAGGACAAAGCCGTTCGCCTCCATCACTCCCAGGAGGTGGTAGACACTGGAGCGCGGCAATCCCAAGGATGTGGCAATGCTCGACGCCGCCATCGGCCCCCGTTTGGAGGCCAACAGCTTGAGGATACGAAGAGTGTTCTCGGCGGCGGGTACTTTGGACGCCGCCCTTGGTTCACTGCCCGCCCCTGGCCTGGCTTCCGCGCTCGACACCACTGCACTCGACTCCACTGTGCCCTCCGTCATTTCTCGCAGGGCTCCCGGCCATGTCCGGGATCCCGTACTTAACCTTGCGCCCACGACCGGTCCCCTCATGGCCATCAAAACACGGCCGATGTCCGGGATGCCAGACACTTGGCTTCGATGCGGGTCGGTCCGGAGTTGTTTGGGCTTAGGCTGGCTTCCCGGCCGCTCGGGCCCGCCCTGGCCCGCCGGGGCGGCTGGCTCGGGTCCGGCGGCGTGGGCCGGAGACGCTGGTCGTCGGAGCTGGTCGTAGGCTGAAGCGTATGGCCTCAACCAGCGATATTCTTGCCGCGTACGATTCCCAGCTCCGCCGGCTGGTTCCGCCAGCGGTTCCGGCAGGCCACGAGTATCAACTGCTAGGCCCCCTGCTTCGCGTGACCGGACAGCGGCGGGGCTTCATCGAGTCGGCTCGTGATGTCGGCGTGGAGGGCGGAATGCTCGACAGACTGATCGACGAGCAGCGTGACTACTTTGCCGGCCGCGGGGAAGCCGTCGAGTGGAAGATACGGGCGCATGACCTCCCGGTTGATATTGAGTCCCGGCTTCTGGCCGCTGGCTTCGCACCGGAAGACCGCGAGACCGTCCTGGTGGGTGAGACGGCAGCGATGGCCGGTGATCTGGCGGTCCCCGAAGGCATCCGTGTGAGGCCAGTCTCAGAACGTGGCGACCTGGAGCGGATTGCGCGCATGAACTCCGCGGTGTGGGGCGTTGACTACAGCTGGGTGGCCGCTGACCTGCATCAGCGGCTCGCCTCTGACCCGGAAAACCTGGTGGTCTTCGTAGCGGAGGCCTCGGGCGAAGTGGTATCGGCGGCCTGGCTGGAGATTAATCCGGACACGGATTTCGCCGGTTTGTGGGGCGGGTCCACTTTGCCTGCATGGCGCGGGCGCGGGATCTATAAGGCTCTGGTTTCCGCACGCGCCCAGGTGGCGGCCGCCCGTGGAGCGAAATATCTGCAGGTGGACGCGTCTGCTGACAGTGAGCCGATCCTGCGAAGGTTGGGGTTCAGGGCCATCACCACCACCATTCCGTTTGTGTGGACTCCTCCTGCAGGCGGCGCCAGTCCTGGAGCAGCTGGATAGAGCCCGCCCCCGCGAGGACGAAATGTCATGCTGCACCACCAACTGCGCTCCCGTGACTCAAACCAGCGCCGAATCCAGGAACGTGCATTCTGTCAGTGATGGTCCTGCAGCTGGCCTTTTGGCAGCAATGAGTCGACGGGTGGGTCGTCAATAACCGCGCCAACGTGTTGAAGTCTGAGCTCTTCGAGAAGCTCCGGCGGCCAGTGGGGTGGTTCCCAGTCGGGGTGTTCGCTGGCGTAGTGACGTCCGGTCGGTGATATCCAGCTTGGCGGTTCGTTCTTGGTGGCGGCGGCGGGTTTCCAGGCGGTGGTGTGGCGGAGTCTGTGGTGTTTGTGGCATGGCTGGCCGAGATTGCTGATTCCGGTGGTGCCGCCGTGGGCCCAGGCGAGGATATGGTCTGCTTCGTTGTCGAGGGAGTGGTTGCTGCAGCCGGGGAAGGGGCATTTCCCGTCGCGGAGCCGTAGCCATTGGCGCTGGGCTTTGGTGAGCCGGTAGCTGGTGCGCCCGATCTCGAGCGGTGCGCCGTCGCGGGGGTCGATCAGGACGCGGTGGAAGGATTCGGCGCCGTCGGCGACGAGCCGGCGGGCCACGGACGGCGGGATCGGCCCGTACCCGTCGAGCATGGCCGGTTCCTCGGTGCGGCCCAGCAGCGCCATGACCGGGACCGTGACCAGCACCTGCGCCCGCGGCGACGGAACACCGCCCACGCCGACGGATTCCCGGCCAGAGCTGAGATCGGTCCCGCCGCTGATGCAGTCCGCGCTTCCGCCGAGGAGCCAGGTAGCGACGGTGTCGGCCCGGAGCTGGCTGAGGTTCCGGTCCTCGGCCGGGCCTTGCAGCGCCCGGGCGGCGGTGGTGGCCCGGTTCCAGATCCCCGCGGCGGTGTCCGCCGGGAGGTAGGCGGAGAGCCAGGCCATACCGTCCCGGTCCGGGGCATACTCCAACCGCCGATCCGCGGCGCTGCGGGTGTGGCGTTTTTCGATGCTGACCGGGTGGTGGCGTTCCCGCCAGGTCCGGGCCTTGTGCCGGAACCTGCCGGGGATGAGCTCACCGGCGAAGCCACGTGCCGGATTCACTGCGTGGGGGTCCAGGAAATGTGCCTCCAACGCCGCCGCGGCCGGCCTGTCGAGGTTGATGGTTTCGTCGACCATGATCCGGGCGTGCTGCCACGAGATCGTCCCGGCCTGCAGCGCCGAGAACGTCAAAGGCAGGGCAGTGGTCAGGGCGTGCGCCTCGGCGAGGAGGGCACCGGCAGCCCGTTCGCTGACCGTCAGCGCACAGGCGACCTCGGCGATCAGGGCCATCTCCTGCCCGGTGTTGTCCTCGGGCGACGTTGCAGGGCCGGCCAGAGCCTCGGCAGCGGCGGAGTAACCGGCAGCCAGCCAGGCCTTCAGGGCGGCACTTTTGGCGTCCAGCCGTGAGATCTCGGCCAGCCCGTCCAGGAAACCATCCGCCACCCGACGCATAGGATCAGCCTCCCCGGAACAGCCGGAACCGGTCCCGTCCCGGAGCGCAGAAGCAAGCTCAGCGAAGGACACCGAAAGGGCCTCCGCCGTCGCCACAGCTGCTCTGCTATCCATACCCAAATCATCCGCGGAGGGTCTGACAATAATGGCGACGCTGAACGGCTATGTGCATAACTCCGCTGACGTCCTTGTCGAAGAGTGTCGGCGGAGCTGGGCGCTTAAGTCGCCCTTCGCGCCTGGTAATTGGGGACGGTGAGGAGCGTCAGATGCTGACAACAACCTTGCCGCGGACGCGCCCTTCGTGCATGTATTCGACGGCGGCCGGCGCTTCAACAAGCGCGTAGACCTTGTCCACGGCGGGCTTCACACTCCCGGCTTCAATGAGCATGGTCAGTGCCTCGAGATCGCGATAGTTTTCCGTCGAAACAAGCCCCTTGAATTTCTGCCCGGAGAACAGTGACGCCAGCGGCGCACCCATCGAACGCTCAAACCCGCCGGTCAGGTTCCCACCGCCCTCGCCGCCGACGATCACCAGCGTGCCGCGCGGGGTCAGCACGCGCCGCAGGACTGCGAGCGGCCGGTTGCCGGCCGTATCCAGGATGACGTCGTAACGCATTCCGGCGCGGGAAAAATCGTCCCGGGTGTAGTCGATGACGTGATCAGCCCCGAGGGACCGGACCAGCTCCACTTTTCGGGTGCTGCAGACTCCGGTGACCTCCGCCCCGAATGCCTTCGCCACCTGCACCGCAAAGGACCCGACTCCACCGCCAGCACCGATGATCAGCACTTTCTGGCCGGTCGTCACCTGTCCAGCGTCGCGGACAGCCTGCAACGCGGTTACACCCGAAATGGGTGCCACCGCAGCTTCCTCGGCCGTGAGGTTCGCGGGCTTTGTGGCCACACGATCCTCCCTGGCGCAGACAAATTCCGCGAAGGACCCCTCACACGTGCCGAACACTTCGTCGCCAACCTGTAAGCGTGTGACGCCAGCCCCCACTGCCTCCACGACGCCGGCAACCTCACGGCCGCGGACCGGAATCTTGGGCTTCTTCAGCCCGAAGCCGAAGAGGCGGAGCAGGTATGGCCGCCCGGTCATAAGGTGCCACACACCCTGGTCGACGCCGGCCGCGCGGACCCTGATCAGTACTTCCCGATCACCCGGCACGGGCAGCGGGATATCCCTTAGCTGGAGCACGTCGGCGTTCCCGTAAACGTCCTGCACGATAGCTTTCATGATGCGTCTCCTTGATGATTCGGGTACTGGAACACGTCCTCGAGCGGCACGCTGAGCACATGGGCGATTTGGAACGCCATCTCCAGGGACGGCGAGTACCGGCCCTGTTCGATGGCGATGACGGTCTGGCGGGTGACGCCCACACGCTCGGCGAGTTCGGCCTGCGTCATCTCGCCCCGTTCGAACCGCAGGCGGCGGATTGAATTGGTCACCCGCGTTGGCTTCACCACGGCTGGAACCCCCTGCGGTAGGCAACAATCTTGGCCACGGAGCCGAGGATTGCAGAAAGGAAAAACGCCAGGTAGATGACATTTGCGATCCAGAAGTGGTCCGCCTCCAGCATCGCCATCAGCAGCACCGCGACTCCCCCAATCACCAGAAACGACTGCCCGATGTACTCGCCGAAGCGGTAGATCTCCCGGTCCCGCTGGTCCTTCTTCCCGGCCTCCTTGGGCGAGAAAATGCCCATCAGGATGTGCAGGGCGATGGACAAAACAATGGAACCCCCTACCGTCCACAGCAGCGGCGCAACGTACGGGACGTCGACCAGAGGCATGGTTCCGGCCAGGCCGAGGACGATGGCCAGGTAGATGCCGTAGGAGCCCACGGCCACCACGCCCGTGATCCACGCGCTCTTCTCTTCGAAGGACATTTCCGCTCCCTGCCGACACTTAGCGTGTAAAACAAACTTGACACTCCCAATGTAAAAGAAAGCAGACATGGAGTCAAGGATGATTTACATAGGCGGAAGTTGCCTTGTGCCCCCGTCCGTTCAGGCGCCCGGAAGGCGGGCGAACCCGGCGTGGAAGTCGCGGACAATGACCGACCCACTGCCCAGGAGCTTCGCCTTCGTCTGAAGCCGGGCCACGAGTTCCTCCGTTGGGCGGCCGAATATTTCGATCGTCTGCATCCTGATGAATGGAGCAATCGGCGGGAACTTGGGTCCTGCCACCTCCAGATGGAACTCCAGTGAGGCCGGATCAGGATGGAAATGCAGGACGCTCATCGTGGTTCCATCCGCCGAGAAATAGACGCTGTAGGCGATGATCCGCGGCTCGTTCAGATCCACGAATGCAGCCAGTTCCGTCATGGCCGCCTTGAGTTCCTCCAGCTTGCCGGGCCGAACCTGGGATGTATCAAGATACGCAATGAAGTCATCCACTTCATCCTCCGCTTCAAGGTCCGGCTCAACGTCCGGGATGGCCTTCCGGGAACCATCTTCCTCCGGATCCAACTCACCGCCTAGCCCGCGCAAGGCAGGAGCACTTCGCTGCGCCAGCCCGCTCCCCGGCCCGGGGGGAGGCCGCGTTGAGTCTGGAATGAAAGACACCAAGTGTCCGTGAGGCTCATCACGCCGGGCGCCAAAATGGTCTGCTGGTTAACGATCCCCCTCCCAATGACGAGAAGGTATTTGTATGCAGCACGCCGCCACCAGGCAAGACACAGAAGCCAGCCCGGACGCCCGCCCCACCGAAAGGCCCGGCCCAGGCACCGCCGTCGCAAGCGCCCTCAACCGGGGACTGAACGTCCGGCATATCCGCTTCATGGCGCTCGGCTCGGCCATCGGCACCGGCCTGTTCTACGGCTCCGCCTCCGCCATCCAGAAGGCCGGCCCGGCGGTCCTGCTCGCGTACGTCATCGGCGGCGCGGCGGTTTTTATGGTGATGCGGGCGCTCGGCGAGATGGCCGTCCGCCACCCCGTCTCGGGCTCGTTCGGCCAGTACGCCAGCCGGTACCTCGGCCCGCTGGCAGGGTTTGTCACCGGCTGGACCTACGTCTTTGAGATGGCGATTGTGGCCATCGCGGACGTGACCGCATTCAGCATTTACATGGGCTTCTGGTTTCCGCAGGTGGACCGCTGGATCTGGATCCTGGCCATCATCTGCTTCCTGGCCGCACTGAACCTGCTCAGCGTAAAGGTCTTCGGCGAACTCGAGTTCTGGTTCTCGCTGATCAAGGTGGTGGCCATCATCGCCATGATCGTCGGCGGCGCCGCCATCATCGCCTTCGGTTTCCAGGCGGGCGGCTCCACCGTGGCGCCGGGCCTCGGCAACCTCGTGGAGCACGGCGGGCTGTTCCCGAACGGCTTCGAGGGGCTCCTGGCCTCGTTCGCCGTCGTGATGTTCGCGTTCGGCGGGATCGAGACGCTTGGCATCACCGCCGGCGAGGCCGCGGACCCCAAGAAGGTTATCACCAAGGCGGTGAACACGGTGCCGGTCCGCGTCCTGCTGTTCTACGTCCTGACCCTCGGCGTGCTGATGAGCCTCTTCCCGTGGAACGAGATCGGCAGCAACGGAAGCCCGTTCGTCCAGATCTTCAGCGGCCTGGGCATCCCTGCCGCACCGCACATCCTCAACGCCGTGGTGATCACCGCCGCGCTCTCCGCCATCAACAGCGACATCTTCGGCGCTGGCCGCATCCTGTTCGGCCTCTCCAACCAGGGCCACGCGCCGGCAGTATTCGGCAAGGTCTCGCGCCAGGGCGTGCCGTGGATGACGGTAGTGATGATGGCCGGCATCCTCCTGGTGGGCGTGGTTCTGAACGCGGTCATCCCCGAGGACGTCTTTATCCTGATCGCCTCGATTGCCACGTTCGCCACCGTCTGGGTGTGGGTTATGATCCTGGCTTCCCATGTCGCGATGAAGCGGGAGATCGCGCAGAAGAACCTGCCGGCGTCGGAATTTCCGTCCCCGTGGTGGCCCGCGGCCTCCATCCTGACCATCGCGTTTATGGCGCTGGTCATCGCCGTCCTGGGCGGCTTCGACGACACTCGAGTGGCGCTGTACTCGGGCGCGGTGTGGCTGGGCCTGCTGGTCCTCGCCTACCGCCTGTGGGTCAGAGGTAACGGACGACGCCGGGCCGAACTTGTGGACGAAACCTCACCGCTCCCGGTGGTCGCCTCAGCCCGCCGGAGCTAAGATCAGGCATGGTTCCACTCTCAAACCTTCTGGCGTTTGCGCTGGCATCCGTGGTGCTGATCGCCGTCCCCGGACCCAGCGTGCTGT
Organism: Pseudarthrobacter humi; assembly: GCF_024294965.1. Lineage (NCBI taxonomy): Bacteria > Bacillati > Actinomycetota > Actinomycetes > Micrococcales > Micrococcaceae > Pseudarthrobacter > Pseudarthrobacter humi. The sequence continues at coordinate 8,634 of NZ_JANCLV010000004.1, forward strand.
TTGTGATCGGCCGTTCCCTGGCCCTTGGCTGGAAGGGCGGCGTCCTGACGGTACTGGGCAACGCGACCGGGCAACTGGTGCAGGTGGCTGCAGTCGCGCTCGGCGTGGGCATTATTGTGGCGCAGTCCGTGGTCCTCTTCAGCGTGGTGAAGCTGGCCGGCGCCGCCTACCTGGTCTATCTGGGCATCAAGGCCATCCGGAACCGTCGGCACAACTCCTTCGCCGATCGTCAGCCAGTGGCCTCCTCGCCACGACGGCTGGTGGCGGAAGGCCTGGTGGTGGGGATCACCAACCCCAAGTCAGTGGTGTTCTTCGTGGCGGTGCTGCCGCAGTTTGTCGACTACCCGTCCGGGGCCATTCCGTTCCAGCTGGCGCTGCTGGGGGCGGTGTTCCTGCTGATCGCCGTAGTGTCGGATAGCCTCTGGGCCGTCGCCGCGGGTTCAGCCCGCCAATGGTTTGCCCGTTCGCCCCGCCGGGTTTCAGCGGTGGAGGCAACAGGCGGGGCCTTGATGATCGGCCTCGGCGGAACCTTGGCCCTGACAGGCAGCAAGTCCTAGGGACCACCCCGACGCTCTCTCACTTTTGGGGCGATTTGGCGCAACGCTCTTACACATGAGGTGAGAGAGCGTTTGCCCAAAACGTGCATTACGTGAGAGAGCGTCCGGGAGTTGCGCTCGTGCTCAGACGGCGGCGAGCGCCGAGCGGACCGCGGCCGGCATCGGCGTTGTGGGCCGGCCGATCAGGGTGCGGAGGTCCGAGCCGCTGACCAGGAGGTCGCCACGGGCAATGCCGAGGTCCGAGTCCGCCAGGATGTCGGCGAAGAGCTCCGGCACGCCGAATCCGGCGAGGAGTCCTGCGTAGTCGCTGGCCGGAAGGTCCTGGTAAACCACGGGCCTGTTGGCCGCGGCGCTGATTTCCTGCGCCAACTCGGAAAGCGTGAAGGCGTGGTCCCCGCCGAGCTCATAGACCTTGCCGGCCTGGTTGTCGGCAACCAGGACTGCTGCGGCGGCCTCGGCGTAGTCAGCGCGGGTCGCAGCGCTGACCTTGCCTTCACCGGCGCTGCCGGCAAGCGCACCCTGGGCAAGGGTGCCCTGCAGCTGGTCGGTGTAGTTCTCGAGGTACCAGCTGTTGCGGAGAATGGCGAACGGGACTCCCGAGTCCTTCAGGATGGCCTCGGTTGCCTGATGGTCGGCGGCCAGTTTCATGGCGGTGGTGTCGGCGTTGGCCACACTTGTGTAGGCCAGCAGCTCCACGCCTTCGGCCTTCGACGCCTCGATCACCGTGCGGTGCTGGTCCACGCGCGCGCCTACCTCGTTGCCGGAAACGAGGAGGACTTTGCTCGCGCCTTTCAGCGCCTGCGCCACGGACGTGGCGTCTGTGTAGTCCATCGGCTTGACCTGCACACCGCGCGCTGCGAAGTCGGCAAGCTTTTCGATGGACCGGCCGGCGGCCACAATCTCTGCCGCCGGAACGTTGCGCTGCAGCAGGGCCTCGATGACGTGGCGGCCAAGCTGTCCTGTTGCTCCTGTAATGACGATGCTCATGGGGTGTTTCCTTTCACCGTTTGTAAGGGGGTCACCATCCACAACCCGCCACGTGTCGGATTACTTCCTGAAAGACAGTACGCACTTCTAGGTAAGGTACTCACCTTTTGGTAAGTTATGGGTATGGAAGCGACTGGATGGCCCACCACCCTGCCGGAAGATCTCCGGGCACACCTGCCGGAAGGATCGGCCGACGGCGTGTTCCCGGCTGGGTGCCCCAGCCGCACCGTCCTGGACCACATCACCAGCAAATGGGGAGTCCTGATCCTCCTGGCGCTCTCCGAAGGTGAGCAGCGCTGGAGCGAACTCCGGCGCCGGGCAGAGGGCATCAGCGAAAAAATGCTGGCGCAGACCCTCAAGACCCTGGAGCGCGACGGCCTGGTGCTGCGGAAGGCCCAGCCCGTCATCCCGCCCCGCGTGGACTACAGCCTGACCGAACGCGGCCATGAGCTGTCCGGCCTGCTGGTCCCCCTGGCCACCTGGGCCTACAACAACGCCGACGACATCCTCAACGGCCAGCGCTGATTCCGGCGGGGCGCTGATTCCGGCCCGCCCTGGTTCCCGGACAACGATGATTCCCGGCCAGCGCCGATCCCTGAATCCCCTAAGTACGAATCGTCCGCGAAGTCGAGTACATGTTACTGGTGTGACTGGTGTGAATAGCGCCTAGCGTAGATGCAAGGTGCCAGCCAGGAATTGGAGGACCATCCTCTGCTGGGAGCGTTCCGGCTACCGCACCAAAGTGGGCGGCTCCACGCCGCTTCAAGGAGTGGTTCGCATGGTGAAAGCACATGTCCAGGACCTGGCCAGCATGGGGCGGCCCGTCAGACTTTCTACCCTCGTCCACCGCGCATGCGGCCGAGTCCTCGCGGCGTTCCGCCCACGGTGCCCCTATCGCGTGGGCGATGCCGCGGTGGGCGACGATCCGTTCAACGGCCGGCACGAGGGGATCATCATGTCCCACCGCGGTCCAGCCGTAGAACTCGGCGCCGCGGCTGGGGTCTTCTTCTACGATCACCGCCACGTGAGGCGGCTGGACTGAGTTTTTGTCCAGATAACGCGCTCATCAGGGGCCGTGGCCCACGTTATCTGGACAAAAACTCCACGCCCGGACGGGCTGTTGGGGGCTTACCGCGCCGACCAGCCGCCGTCCATCGCGTAGCTGGCCCCGGTGACCATGCCGGCGTGATCGGACGCCAGCCAGGCCACCAGGGAAGCAACCTCCTCCGGCTCCACCAGGCGTTTCACGGCGGACTCGGTGAGCATCACCTTGGCCAGGACCTCGGACTCGGGGATGCCGTGCACCTTCGCCTGGTCCGCGATCTGCTTCTCGACGAGCGGGGTCCGGACGTAGCCAGGGTTGATGCAGTTGGATGTGACCCCGTGCCCCCCGCCCTCAAGCGCCGTCACCTTGCTCAGCCCTTCCAGGCCGTGCTTGGCGGAAACGTACGCGCTCTTGAACGGGGAAGCACGGATTCCGTGCACCGAGGACACGTTGACGATGCGGCCGAACCCGTTGGCATACATGTGCGGCAGGGCGGCCCGGATCAGCAGGAACGGGGCTTCCAGCATGAGGGCGATGATCCGGCGGAACTCCGCCGGATCAAACTCCTCAATGGGGCTGATCCGCTGGATCCCGGCGTTGTTCACCAGGATGTCGCAGTCCAGGCTCAGGGTGGCGAGCGTGTCCACGTCCAGCAGGTCCACGGCCCAGGCGGTGCCGCCCACTTCATCGGCGAGGGCGGCAGCGCCGGCGGAGTCGACATCGGCCACCACCACTTTCGCCCCGCGTGCGGAGAGTTCCCGGACACACGCAGCGCCGATCCCGCTGGCGCCGCCGGTCACCACGGCCTTGCGGCCGTTCAGTGTGTTTTCCATTGCAGATCTGCTTTCCATCGTGTGCGCGCTCAATTTCCCTGCGGTGAACTGGTCAAGCAGTTCAGCGTGAGGCCGCCGGGAGCAGTCCCTCGCGGGCGGCGTCGGCCTTGTCCACTTCCTCCAGCGCGATGCCCTTGGTTTCCTTCAGGCTCAGCACGGCAACCGTAGTGATCGCGCAGGCAACCACGAGGTAGATCGCTGTGGGCAGCCAGGAACCGGTGTCCTTGAGCCACTGGGTAGCAAGCAGCGGGGCCAGCGAACCGGCGAAGATCGAGGTGACCTGCGAGCCCAACGAAACGCCCGAGTAGCGCATCCGGGTGGGGAAGAGCTCGGCCATGATGGCAGGCTGGCCGGCATACATAAACGCGTGCAGGCACAGGCCGATGGTCACGGCCAGGACAATCACCACGGCGTTGCGGGTATCGAACATCGGGAAGGCGAAGAACGGCCAGGCCGCACCGGAGATGGACCCGATCAGGTAGACCGGCTTGCGTCCAAGTTTGTCCACGAGCCGTCCCACCTGCGGGATGACCAGGAAGTGGATGACGTGGGCGATCAGGAGTGCGAGCAGGAGCGAGGACGTGTCGTACTTGTGCACGCTCTTGAGGTAGACAATGGCGAAGCTGACCACCAGGTAGTACATGATGTTCTCCGCGAAGCGCAGTCCCATGGCCTGCAGGATGCCCTTGGGGTACTTGCGGACCACCTCGAAGACGCCGTAGCTGACGGCCTGTTCCTTCTCCACCAGGGCCTTGGCTTCCAGGAAGATGGGCGCCTCGGTGACGTGGGTGCGGATGTAGTAGCCAACGAAGACGATCACGGCGGAAAGCCAGAAGGCCACGCGCCAGCCCCAGCCGAGGAATGCCTCCGGGCTCAGGGCGGTGGACATAATGAACAGCACCAGCGTTGCCAGCAGGTTGCCCACCGGCACTGCGGCCTGCGGCCAGCTGGACCAGAATCCGCGGGACTTGTTGGGGCTGTGTTCGGCAACCAGCAGCACCGCGCCGCCCCATTCACCGCCGAGCGCGAAGCCCTGGATGAAGCGGAGGGCCACCAGCAGCGCCGGAGCCAGGTAGCCGATGTCGGCAAAGCCCGGGAGGCAGCCCATCAGGAACGTGGCCACGCCGACGATCACGATGGTCAGCTGCAGCGTGGGTTTGCGTCCCAGTTTGTCGCCGATCTGGCCGAAGACGATGCCGCCGAGGGGGCGTGCCACGAAGCCCACCGCGTAGGTGAGGAACGCCTGGATGATGCCGTCCAGCTCGTTGCCGGTGGCGGGGAAGAAGTACTTCCCGAAGACCAGGGTGGCGGCGGTGGCGTAGAGGAAGAATTCGTACCATTCCACCACCGTGCCCACCATTGAGGCGGCCACAATCTTCTTAAGCCCGGATCCCTTGGGTGCGGATCCGGCGGCATTGTCTGCCGAGCGCTGCTCTACGCTCATGAGTTTCTCCTTAGTGTCCACTTTGACACGCGCTGTGATCCACAGCACTAATGGCTCCACTGAGTATTACTGCACAAACATGCGCCTTCAATGCCCAATCCGGCACCTGCTGTGTGCACAATTGCAGATATGAAGGCGAATCCCGATGACCTCCTGGTCCTGCTTGCGGTATCCCGCTCCGCCAAATTTACGACGGCGGCGCAAGTGTTGGGGCTGAACCACACCACCGTTTCGCGTCGGATCGCCGCCCTGGAGAAGGCGCTCGGCGGCCGTGTCCTGGCCCGGGCGGCGGGCGGCTGGGAACTGACCGACCTGGGCACGGAGGCCGTCCGGGTCGCCGAACAGGTGGAGGCCGCGGTGAGTGCGCTGGGACCGGCAGGCCAGGCGCCGGACCCGATTACCGGCGTCGTGCGTATGACGGCGACCGACGGTTTCAGCGCCTACATCGCGGCCCCGGCTGTCGCCCGGCTGCGCCGGAAACACCCGGGACTGAGCGTGGAAGTGGTGACCATGACCCGCCGGGCGCTCCAGCAGCGCTCCGGGCTGGACATCGAGGTGGTGGTGGGCGAACCGCAGGTCCACCGGGCTGAAGCCGTCCAACTGGGTGAGTACATGCTGGGGATGTACGCCTCGCGTGCCTACCTTGCCGAGAACGGGACGCCGGCGAGCGTTGCCGAGCTGACGGAGCACCCGCTGGTGTACTTTGTGGATTCGATGCTGCAAGTGGACGACCTGGACGCGCCCCGGCGGCTGGTGCCGGCCATGCGCGAGGGGCTGACGTCCACCAACGTGTTTGTCCATGTGGAGGCCACCCGTGCCGGCGCCGGCATCGGATTCCTGCCGTGCTTTATGGGCAATCTGCACAACGACCTGGTCCGGCTGCTCCCCGAGGACTTCGCCGAATTGCTCCCTTACTGGATGGTGCTGCGGCCCGATTCGATGCGCCGCCCTGCCGTGGCCGCAGTTGTGCAGGCATTGCGCGACCAGACGGCGGCGCACCGGGACGCCCTGCTGGGCCGCGCTCAGACCCCATCAACTGCTCCATAACCGCCGTTTTCGGGGCCCAAAAGGGCGCCTACGGAGCAATCGATGCGGCGACAGGGTCGTGACGCACCGGAGAGTTCGCGGCGAAGGCGCGAACCTGGGCGTCGTTCCAGATGTGGGCCGGGACGGCGCCGCCCAGCAGCCGGCGGGCCAGCTGCGGGTCTCCGTCGAGCGGGGTGTCGCTGCCGGCCATGACCATGTTGCCGAAGCGGCGGCCTTTCAGCATGGCGGGGTCGGCGATGATGACCGTGTACTTGAATGCGGCCGCGATGGTGGCTGCGTCTTCGCGCGCATTCAACAGGTTCGGGGCGTCGCCTGAGTTGACCACATAGATGCCGCCCGGCGCCAGGACCCGCTGGATGTGGCTATTGAACTCGGCGGTGGTGAGCGGCCGCGGCGTGAGTGACCCGGCAAACACGTCACGAATGATGAAGTCGCGGCTGTCCGGCGTGAGCGTCTCGGTGACCTCGCGGGCCTCCCCCACTCGCAGCCGCAGGAGCGGCGCCTTGGGCAGGTCGAACCAGCCGCGGACATACTCGGCCAGCTTGCCGTCTAGTTCCACCACCACTTGGCGGGCGTCGGGATAGGCCGCGTGGAAGTACCGGGCAAGCGAACAGGCCCCGCCACCCAGATGTAGTCCGCGCAGCTTCTCGGCTACGCCCGCGGTGGGCGCGGCAGCCTTGGCCCCGCCCTTTGCGGCCTTCGGCGGCCATCGTGACTCAATCAGCGCCGCCATCCAGCGCATGTACTCAAAATCGAGGAAAAGCGGATCCGCAAGGTCGATGTGGGAGCTCATGACGCCGTTGATCTTCAGGAGCCAACCGTTGGAGTTGTCCTGGTCCGCAATGAGCTCGCAGTCGCCGGTGTCAACGTAGTAGACACCCTCAACCGGGCCCTCAGGACGGGTCCCCTTGGGCACTTCGATGACACCCGCCGTCGAACGCTGGCTGCTCCGGCCGCCTGACTTGCCGCGCTTTGCCATTACCCGTGTGCCGCTTCAGTCATGGATCAACCATAATTGACCGCCCCGCATCAGCCGTCCGGCACGGCTCAGGGCGTCGGGAACAGGGCGTCGGGAACAGGGTCAGGTTGAGAGCGGCCGGTCCCGATCGCTCCCCTCAGTTCGGTCCGCACGGTCACGGTCTGCGCGGTTACTCCGAAGCTCCTCTGCCCGAGTGGCGTCGGAGCGCGTGTCGCCGGCCCGGGTGGCGTCGGAGCGCACGTCGCCGTCCGGATGCAGGTCGGTGCGTGTTGCTTCTGTGCGGGTGGCCTCCCTGCGCCCGTCCCCGTCCTGATTAATGTCCGGGTCCAGCGCATCGGCCTTCCGCGTGCGCTCGGCAACATCTTCACGGAGCGACCTGGCGTTGTCGGTCTTATCCTCGGCCTCCTGCTTCAGCCTCGCCGCGTCGACCTGCGCCTGTTCGGCATCGGCACGGGCGCGGATGGCCCGGGCTTCGTTCTCACGCGCATCGAGCTCGATATCCTCGGCTTTCCGGCGCATTTCGGCGGCCTTTTCGCGGTGCGACTCGTCCCGCTTCTGCTGCATGGCCTGACGGCGACGCCCGGTCACCAGCCACAGCACGATCAGGACCAGCACGACGATGGCAACAATCACCCAAACCCACGATGTTGTATCCACGACTACCCACCCTTTCCACTTCGTTGTGACGGGGTCCCTGCGATGCCGGGCGGCAGGCGATACAGACGACCTGCAATCCAGTTGGCCGCGGTACCCGACCCCTAATAGTAACCATGCTTAGCATCTTGCGGCCAGCGTGGGACCGGCCGGGACAGGCAGTGCCACACGGGACTAGGCAGGGCCTGCCACTAGGAGGAAAATCAATACCAGCAGATTCCTTCAGGCTTCCCGGGCTCCTCCGCGTCCCGGGTATCAGACGGGGTCGGCGGCGAGGTGGCCTCTTCTGAGACCGAGGCCAGTCCCCCCAGTCGTCGTCGGCCCCCTTGCTCTGCTCGCAGGTACACAGCCGACCGGCACTCAGCGGACGCGTGCCAGAGCGAACCCGTCCCAGCCTTTGGACCCGACCGTCTGGATCACGGTAGCATCGAGCTGCGGATGTTGGCCCAGCAGTTCCAGGGCGCTGATGATCCCGGGGGCATTGATCTGGTCCATGGAAGGATCCAGCACCGCGCCCTCCCAGACAGCGTTGTCCAGGACCACCACGGTTCCCGGCCTGCCCAGGCGCACGGCCCACTCAAGGTACGCGGCGTCGTTTTCCTTGTCCGCATCGATGAACACAAAATCGAACGGCTCTTGCCCCTCGGACTGCAGCGCGGCCAGGGTGTCCAAGGCAGCGCCCACCCGGATCTCCACTTTGTCCCCCAAGCCGGCAGCCTCGACATTCGCCCTGGCGATGTCCGCATGTTTGGCGAGGTATTCGCACGTCACCAGCCGGCCGCCGTCGGGCAGTCCCTGCGCCATCCAGATGGTGCTGAACCCTGCGAGCGTGCCGATCTCCAGTACCCGGCCGGCGCCGGACAGCTGGACCAGGAGCTTCAGCAGCTTGCCGGCGTTGGGCGTCACTTCAATGGGCGGCATCCCGGCGTCGACGGCGGAGCGCACCGCCTGCCGAAGCGCAGCGTCCGGATGCACCACTGTAGTTGTGAGGAAGTCTTCCACGGCCACCCACCCCGGCTGGGTCTTGTGCTCAAACATGGCCACAGTCTGGCACGCAGGCACGCGACGGTCTAGGAGGCCAGCCGGCGCCAAAAGAATGCCTGGCGTGGCGGGAATTAGGAACCGTCCGAGAGTGCCCCTTCGAGGCGGTCCACCTTGGCGCTGAGCTCGCCCTTATAACCGGGCCGGATGTCTGCCTTGATGACCAGTGAGACACGGCTGCCGAACTTGCCCACGGCTTCGGTGGCGCGCTTTACGACGTCGAACACCTCGTCCCATTCGCCCTCGATGGTGGTGAACATTGAGTCCGTCTGGTTGGGCAGGCCCGACTCCCTGACGATCCGCACGGCGGCCGCAACGGCGTCGTGCACTGATGCGTCGGTGGGACGCGATCCCTCTGCGGGCGTACCGGACGGGGCGACTGAAAATGCAAGCAACATACGGCAAGTCTGTCATGCGGCCAAACCCGAAACAGGTCTGGTGAGGCCGGCGAAGCGTCACATACGTTGCTACCCTCCGGTAACCATGATGGCTGCCTGCGCCATTGCTAACCTGAACGAATGAGCATTGCTGTCGTCCGCAAGCCACTACGCGCAGACGCTGCCCGGAACGTGGACAAGATCATCCTGGCCGCGCGCCAGTGCTTCCGCGAACATGGGCCGGAGGTTCCGCTCCAGACCATCGCGCAGACGGCAGGCGTTGGCCCGGCCACCCTGTTCCGGAACTTCGCCGACAAGGAGGAGCTGGTCCTGGCCGCCCTCAACCGGCAGCTCCGGGAGTCGGTGGACCCTGTCATGGCGGACGCGTTGGCGGACATCGATGCAACGGCGGGACTGCTGCGCGTCCTCGAGGCCATCATGGCCGCGGCCAGCGCTGATGCCAACCTGCTGGGCGCCGTTGCGGGCCGCCGCGAACTCCTCACCGGCATCACCGGCTCGCTGATGGATTCCATGAGTGTCCTGCTGGGCCGCGGCCAAGGCCAAGGCACCCTGCGATCGGATATCTCCATGACGGACATGTTCCGCTTGCTCGCCATGCTGATCGGCGTCGTGGACACCATGGAGCCCGGTTCCGACGCCTGGCGCCGCCCGCTCGCACTTATCGAGGACGCTATCCGCACTGAACGGCCCCACCGCCCGTTGCCCGCGCATGTGCCGCTGCCCGCCCCGCAGCTACAGGGTCCACAGTTCACCTGACACACGAGCCCGCCCGCCGACCACCACGCCGGGCTCCCCATTGTTGGTGTCCAAACGGTGGATTAGACTCAAGTAGGGTTACGCAGCCAGCCTCTGAATCTTCAGAGGAGTATCAGTTGAAACACGCCAAGCGCAGCCAATCCAACGACACGGTCCGCCGATGAACCAGGCCCACTTGTCCCAGGTTATCCACGACCCCCGCGGCCCAGAGGAGATCCTGCCGTCGCTGGCGGCGGAGGATTTGGCCAACCTGCTGGACGCCCTCTACCAAAACCTCGACACTCCCACCCCGGTATTCGGTGCGCAGGCGTGGTATGAGCTGGCCGTCGAGGAAAGCGCCCGCCGGACCCGGTCGCCAGAGGAAGAGCAAACCGCCTGACCGGCCTACGGCCCGGACAGCGCGGGTGGCGGTGCCGGGCTGACGATGAGCTCAATCAGCTGGCGTCGCCCCGGCGTTCTTTTCTTGAGGTTTGCTTTCTTCGGGCGTGTCCTCCTGCAGCCCGGCGCTGCCGTTCCCTTCCGCCGTGGGAGGCTCCTGGCCGTGCTTGTGAGGCTCATGATCGTAGTGATGGGGCACGTGCTCCTTGGCCTCCAACAGGTGCTGCTGCAGCTTCTCCTCCGCATCGCGGCGGCGCCGGGAAGTATCCCGCAGTTCCCGCGTCGATTCGGAGACAGTGGTGTCATAGACCGGCCGCGGCTTCGGGTCCGGAGCCTGGGGGTTGTCGGTTCCAGTGTCCGGATCCGGCGTGTTGGGCTCTGGCTGTTCGTTCATCTTGACTGACTCCTTAGGCCGTAGCGACAGCCTCACGCCGATACACCGGCCGGCCATCAATCGTCAGGTTCCGTTTCCCGGTTTCGGAGTTCGGCCCGCACGGCCGCGTGCAGGGCGGCGATGTTTGCTTCCTGGCTGACGTCCAGAGCCAGTCTCATCCGCTCGGAGAGTACAACCAGGTCCTCCGGCGGCACGTCTGCCAGGGACCGGAACCGGGTAAAGAAGCGCTTGACCGGTATCCCGGCGCGCCAACCGTCACGTGCTGGACGGCGGGTTTTGCCGGGTCTCGCACCGGCTGGGTGCAGCCTTATTTCCATGGTCAGCGCTCTCACGAGAGTCCACGGCCAACTGCATAGCCAGGCCCATGCTATAACGCATATGAGCCGCACCACCAGTGCTTCGGCGTCGTTTCACGTGGCGGTCAGTTCCATCCGATGAGCCGCAGCAGGGCTGCGGCTCCGGCGCCCACCACCACCACCAGCAGGAAGGGCGCCCGGAAAGCCAACGCGACGGCGGCGGCGGCGAGGGCTCCCAGCCGCGCGTCGGCGGCCAGTGTCTGGCCGGACGCCACAGCGTTGACAATGGTCAGGGATGCCAGAAGTCCGATGGTCATGGTGCCGGCGATACGCGACATCCGGGGGTCCTTCAGCAGCTTCGCCGGGACGAGATAGCCCACCAGCTTCCACGCGTAGGCAAGGACGCACGCCAGCAACAACCAGATCCAGAGATTCATGCGCCCGCCTGCCCCGTTTGCCCGTGGCCGTCCCCGCGGCTGTCCCTCTGGTTGTCCCTCTGGTTGTCCAGGTGCGCGTCCCGGGTTTTATCCCGGCGCCCGTGGTGCTCGTCGTAGGGATCCACGTCCGGCTCCAGGCCTTCATCACTGCGTCCGTGGCTGAACCAGCCGATCACTGCAGCCACCACCGCGGCGATCAGGATGGGCACGCCCGCCGGAACGAACGGCACGGCAACCACCGTTGCCAGGGCGCACACCACGGCGATCGCCGCCGGTTCCCGCCCCTTGAGCCGCGGCCACAGCAGGGCCAGGAATGCGGCCACTGCCGCACCGTCCAGGCCCCACTGTTTGGGATCACCCAATCCGCTTCCTGCGAGGGCCCCCACGGCGGTGAAAAGGTTCCAGAGTACGTAGATGCCAATGCCGGCCGTCCAGAAACCGCGGCGTTGCTCGTCGGGGTCGGTCTGCCCGCTGCTGGTGGCGGTCGACTCGTCAATAGTGACTTGTGCGGCAACATACTTCCGCCAGCCCGTCGGATGCAGGAGGGCGTTGAGCTGCATGCCGTAGATGCCGTTCCGCATGCCCAGCAACGTGGCTGCGCCCATGGCGGCAATTCCGGAGCCTCCGCCCGCCACCACACCGATGAACGCGAACTGGGAACCGCCGCTGAAAAGCAGCAGGCTGAGCACCATGGTCTGCCAGAAATCAAGACCTGAGGTGACGGACAGCGCGCCGAAAGACACTCCGTAGAGGCCTGTGGCAATGCTGATCGAGATTCCCACGCGCACGGCGGGCGAGGCGAGCAGCTTCACCACCGTCGCCCCGGGTTCCGCAGGCTCCAAGCCCACAGGATGAGCGGCAGCTGAAGCGGAAACCGGACGGTGTGTACCTTGCGCTGCGTCGGTGACCCGGCGGAGCCATAGGCGCGGCGAAGCGCGTCCACGTGGCCGGCCAGGAATACCGTGAACATTGCAGTCACAGCGGTGGCGGTTGCCCGCCGTGTCACCGGGATCAGGAGGCCGACGGCGGCACCCGCCTCCAGCAGTCCGCTCACCGCAATCCATTCCTCCCGTGACATCACCGCCAGGGGCCGCCGACCGCCGTCGGGCGCTGGCACTGCGCGCCCCGCCGGCGACTCGCCGACACCTGGAGTCTCGCGGCACAGATAATCCGGGACCACCTGTTCGAAGAACCGCGGCTCGCGGAAGTGCTTCATGGCGCTGGTCATCAGCAGCGCGCTCATGGCCGCCGCGGACACTGTTTGGGTGGCCCGGGCGGACCATCGAAAAGGCATGGGTCCACTCAATCACAGCGCCGCCCCGGGGGGCTAAACAGCAGCGGCTCAGGACGGCAGCTGGACCTGTTGCCCGCTCGATTGCAGCTGCGCCAGCACCCTGGCCGGTTTGTTCGTGGTGATCTCGTGGATTCCCAGCCCTTGGCAGAGCGCCACATCCCGCTCCGAATCAACGGTCCACACGCGGAAGCGGCGGCCGGACTCCAGCCAGCGCTGCACGGTCCGGGCGTGCTCGCGGACGTACATGATCCCGGGCCCCGCGAGTCCCACCTCGCACTCATCCAGGATGCGTTCGCCTTCCAGCTGCGCCGCCTTCATCAGGTTGGCGATGGCGCCGCCGGCCAGGGGGCCGAGGCTGAGTTCGTCGCGGAGTTCGTCGACGTCGATGTCGTCCACCAGTTGGCAGATGAATTCGGCCGGCACACTCCGGAGCAGGTGCTTTACGGAATCCGGGCTGAAGCTCATGAACGTCACCTGGATGTTGTCCACCGAGGAAGTTCCGCGGTCCCAGCCTTCGCCCCGGAGCACGTCCAGCACTCGGTCCTCCAGTTTCAGCTGGTAAGGACTGGGGTGCTTGAGCTCGATTGCCAGGCCGATCGGCCGGCCAGCGCCGCGCAGGATGTCCAGGAGTTGAGGGAGCGTGAGGAACTGCTCCGACTTCGCGCCGTATTCCTCCGGGATCCGGGCGCCTTTCCAGGACGAGAAGTCCAGCAGCCGCAGCTCCGCCAGTGTTCGGTCAGCAACAGGTCCGGTTCCGTCCGAGGTCCGGTCCAGGTTGGCGTCATGGAGGAGCACGGCGTGCTGGTCCCGCGTCAGGTGGACGTCGCACTCCACCCCGTCCGCACCGTCGGCAATGGCTTGGAGGTAAGCGGCGCGCGTGTGTTCGGCAAATGCCGCGCTGGCGCCGCGGTGGGCAAAAACCAGTGGCCGTTCCGGCTCAGGCTCCTCGAATGTCATGAGGACACGCTAGCGGACGCCGCCCGGCGGCTCGGCGCTAGGCTGGGCACATGCAGGTGAACTCTGAGCCAACTACCCGCCAGGACCCGTCCCGGCCCGCAGGCCTCGCGCCGCGGCCCCCCAAGGCGGGCGCCGCCGTCGTCGGTCATCAACTCAGCGCCGGGGACGCCGAAAAGGCGGCAGCGCTGCGGACAATGAAGCTGGTGGCGCTGGGACTCCTCATTGCCATGGCCGTCATTTTTGTTTTCGCGTTCGCGCTGCAGAAGGAGTATCCGTGGCTGCAGTACGTCCGCGCCGCGGCTGAGGGCGGCATGGTGGGCGCGCTGGCCGACTGGTTCGCCGTGACCGCGCTGTTCAAGTACCCCATGGGCATCAAGATCCCGCACACAGCCATTATCCCGCGCCGCAAGGACCAGATCGGGGCGTCGCTGGGTGAGTTTGTGGAGACCAACTTCCTGTCCGAGCAGGTGGTCCAGGAGAAGCTCGCTTCGGTGGACGTCGCCCGGAAGGCCGGCCAATGGCTCGCCGGGCCGGGTGGCGCCGAGCGCGTGGCGAAGGAGGGTGCCGCCGTCATCCGCGGCGCGTTCAAGGTGTTGAACGACGACGACGTCCAGGCGGTCATCGAGGGAATGGTGCGTAAGCACCTGCTGGCTCCGCCGTGGGGACCGCCGGTGGGCAGGATGGCGGAGCGGATTTTTGCGGACGGGCACCACCACAAGCTGGTGGACCTGCTGGTGGACCGAGCCGCGGACTGGGTGGACGACAATCACGAAACCGTCAGCCGGCTGGTCTCGGACCGCTCCCCCACCTGGGTCCCGCAGTTCGTGGACGGGCTGGTGGGCGACAAGGTGTACGTGGAGATCCTCAAGTTCACGCGCGCCGTCCAGTCCGATCCGAACCACCAGGTCCGGCAACAGATCGACAAGTACCTGAACGACCTCGCGCAGGACCTTCAGCATGATCCCGCGATGATCGCCCGGGCCGAGGACATCAAGGCACAGGTTCTGGGAGATCCAGAGGTCCGCGAGCTGGCCTCCCGCACGTGGGGAACCGTGAAGAGCGCCCTGTTGTCTGCGGTGGACGATCCGGACAGTGAACTGACGGTCCGGTTCAAGGTTGCCGTCCGCGACTTTGGCTCGCGCCTGGTCAACGACGCCGAACTGGCCGGCAAGGTCAACGCCTGGATCGGCGACGCCGCCGGTTACCTGGTGCGGACCTACCGCTCCGACATCGCCGGCGTGATCACCGATACCGTGGCCCGCTGGGATGCCGAGGAAACGTCGCAGAAGATCGAACTCCAGGTGGGCAAGGACCTGCAGTTCATCCGGATCAACGGCACCGTGGTGGGCTCACTGGCCGGGCTGGTCATCTTCAGCGCGGCGCACCTGGTCTTCGGCTGACCTGGCCTTCTAAGGCAACGCGGGGTCACTTAACGCCCGATAAACGGCCCCGCATGGGCAGTGAGTGACCCCGCGTTGCAGTAGGCGGGGAGGTTACGCGAAGGACTCCAGCTGCACGCCGGCCGCTTCGAGTCCGGCGCGAACACCGGCGGCCATCTCCACAGCCCCGGGGGTGTCGCCGTGGATGCACAGGGAGTCGGGCCGGACCTGAACCACCGTTCCGTCCACGGCCACAACTTCGCCCTTCGTCGCGAGGCGCACTGCGCGCTCAACGATCGAGTCGACGTCGTGCAGGACGGCACCAGCCTCGGAGCGCGGCACCAGGGTCCCGTCCGCCTTGTAGGCGCGGTCCACAATGGCCTCAACAAAGACCGGGTGTCCTGCTTCCTTGGCCTGGATCAGCAGCTGTGAGCCCGGCAGCCCGAGGATCGGCAGGCCGGGGTCGTAGGCCTGGATGGCGGCAACCACGGCTGAGGCCTGCTCGGCGTCGTGGACCAGGCGGTTGTAGAGGGCGCCGTGGGGCTTGACGTAGTCAACGGAGGCCCCGACGGCGTGCGCCACGCCGTCGAGCGCGCCCAACTGGTAGAGGACGTCGCCGAAGAGCTCGTCGAAGGACATGTCCAGGGAGCGGCGGCCGAAGCCGGCCAGGTCCCGGTAGCCCACGTGCGCGCCAACGGTGACGTCGAGTTCGAAGGCGGCGCGGCAGCTGTCCAGCATGGTGACGGGATCCCCCGCGTGGAAGCCGCAGGCCACGTTCGCGCTGGTCACCAGCCGGAACATTGCGGCGTCGTCCCCCATGTTCCACGAGCCGAACGATTCGCCGAGGTCAGCGTTAAGATCCAAGGTTGTTGCCTTCCAGAGTAAGTTTTTCCGGTTCCGCCGCCACAGCCTTGAGCTCCCCCGGGATGGTGTCCGGCATGGGGCCAAAGGCTTCCTTGGCGTTCGCCACCACGGCGCGGCCCATTATGAGGTTACCGGCACCGCCCACCACCGCGCCGATGCCGAACGGAAGCGCCCGTCCCAGCAGCGCAGTGCCCTGGCGTTTGAGCAGGTTCTTGAGGAAGGCCCTCTGGATCTTGTTCCGGATGGCACCGAAGCCCGATGGCATGGACTTGGTCAGCACGTTGCCCCATGCCTGGGTGGCGCTGGCTCCCTTGCCCATGGCCTGGCCGCTCAGGGTCCCCAGCAGGGCGGTGCCTTCTTCGCCCAGCATGATGGCCATGACCATGGTGCTGGCCTTTTCCGGGTTGGTCAGC
The DNA here is from genome assembly GCF_024294965.1 of Pseudarthrobacter humi. Taxonomy (NCBI): domain Bacteria; kingdom Bacillati; phylum Actinomycetota; class Actinomycetes; order Micrococcales; family Micrococcaceae; genus Pseudarthrobacter; species Pseudarthrobacter humi. Next base: position 24,787 of record NZ_JANCLV010000004.1, read on the forward strand.
CGGATGCCATGAAGTTCCGCCAGCGAGGTGGCATAAAGCGCTGTTGCTTCGAGGAAGCCGACGGTCGCCGCGGCGGAGAGGCCCAGGGAGGCCACGGTTCCGACGCCTGGCACAACGGCGGTTGCCCCAACGATCGCACCGCCGCCGGTCACCGCCCGCAGGTAGTCGCGTTCGAGGATCTCCGCGAGCCTGGCGGCGCTGGCGCGCGGGTGTTTGCGTTGCAGCCGCCGGACGTAGGCGAGCACCAGCGGTCGCTGGATTTCGACTGCCCGGAGGAGCATGTTGTGGACTCCGGGTTTCGGCTTGCCGTCGGCGTCGAACACCGCGTTGTGGGCGGTCTCCTGTGCGATACGTACTGCGGGATTGCTGCGCTTGGCCATGGTCACCTCTGCTTCGGTATTGCTTGTGTCCGCCGGCAGTTTTTGGCTGCGGCCCTGCCTTAACACTAAGGGTGCTTAAGAGTAAGCGGTCCCCGCGCCCACCGGACCACGCCGCCGAGTTCCGCCAAAATCCCGGCCAGCCTAGACTTGCGCTATGCCCACACTCCAAGCCCTGCGGCCCTTTGCGCACCGAGAGTACCGGGTCCTCATCTCCGCACTGGCCATCTCCATTTTCGGATCGGGAATGTGGGCTGTCGCCATGGTCTACCAGGTGATCCACCTCGGCGGTGGTCCGCTGGAGCTGTCCCTGGTGGCCACTGCCGGCAGCATCGGCCTGGTGGCCTTCGTGCTCGCGGGCGGGATCGCCGCTGACCGTGTGCCGCAGCGGCTCCTGATCATTGCCGTTGAAGGCGCCAACCTCGCCGTTATCGCGGCGATCAGCGGGCTGGCCATGGCAGGGTGGCTGCAGCTGTGGCATCTCGCCGTGGGCAGCTTTGTGCTGGGCGTGGGCGCCGCGTTCTTCTTCCCTGCCTACTCGGCGATCCTGCCGCGCATCCTGCCGCCCGAGGACCTGCTGGCCGCGAATGGCATGGAGGGGACCATGCGGCCCATCCTCCAGCAGGCGGCCGGACCCGCCGTCGCGGGCGTGGTGGTGGCCGCGCTCTCGCCGTCGCACGCCGTGACCGGAGTGGCCACCTGCCATCTACTGGCGTTCATCGTCCTGAACTTCCTGGGGCGGCATGCCCTGGACGCGCCCCACAACGGGCCGACGGCGGGGCTCACGGCGGGAGCGCGAGGGCCGGGACGCACGCCGGGGCAGCAGGCGCCGCGAAAACGTCCTTCTTCCACGACCTCCGCGAGGGCATCAGCTACACCATCCGCACACCGTGGCTGCTGTGGACCTTGCTGTGGGCCTGCGTTTCCGTGCTCTTCCTGATCGGTCCCATCGAAGTGCTGATGCCGTTTGTGGTCCGCGACCAGCTCGGCGGCGACTCGAGCATGTTCGGCTTCCTGCTGGCGGTGATGGGCGTGGGCGGGGCCGTCGGCTCGCTGGTCACGGCTTCCCTGAAACTGCCGCGCCGTTACCTCACGGTGATGATGGTGTCCTGGGGTGCGGGCAGCCTGCCGGTCGCCGCCATCGGCATCCTGGACAGCTTCTGGACCGTGGCCGCCGCGATGTTCGTCTGGGGCGCCACCGGCAGCGTGGGCATGGTCATCTGGGGCACCTTGCTGCAGCGACGGGTGCCCAGCCACCTGCTGGGACGGGTCTCCAGCCTGGACTTCTTTGTGTCCCTCGCGCTGATGCCCATCTCCATGGCGCTTGCCGGACCGGCAGCCGAGGTCTTCCCCATCTGGGCAATTTTCCTGGCCGCCGGCGTCGTCTGCCCCGTCCTGGCGGTGATCGCCATGATCGCCGCCCGGATGCCCGCCGACGAACTGGCCCACCCGCTGGACAGGCAAGTTGTGGTGGAACGCACGACGGCGGCGGGAGACTGACGCACCCTGTCACCTGGGGCGCGCAGTCACCTCAGCCGCGAATCACCTCAGGCGCGGAACCCCACAATGGGGAGGCTCGCCGTCGGGGGCCCGCTGGGGAAGACAGTACGTTCCGGAACCTCAAAGGGATCCAGGGCAACCCGGACCGCTTCTTCACCAATGGTGTGCACCTGGCCGCGGACATCCACGTCAAGCGGTCCGCCGGTGCGGACGCTCAGCGTGAGTGCCCCGGAGTCGAGCTCCACCAGCAGTAGCCGGCCCTGGATCTTCAGGTGGAAGGACAGCGTCTCCCACTCCGCCGGAAGCCGCGGATCGAAGTACGGCAGGTGGCCCTGGTCCCGGAGCCCGGCGAAGCCGGAGACCAGCGAGCTCCACACTCCCCCGGTGGAGGCGATGTGCACGCCGTCGATCGTGTTCCCGTGGGTGTCATCCAGGTCGATGAAAACGGCGTTCGTGAAGTGCTCCAGGGCAGCTTCGGGATGCCCCACCTCGGCGGCCATGATCCCCTGCACGCAAGCGGACAGGGTGGAATCGCCGGTGGTGATGGGGTCGTAGAAATCGAACGCGCGGCGCTTCTCATTGGCAGAGAAATCCTGCCACTGCAGGAACATGGCCAAGACCGTGTCTGCCTGCTTCAGCACCTGGTGCCGGTAGATCACCAGCGGGTGGAAGTTCAGCAGCAGCGGGTACTTGGACCGGGGAGTGGTCCAGTCCCACGGCTCCAGGGTCATGAAGTCGTTGTCCTGCGAGTAGACCTGCAGGTCATCGTCGAAGGGCAGCTGCATACGGTTCGCGGCCTGCTCCCACAGCTCGCGTTCGGCGTCCTCGATCCCCGGGTGGTCCAGCGCGGCGGCGGTGCGCAGGTTAAAGCGGGCCATCACGTTGGTGTAGAGGTTGTCGTTGACAACAGCCGTGTACTCGTCCGGTCCGGTGACCCCGTGGATGTGGAAGAGCCCGTCCTTGCCGAAGAATCCCAGGGAGCTCCACATGCGGGCGGTTTCGATCAGGAGCTCGGCGCCCATGCCCTCGCGGAAGGTCTCGTCGCCGCTGGCCCACAGGTAGCGGTTGGTGGCGAAGGCGATGGCGGCCGCGATATGGAACTGCGCCGTGCCGGCGGCGTAATACGCGCTGGCTTCCAGGCCGTTGATGGTGCGCCACGGGAACAGGGCGCCGTCCACGCTGAGCTCCTTGGCGCGGATCTTGGCGGCCGGCAGCATGTCGTGCCGGAACTCCAGGACCTGGCGGGCGCCGTCCGGGTTCGTGTAGGTGAGGTAGGGCAGGAGGTAGACCTCCTGGTCCCAGAAATAGTGCCCCTCATAGCCTGAGCCGGTGACGCCCTTCGCAGGGATGCCCGCGATGTCGGCCCGGGCGGTGGCCTGGGCCAGCTGGAACAGGTTCCAGCGGATGGCCTGCTGGAGCTCGGACTGGCTGCCCACCACGATGTCCGAGGTGTCCCAGTACTCGCGGTAATGCTCGCGGCTCTCGGTGAAGATGTCCTCCACAGACCGGAGCCCGGCTTCGGCGGCCTCTGCCGCGTCCCGTTCCGAGTCCTGGACGCCGCGGCCGGCGGCGTAGCTGACGCTCTTTTCGAGCCGGAACGGCTCGTCGGCGCGGACGGCAAGGACGTACCGGACGCTGCTGTCGTCTTCGCCTGCCACAGTCTCAAAGGGCTGGTGGCCCGCGGAAGTCCAGTGGTCCACGGCGATTCCCACGCGCTGCCCGGATTCCGCCGCTTCCCAGGAGAGGCGGAGCGAGCCGTCGCCGCCGTCGGTCCTTACCGGCAGGAGAACCCGGCCTGCGTGCCGGCCTGCCCGGCGCGGGTCATGCGCCGAGTGGTCCTCCACAGGCTGGTCCTGGCGGTTGATGACGGAGGACGTCACATCGGCGGACACCTCGCGGTCCGAAGCTACTTCGAGCGAGATGCCCAGGCTGCCGCGCGAGGCGAAGCCCACGGCGCGGCGTTCGGTGGTGGTCACCGTGGCGCCGGACCGGCACAGCCAGGTGATCCGGCACTCGTAGATGCCAGTGGCGAAGTCGACGGAGCGTCGGTAGTCCAGCACGGCGGATTCGGCGAGTGTGAGGCTCTCGCCGTCGATGATCACCGTGAAGTTGTTCGCATCAGGGATGTAGATGATCCGCTGTCCGGTCCGGGCGAAGCCGAACGCGTTCTCCGCGTGCTTGATGTCCCAGATCTCATGGAGGCCGTTGATGAAGCTGCCCGGAAGGTCTGCGTCCGAGGCCGCCCAGTGCGCACCGCGGATGCCCAGATGGCCGTTGCCCAGGGCAAAGAGCGTCTCAAGGGTGCCCGCGCTGCCCGGCTGGTGGCGTGTCTCCACAAGCTGCCAGGGGGTGTTGGGGAACCGTTCACGGTCCGCGGTGATAAGAGCCATGGTGTTGGGGTCCTTTGGCGTTGTGCGTTGCGGGGAAGTGCTTCGTGCCTGAAGCCCGGGGGAGCGTCAGGGGCGATGGCTGTTAGAGCAGTTCGTCGAGGTCGTTGACCACGCTCGTGGCTCCGGCGTCGAGCAGGGTCTGCCGGCCGGCGCCGCGGTCCACGCCGATCACCGAGTGGAAATGCCCCGCATGTCCGGCCTGGACACCCGAGACGGCGTCCTCAACCACCACGCATTCTTCGCTCGGAAAACCCAGCAAGTCCGCGGCGTACTGGTACGTGGCGGGGCTCGGTTTGCCGGGCAGGCCCTGGGCCGCAGCCACCACACCGTCAACCACAATTTCGAAGTGCCCGTTCAGGCCGGCGGCTTTAAGCACAGCCGGAGCGTTCCGGGATGAGGAGACGACGGCGACCTTGAGTCCGCGGCCCACGGCGGCTTCCAGGAAGCGCACCGAGCCTTCAAACGGCTCGACGCCGGCGCTGACGATGTCGTTGAAAACCGTGTTCTTCCGGTTGCCCAGTCCCTGGACGGTGGCCTCCTGCCCGGGGTTCCCGGCAGAACCTTGACCGGTGGTGCCGTCACTTGGCGTGCCTTCCGGCAGCACGATGCCGCGGGACGCCAGGAAGTCCCGGACGCCGTCGAACCTGGGCTTGCCGTCGATGTGATCGAAGTAATCGTCTTCGCGGTAGCCGGGCACATCCGGACGGGACGCCAGGAAGCCCTCGAAGAGTTCCTTCCACGCCTGTTCGTGGACAGTGGCCGTGGGGGTCAGCACGCCGTCGAGGTCGAACAGGATGGCAGAGGCAGTAGTCCAGCTGGTGCTTTGGGTTTTCAGAACGTCAGTCATGCGCGGTGTCCTTTCAGACGGCGGGCAACAGGCGGGATGTCACGGGGCGATAAGTAATGGGGCTATGTAAGCGGGGGCTGTGCAAGCAGGCGGAACGTGGAATAGCTGGCAGAAAAGCGGCGGGCAGCAAGGAGGGGTCCAAGCAGGGAGCGGAGAGGGACGGCCACGATGCCGCCCGGTCAGCAGAGACGGCTAAGGGCCGGGGTAAAACCACGGCGGGCCGATGGGCTGCTGTTTAACGTCTTCTTCCATCATGAGCGCCTTGGCCCGGCCTGACAACTTGGCGGAGCAGGCATCGCCACGCAAGGCGGGCAGGAGGCCTGGACGGAGGCCTGGCACATGGCATCTGTCCGGCTGCCCTTTCCGACGGTTTCCAATGGCCCGCAAGAGCTGGCCACCGACGAGTGTAAGCGCTTACAAATTTCGCGCGCAACTGTTTTTTCTCATATTGCGATACGGGGCACACGCCCGGCCGGGCACAGGGTTCAACAGTTCACGCGCTGGAACCGATTACGCAGTTGAGCCGAGCACGTAGTGGCGCAGGAACGCGCTGACGTCCACCATCTCCGTCTTGCTCATGGCGTGGCCCATGCCCGGATACGTCCTGGCGGTCAGCCGGGTGTTTTCGTTCAGCCATTGTTCCGTGTAGGCCGTGGCGTCCCCATTGATCACCAGGTCCGCCTTGTCCCGCCCCCAGAAGAAGGGCGGCGGAGCCGTGAAGGATTCGGTCAGGGACAGCAACTCGTTTTCCAGTACAAACCCGGAAAGCCCAACCGTGGCCCTGTAATCCGCGGGATGGAGCCGGAGCAGCGTACTGGCCATGGCCATCCCCTGCGAGTAACCCAACAGACTCACGCTGCTGTGCCGGCCCCTGGCAGAGTTTATCCACGCCTGGACGGTGTTGGTGGCAGCGATGACATCCGCGAAGTCGTTGGCCAGGAAGTAGTCCAGCAGGAACCAGCCGTAGTGGTCGCCGATCACCATGGGCGCGCGCAGGGCAACACACGTGAACTCGGCCGGAAGGTATTCGAACAGCCGCGCCATCCGCGACTCGTCGGTGCCGTAGCCATGCATCAAGACCAGCAGCGGCGTGCCGTCCCGTTCGCTTTCCGGCTTGGACCACGTAACTGTTTCCATCGGATCAGCGTAGCCAGTCCAGCGGGCCAGCGGTTCGCATCGACTCCTGCTGATCGGCGCGAACGCGCCGAGGCCGTGGTGGAGTGGGGCCGGCGCAACGCGGCGCCAAAGATCCGCGGGCAGTTCCAGCGTGTGCTTGAGGACCTGATCCTGAGATCCGTGTTCCGCTCGCTCTCCCGGAAGGCCGCGGAGAACGTCGACTGGGTCTACCGGCACCACATTCGACTGGGGAGCCGGGTACGACCCGGGAGTTGAGGCCAGCGTTCCGCCCAACACCGGACACATAAGGTAGCCTGACGCTGGAAAGCATGCTTACCAAATGCGGCGCGCAGGATGCTGCCGCATACAGCACCGCCCCTCCAAGATCAGCGGACAACAAGGAGCAAGTCATGAGAATCGGTTCCTCCATCTTCCTTATTGCACTCGGCGCCATCCTGGCCTGGGCTGTCGCCCCGGGACTCATCCCCTTCATAGATCAGGTCATGGTGGGCTACATCCTGATGGCCGTTGGCGTGATCGGGCTGATCGCCTCCCTCATCCTGGCCTCACCGGGCCGCAGCCGCCGGGTCAGCGAAACCCGTTCGGTGGTTGATCCCAACACCGGCGAGCGCATCACCCGCAACGAAAGCCGCGACGGCGGTATCTAGGCTCCACAACCACCCGGACGCCGGGCCGGACCAGACAGGTCCGGCCCGGCTTTTCCGCTTCCGGACCGCCTCACCCATAACACCGGCCGGCAGGCTTTGTTTCATGTGGGTTTCCATTGACAAACCAACATAAGCGAAGATAAAGTCAAGTAATTCAACATCATGTGATGCCAGTCACTGGACGTCACAGCCGCTGGGATTCAGCACTTTACGCAACGGAGGGTACGTGTTCGCCGAGGAGCGCCAGCAGAAGATCGCGGAGCTAGTCGCCGGCACCGGCCGGGTCAGTGTGACCATGCTGGCGGAGCGCTTCCGCATCACCACCGAAACCGTCCGGCGCGACCTCGCCACCCTCGAAACCACCGGCACCGTGCGCCGGGTCCACGGCGGAGCAGTTGCGGCCGACCGCTACAGCACCACCGAGGAAAGCATCAACGAACGGACCATCCAGCGCCCGGACCAGAAGATGCGCATCGCGCAGGCGGCCCTGGCCCTGATCCCCCAGGCCACGTCCGGCAGCATCCTGCTCGACGCCGGTTCCACCACCGAAGCCTTGGCCGACCTCCTCTCCCGCCGCGCCGCCGTCGAGCCTTCCGCAGCGGAACCCCGGCCCGAACTGGTGGTCATCACCCACGCCGTGCCCATCGCAGCCAAACTGTCCAGCGCGCCCGGAATCGCCCTGCAGATCCTGGGCGGCCGGGTGCGCGGCCTCACCCAGGCCGCTGTGGGGCAGTCAACAGTGGAGGCCGCTCAGCGGATGCGCCCGGACATCGCCTTCATCGGCACCAACGGCATCCACCCCAGCTTTGGCCTCAGCACGCCCGATCCTGAAGAAGCCGCCGTTAAGGCAGCCTTCGTCCATTCGGCACGCCGCATCGTGGTGCTGGCCGATTCCTCCAAGCTGGACGCAGAAACCCTGGTCCAGTTCGCCTCCCTGAAAGATCTGGACACCTTGATTACAGACAGCGAGCCCAGCGCCGAACTGGCGGCAGCCCTGACCGAGGCCGGCGTCGACGTGGTGATCGCGTGATCGTCACCTTCACGGCCAACCCCAGCCTGGACCGCACGGTGGCCCTGCCCGGACCCCTGGAACGCGGCGAGGTCCAGCGCGCCGTCTCGGTCAGCCAGGAATCCGGCGGCAAGGGCGTCAACGTTTCCCGCGCCCTGGTTGCCTCCGGCCTGGAGACCATCGCGGTGCTCCCGGGCGCCGAGAGTGATCCCGTGCTCGCCGGGCTGCGCCACAATGGCGTTCCGTTCGCCGCCCTACCCATCGACGAGCCGCTGCGCACCAACGTGGCGCTCACCGAGCCGGGCGGCGTGACCACCAAGATCAACGAGCCGGGACCCATCATGGATGCAGACCAGCAGGAAGCCCTGATCGGCCTGCTGCTGGAACGCGCCCGCGGCGCCAGCTGGGTAGTCCTGGCCGGTTCCCTGCCTCCCGGCTTCCCGGCCGACTTCTACGCCACCGTCACACGGCGGTTGCGTAACGGGGCGGGAGGCGGCACGCCGCTTATCGCCGTGGACTCGTCCGGCGCTCCGCTCGTCGCAGCCGTAGCTGATGCTTCGGCGGACAGTGTGTCCGGGAAACCGGACCTCCTCAAACCCAACGCCGAGGAACTGGCGGAACTGGCTGCTGCAGCCGGCTTCGCCACGGCGTCCACCGCAGACGAACTGGAAGCGGATCCGGAGGCCGCAGCAGCGGCCGCCGCCGCCGTCGTGCGTTCCGGTGTGGGTGCTGTGCTGGCAACTCTCGGATCCAAGGGAGCTGTGCTGGTAACGGCCGACGGCGCGTGGCTGGCCACGCATCCGCCGGTCGCCGCGGTCAGTACTGTCGGCGCGGGCGATTCATCGCTGGCTGGCTATCTGCTCGCCCACGGCCAGGGCGCCGCCCCGGCCGATTGCCTCCGTCAGGCTGTGGCACATGGTGCCGCCGCCGCTTCGCTGCCGGGTTCCACTGTTCCGGCAGTCCACCAAACCACCCCGGAAGCCGTAACCATCACGGCCCTTCGAAAGGATTGACAGTGACTCAGCTCATCATCACCGAACTGGTCGAGCTCGACCAGAACCTGGGCACCTCGCCCGAGGACGTGATCCGGCACCTGGCCAGCAAAGTTGCTGCCACCGGCCGCGCGTCAGAGGTTGAAGGCCTCTTCGCCGACGCCTTCGCCCGCGAGCAGAAGACAGCGACCGGCATCCCGGGCGGCATTGCCATCCCGCATTGCCGCTCAGCCGCCGTCCTCGAACCGACGCTGGCCATGGCCCGCCTCAACCCCAAGGTGGACTTCGGCGCCAAGGACGGCCCCGCGGACCTGATCTTCTTCATCGCTGCCCCCGAAGGCGCGGACCAGGAGCACCTGAAGCTGCTGTCCAAGCTGGCCCGGTCCCTGATCAAGAAGGACTTCACCGCGGCCTTGCGTGCGGCGTCTTCCCGCGAGGAAATCGTGGAATTGGTGGACGGCGCTTTGGCGGACAAGCCGGCAGCCCACGCGGCTGCTGCGGTTGCTGAGGCGCCTGCTGCCGCCGTTTCGGCAGACTCGGCTTCGGCAGGCTCAACCACCGCGGGTCCCCGGCGCCTCGTGGCTGTGACCGCGTGCCCCACCGGCATCGCCCACACGTACATGGCGGCCGACTCGCTGGTTGCCGCTGCCCAGGAAATGGGTGTGGACCTGCAGGTGGAGACCCAGGGATCCTCGGGCGCCAAGCCGCTGGACCCGGCAGTCATTGCCGCCGCCGACGCCGTGATCTTCGCGGTGGACGTGGACGTCCGCGGCAAGGAACGCTTCGCCGGCAAGCCCGTCATCAACGCACCCGTCAAGCGCGGCATCGACGAGCCCGCCAAGATGGTCCAGGAGGCGCTCGCTGCCGCTGACAATCCGAATGCGCGCCGCGTCCCCCACTTCGGGGCAGAGGAACAAGCCGAGAACGAGGCTACCGAAAAGGGCGAGCACATCGGCCAAAAGCTGAAGAAGGCACTGCTCACCGGTGTCAGCTACATGATTCCGTTTGTGGCCGGTGGTGGCCTGTTGATCGCCCTGGGCTTCCTGCTGGGCGGCTACGACATCACGGGCGTCGCTGACAAGGTGGTGGTGGAGAACAACTTCGGCAACCTGCCAGAAGGCGGACTTGCGATCTACCTTGGCGCGGTCATGTTCAAGATCGGCGCCCTGTCCATGGGCTTCCTGGTTCCCGCACTGGCCGGCTACATCGCCTACGCGATCGCCGACCGTCCGGGCATTGCGCCCGGCTTTGTCGCCGGCGCCGTCGCAGGGTTCATGGGGGCAGGCTTCCTTGGCGGCATCGTGGGCGGCCTGCTCGCGGGCTACATGGCCCACCTGATCGGGACCTGGCAGGTACCGCGCTGGCTGCGCGGCCTGATGCCCGTGGTGATCATCCCGCTGCTGGCTTCAATCTTTGCCTCCGGCCTGATGTTCCTGGTTCTCGGCGGCCCCATCGCCGGACTCACCACCGCTCTGAACTCCTGGCTGTCGGGCATGACCGGCGCGTCCGCCGTCGTCCTCGGAATCATCCTCGGCCTCATGATGTGCTTCGACCTCGGCGGCCCGGTCAACAAGGTTGCCTACGCGTTCGCTGTTGCCGGCCTGAGCGCCGGCAGCGCCACCAACCAGGCGCCGTGGCAGATCATGGCAACTGTCATGGCTGCCGGCATGGTCCCGCCGCTGGCGATGGCCCTCGCCACCGTGCTCGACAAGAAGCTCTTCAGCCTGGCTGAGCGCGAAAACGGCAAAGCGGCCTGGCTGCTGGGTGCGTCGTTCATCTCCGAAGGTGCCATCCCGTTCGCCGCGGCGGACCCGCTGCGCGTCATTCCCGCCAGCATGGTGGGCGGTGCCCTCACTGGAGCCCTCTGCATGGCCACCGGCGTTACGTCGCAGGCACCCCACGGCGGTATCTTCGTGTTCTTCGCCATCGGCAACCTGGTCATGTTCGTCGTCGCCATCCTGGCCGGAACCGTGGTCAGCGCGCTGGCAGTCATCGCCCTCAAGCGCTGGGCCGTCCGCGAGCCCGCTGCTACCGTGGAGTCCGTTCCCGCAACGGTCTGACCCGGCCTTACCAAACAACGAATTCACGGCGCTGAACGTAGAGGCGCCGAAAGACAAAGGAGCAATAAATGTCAGAACGCACCGCAACCGTCGCCAGCCGCGTAGGCCTGCACGCCCGCCCCGCCGCCATCTTTGCGGAGGCCGCTGGAGAGTTCGACCTGGACATCACCATCGCCCGCGAAGGTGAGCCGGTCGATGAGGCAATGGACGCCGCGAGCATCCTGTCCCTCATGAGCCTGGGTGCCGCCCACGGCGACGTTGTGGTGCTCCGCGCCGAAGGTACCGGCGCGGATGACGCCCTGGCGCGTCTGGTCCAGATCCTGGAAACAGATCACGACGCCGAGTAAACCGCCTCACGCGAGCGGCCGCCGTCGCGCCTGTCCCCTCTTTGGGGAAGGTACGACGGCGGCCGCTCGCTTAATCCCTCTCCCGCCCAACTAGGTAGCAGCAGATGTCGTTATGGAGGCTCATACCGACATGTGCTGTTACCTAGTTGAGGTCAGCCGCGTTCGGCGATCTTCTTGACGTCCGCCACGAGCATGTCCCACATGCCCTTGGAGTGTTCCGCCGCGTCTTCGTTGGCGTTGTTGTCCTGTGAGAGCGTGAGCGTTGTTGCACCGCCCCGCTCCTCGAGGGTCCACGTGAGCGTGTGGTAATTTTCCGGCTTGTCCGGTTCGCCGCCCAGCGGACTGAAGTGCGTGTGGACCAGCTTGCGGCCGGGATCTACCACGAGGATCTTGCCCTTGTCCTCGTAGGGTTTTCCTTCCCACTCGCCACGCCACGCGATGGGGCTACCCTCCGTCCAGTCCGTCTCCAGGTCCGCGCCGAACATAAACTCCTTCACGGCGGCCGGATCGGTGATGACCTTCCAGACGCGGTCCGCCGGAGCATCAATGGTGATGGTGGATGTGGCTACGAGGTTCACAGGCACTACCGGGCCGCCTTGGCGGTCAACAGCAGATATTCCCATTCCATTTGCCATACGGCATCACCGTGGGCCTCGCCAAACGAATCGGCCAGTTCGGTGAGGGCTTTGTCCAGTGCCTGTGCCTTCTCCTGGTCGTCGCCGATGAACTTGTAGACCGAGATGGTGGGACCGTAGTGGGACTTGAAGTACCGCAGGAAGTCCTCCGGCTGGTGGAAACTGCGGATGGCCAGCGTGCGCTTTTTCGCCTGGATATCGGTGATCCTGTCTCCGAAGAGTTCCCGCACATGGTCTTCGCTGCCCCACAGCGGGGGCGGCTGGGCTCCGGGCGGGGGCGGCGGCGCGAACGGCTTCATGGTGGCGAACATCTTTCCAATGAAGCCTTCGGGCGTCCAGCTGAGCAGGCCGATGGTGCCGCCGGGTTTGCACACCCGGACGATTTCGTCCGCACCGGCTTGATGGTGCGGCGCAAACATCACACCCAGGCAGGACGCCACCACGTCGAATCTGTCGTCCTCGAACGGCAGTGCCTCGGCGTCTGCTTCCATCCACTCCAGCTCTACGCCGCGGTCGGCTGCCTGCCGGCGCCCGGCGTCGAACAGCTCCGGGGTGAGGTCGCTGGCCACCACCCGGGCACCCATCATGGCAGCGGGGATGGCGGCGTTGCCGGAGCCCGTAGCGACGTCCAGAACACGCTGCTTGGCTTTGACTCCGCACGCATCCACCAGGATGGCTCCGAGATCCAGGAGCATCTCACTGGCCAGCGCGGGGTAATCCCCTGAAGCCCACATGGCCCGGTGCTTTTGTTTCAGAGCCCGGTCTGCCTCGTCCACATCCACTTTGTCATTCATGGTGGCGCCCCTCTCCTTTGACAGGCTTTTTCCTTGACAGGTTTCGAGTGACAGCACGCTGTTGCGCAGGGCTGCAATGCGACCCATTGTGGCCGCAGCGGGGCGGGCTGTAAAGCGTCCGGGGCTAGGGCTCGGCGCGGAAGCAAGCAAACTTAGGGTTTCCTTGTGTTTCCCCAACCCCGGAATTAGCGTGGAAGCCTGACCAGCCACTACGGCGCTACGGCGTCCAGGATTTCCCGGTCCCGGCAAAGGAGGACGACATGCCCGGCAAAAAGAACCCGAGCCTGAAAGATCCTGAACTCTACGAGGAACTGCGCGAGGACGGCGCGTCCAAGCAGAAAGCCGCCCGTATCTCGAACGCGGCCGCCAAGAAAGGCCGCTCCGCGGTGGGCCGCAAGGGCGGGAAATCCGGCGACTACGAGGACTGGACCGTCCCGCAACTTAAGGCCAAAGCCAAGGAAATAGGCCTCACCGGCTACTCAGCCAAAAAGAAGAGCGATCTCATCTCCGCCCTGCGGAACTCCTAGGCGGCTGCCATCCCCACCAACACAGCATGCTCGCGGCCTATGCATTCCCGGTCCGCTTTTTCGCGGACGGCCTCAAGCACCCTGTCGAGCCCGTGTGGTGGTGGTCTTCGCCGCAGGCTTCTCGGCGGCGGTTTTGGTTTCGGAGGACTTCGCCGCAGCCGTCTTTGCAGTCGTTGTCCTCGTCCCCGAAGTCTTGGCACCGGCTTTGGCGGGAGCCTTCCCGCCAGGACGGTCGGCACGTTCTCCTGTGCCGGCGTCGTCCGCGTCCGCAGCGTCCGCATCCTCAGAGGCGGCAGGCTTCCCGCCGCCGCGCTTCCGCTCCAGGCTGCGCTTCAGCGCCTCCATCAGGTCGATGACCTCGCCGTTGCCGCCCTCACCGGCTTCCGCGCCGAACGTTTCGGCGGTATCGAGCGAATCGCCCTTCTCCAGCTTGGCCTCGATGAGCTTCCGGAGCTGCACCTGGTAGTCATCGGTGAAGTGCTCGGGTTCGAAATCCGCGGCCATGGACTCCACGAGGGCGGCGGACATTTCGCGTTCCTGGGCGGAAATCCGGATGGACGTGTCCAGCGCAGGGAAGCTGGCGTCCCGGACCTCGTCGGGCCACAGCAGGGACTGCAGCACCAGCACCTCGTCCTTGATGCGCAGCGCCCCCAGCCGCGTCTTCTCGCGCAGGGCGAACTGGACGATGGCCACACGGTCCGTGTCCTCGAGCGCCCGGCGCAGCAGGACATAGGCCTTGGGCGACTTGGAATCCGGCTCCAGGTAATAGCTCTTCTCGAACATCATCGGTTCAAGCTGCTCCGACGGAACAAACTGGACCACCTCGATCTCGTGGCTGTTCTCCGCCGGGATGGATTTGAGCTCATCCTTGGACAGGACCACCGTCCGGCCTTCGTCCTCAAAGGCCTTGTCGATGTCCGAGTAGTCGATGATCTTGCTGCACACCTCGCAGCGGCGCTGGTACCGGATCCGGCCGCCGTCGGCGTTGTGGACCTGGTGGAGGCTGATGTCGTGGTCCTCGGTGGCGCTGTAGACCTTCACGGGCACATTGACCAGGCCAAATGCGATGGCACCTTTCCAGATGGCTCTCATCCCTCAAGTGAACATCACGGGGGGCCGGAGGTGAAGACCCATGGCCGGCCCTAAGGAGCGTGTCCGGGTCGCGGGGCGGGAACTGACCCTCACCAACCTGGACAAAATCATCTACCCGGAGACCGGCACCACCAAGGCCGATGTCCTGGCCTATTACGCCGCCGTGGCCCATGTCCTGATTCCCGCCGCGGCCAACCGGCCCGCCACCCGCAAGCGGTGGGTCAACGGGGTGGGCACCACCGGGCATCCCGGCGAGGTGTTTTTCCAGAAGAACCTGGAGGATTCAGCGCCCGGCTGGCTCCCCCGCGCCGCCATCACGCACAAGGGCCGGACCATCTACTACCCGATGGTGAACGATCCCGCCACGCTCACCTGGTTCGGCCAGATCAATTCGCTGGAAATCCACGTGCCCCAGTGGCAGGTGGACTCCCATGGCAAGCAACTGAACCCGGACCGCCTGGTCCTGGACCTCGATCCCGGTGACGGCGCAGGGCTTGAGGAATGCGCCGAGGTTGCCAGGCTGGCCCGCGCCATCCTGCAGGACGTGGGCCTGAAACCGGTGCCGGTGACCAGCGGCAGCAAGGGCATCCACCTCTACGCGGGCCTTGACGGAACGCAGACCTCCGACCAGATCTCGGACTTTGCCCACGAACTGGCCCGCGCGCTGGAGGCGGACCACCCGGATCTCGCCGTGAGCGACATGAAAAAGAAGCTGCGCATGGGCAAGGTCCTGGTGGACTGGAGCCAGAACAGCGCCGCAAAGACCACTATCGTGCCGTACTCCCTGCGCGGCCGCCTCACGCCCACGGTGGCCGCCCCGCGGACCTGGCAGGAGATCGGCTCCCCCATGCTCCAGCACCTCGACTACAACGCCGTGCTGCGCCGGGTGAAGGCGGGCAAGGACCCGTTCGCCGCCGTCGGCAGCGGTGCCGGGAACCGTGGGGACGCCGGGAACCCCAGTGCGAAGACGGACGACGGCGGCGCGCACGCCCGCCTGGAGCGGTACCGGTCGATGCGGGATCCTGACGCGACGCCTGAGCCGTTCTCCGGCGCCTCCGGAAACGGGGATACGTTCGTGATCCAGGAGCACCACGCGGGCAGGCTCCACTTCGACTTCCGGCTGGAGCACGAGGGTGTGCTCGTGTCGTGGGCCCTGCCGAAGGGCGTCCCGGAATCCGGCGGGAAGAACCACCTGGCGGTACAGACCGAGGACCACCCTTTGGACTACGCCACGTTTGAGGGCACCATTCCCAAAGGGCAGTACGGCGCCGGCGAAGTCACCATCTGGGACCACGGCACGTATGAACTGGAGAAATGGATCAACGGCCGGGAGGTCATCGCCACGCTGACCGGCGCCGAGGGCGGCGGCCTGGGCGGCACCAGGAAGTTCGCTCTCATCCACACCGGCCGCGGGCAGGGCAGGGACGCCGAAGGGCAATGGCTCATCCACCTGATGGACAAGGACCACCACACGTTCCACCCGCGGCGGGCTCCGGCGGAGGATGAACCGGCGGAGGACGCGGCGGAGGAGGATTTCGGGGCGGAGGGTGCGGCGCCGGACGCTTCCGGGGCTGCGCCTGCCGCTGACGTTTCCCCGGCCAAGTCCGGGCTTTCCCCACTGCGTGCCGAGGATTTCGGCCCCATGATGGCAACGTCCGGGACCGCCGCCGACCTTCATGGCAGCGACTGGCAGTTCGAGCTGAAGTGGGACGGCGTGCGTGCCCTGCTGGTCGCGGACGAAGAGAAGGTCCGTGTCTTCAGCCGCAACGGAATCGACGTCAGCGCAACCTACCCCGAGCTGACGGACCGGGCCTGCTGGCCGGCGGGCCCGTTCGTCGCCGACGGTGAAATTATCGCCGTCGGGCCTTCCGGCAGACCAGATTTCGGTCTGCTCCAGGGACGCATGAAACTGACCCGGCCGGCCGACGTCGCCAAGGCCCGCGCAGCAATCCCTGTCCGGCTGATGCTTTTTGACCTGCTGTCCGACGCCGGCGGGGACCTTCGCCGACTGCCTTTCGCTAAGCGGCGGGAGCGGCTGGAGGAGTTCCATCACCCGTCGGAGTGCCCCGTGGAGCTTTCCGCCGTCCTGGACGAGAAGATCGAGCACATCCTGGAGAGCGCGCGGGAGCTGGGCCTCGAGGGCGTGATGGCCAAGCGGACCGACAGCCGCTACGTCAGCGGGCAGCGGACCCGGACGTGGATCAAGATCAAGCTGGAGCAAACCCAGGAAGTGGTGGTGGGCGGCTGGCGGCCGGGCAAGGGCGGGCGGCAGGGTTCGGTGGGTTCGCTGCTGGTGGGCATCCCCGACGGCAGCGAACTGCGCTACGTGGGCCGGGTGGGCAGCGGGTTCAGCATGCGCGAACTGGAAGAACTCCGGCAGAAGCTGGACGGTCTGGCGCGAAAGACGTCACCGTTCGACGACGTTCCGCGCGAGGATGCCTCGGACGCCCATTGGGTGACGCCCCGGCTGGTCGGAGAGGTGACCTTCGGGGCATGGACGGGCAGCGGCAAGCTCAGGCATCCGGTATGGCGGGGCTGGCGGCTGGACAAGAATGCCGACGAAGTGGTGCCGGAGGGTTAGCGACGCTGCGTTGGCGACGCGCAAATTTTCCCGGGACACACAAACGGCCTGGCGACACCCGAATTCTGGTGTCGCCAGGCCTTTTGTGTGTCGTCAGATCAGATGCGCGTCGTCAGCGAGGGTGTTCCTAGGACGAGTGCGGCATCTGCGGGCGCCCTGTGCGGTGCACAGCCGTCACTGCAGCTTCCTGGCCCAGACGGCCGTGGCCTGCACCCCGCTCTTTGGGGTGCCGGCGCTTGCCGTTGCCGTCCGGCCAGTGGCGTTCACCGGCCATCGCCGTGGTCACCGCAATGGTGGCCGGGCCCGGCATGGACGGGGTGTCCATGGCTGCCGCGAGATGGTCCGCGACCTCCGGTTCGATCTTTGTTCCAGCATTTTTTTCAGCCATTTTTTCTTCCTTCCGCAGTGAAATGAAGTGGTTACCAATAGTAGGTCTGGCGTGCTGTCCTGGCGCTGGATTTACCAGCGGACCTTCTTCTCTGCCGGGCCCTGCTTGCCGCTGACATGGGTCGGCTTGTGGTTCTTGCCGACGCTCTGCAGCCCGGAGTCGCCGCCCCTGGATTTGCTGGCCAGCATGGCCCGCTGCGCTTCGGTCAGCCCGGCCCGGATGCCTTTGGCTTCGGCGTCGTCCTGCGCGGATTCGGGCTGGCTGGGAGTGTTGTTTGCAGTCATTTGGTGGAACCTTTCTGAGGAGAATCAGTGTGTCTGACGAGATCAGCATGGACGGGGCCTGTGGTACCAGGCCGCAGGCGTCCGCCTACTCAAAAATCAGTGTTCCCATGAATCAACAATAGGCAGTTTCAGGCTCGGTTGTGAACCCCCGGTTTCCGGCCTGTACATGGGGTACGGTGGCGGCCGGAAATGGTGCCCGAACGGCCGTGGCGGCCGTCACTTTTCCGCGCGGTTCAGGGGAAAAGTGACCCGAAAAATGGGTCGTGAACAAAAAGATTCCGTAACGATGGGACTGCACCGCCCCAATCCCAGTGATGACGGGGCGAGAGCAGCCAAAAGAAATCCGTGAAAACCGGCGGAAACCCTCCCCAAGGAGGGCACTTTACGGCATAGAACTCTCATTTGCCATGGAATCCGCGTAAAATTGAAAGCCTGCCCAGAGCGGGGCAGCTACAAGTCGCAAGCAAATGACCTCCATAGGAGTCGCCCAAATGCCCACAGACCGAAGCACGACCGACTCTTCAGCAGGCGTGAACAACGCCAGCCGACCCAACGAAGCAGCACCAGATAACGCACTCCCAAGTGCGCGCAAACCGAAGATCCTTGCACGCCGCAGGCTCAAAGAGTCCGACGTGAATGTTGTCAACCAGCCCATGCTGAAAAAAGCGCTCGGCGGAACCATCGTGGGTAACACCATGGAGTGGTTCGACGTCGGCGTGTTCGGCTACCTGATCACCACCATGGGACCTGTTTTCCTTCCCGAGGCCGACAAGTCCGTCCAGACGCTGTTCCTGCTTGGAACGTTCGCTGCCACCTTCATTGCCCGTCCACTCGGCGGTGTTGTGTTCGGCTGGCTCGGCGACAAGATCGGGCGGCAAAAAGTACTCGCCGCAACACTGATGATTATGGCTGCCAGTACGTTCGCCGTCGGGCTGTTGCCCGGATACGCCCAGATCGGCATCTGGGCCGCTGCGCTGCTGGTAATCCTGAAGCTTGTACAGGGCTTCTCCACCGGCGGGGAATACGCAGGCGCCACCACGTTCGTGAGCGAATACGCCCCGGATAAGCGCCGCGGATTCTTTGCAAGCTTCCTGGACATGGGCAGCTACCTCGGCTTTGCCCTGGGTGCGGCGCTGGTTTCTGTCCTGCAGCTGACCCTTGGCCAGACAGCCATGGAGGAATGGGGCTGGCGCATACCCTTCCTCATTGCCGGCCCGCTGGGCCTCATCGCCATCTACTTCCGGAACAAGATCGAGGAATCCCCTCAGTTCCAGGCCACCCTGGATGCCCAGGAATCCATTGGGCAGACCGCCGCAGCAGCCGACGTGGACGCCGCCAAGAGTCCTGTCGGAATCGTCAAGGCCTACTGGCGCTCGCTCATCGTGGCCATGATCCTTGTGGCCGCTGCCAACACCGCCGGGTACGCCTTGACGTCCTACATGCCGACGTACCTCACGGAGTCCAAGGGCTACGATCCCGTCCACGGCACACTGCTGACCATCCCCGTGCTGGTCATCATGGCCTTGTGCATCCCGCTGACGGGCAAGCTGTCCGACCGCATTGGCCGCCGGCCGGTCCTCTGGATCGGCGCCATCAGCACCGTCGTGCTGGCTACGCCGGCGTTCCTGCTGATCGGCATGGGTGACGTCTGGTCCACGCTGGCAGGCCTCTCGCTGATCGCGTTCCCAGTGACGTTCTATGTTGCGAACCTCGCCTCGGCGTTGCCCGCACAGTTCCCGACGGCCAACAGGTACAGCGCCATGGGTATCGCCTACAACTTCGCAGTTGCCATCTTCGGCGGCACCACGCCGTTCATCGTGGCCGCGCTGATCACGGCGACCGGCGATGACATGATGCCGGCCTACTACCTCATGGCGACCTCAGCCATCGGGGTTGTGGCCATCTATTTCCTGAAGGAATCAGCCAAGCGTCCGCTGCCCGGCTCCATGCCCAGCGTGGACACCCAGGCGGAGGCCAGGGAACTGGTTGCCACCCAGGATGAGAACCCGCTGATCGACCTGGCCGATATGCCGTTCGAATCCCAGGACGTCACCGACGCCGCGGCCGCCAAGGTCCCGGCCGGAGTCTAGGCACCACAGCCTAAGCAACACACCACAAACCGGCCTGACCGGGCCGTCTTGTAGCCCGCGCTCAAAGGCCCGTCCCGCGCGCTTTCCTTGGGGGAAGCACGCAGGGCGGGCCTTAGCCGTGCCCGGCGCTGCCCTTCCGGCCATGCCCACGCGACGCCTTGTGACCCAGCTAATGGTCAGCATTCCGGGCTTCTGCTAATTTTCGAACAAGGGCTTGAGGAATAGGTGGTGTTGGCTGTGCGCAGAGTCATGGCCCATGCCCGCACGCTGCACGCCCTGGGCCCGGCGAACAACGACCGGCTCTCGGCGGTTCGGGTTGCCCTCAGCGTGGCAGTGCCCTCCCTGGTACTCCTGGCCATCGGCCGTCCCGAACTGACCATGTACGCGGTGTTCGGTGCCCTGACTGGCATGTATGGACGCTCGGAAACCCACCAGCTTCGCCTCAAGCACCAGGCGCAGGCGGCAGTGGTCCTGGTCAGCGGCATCACGGTGGGCGTGTTCCTGTCCGTCAACCACCTCCACTCCTGGTGGCTGGTGCTCGTGGAGGCCGTGCTGGCCGGTGCCGGTTCCCTTTTCTCCGACAAAGTGCGGCTCAAGCCGAACGGACCGTTCTTCGGCATCCTGGCCCTGGGCGCCTGCGCCTCGGTCCCGACGAGCGTGCCGTTCCTGACTGCCGTGCTGGTCGGTGCGGCCTCGGCCGCGTTCTCGATCCTGGTGGGCTTCGCCGGCTGGCTGCGGGTCCGGGCCTGGCAGGCGGGCGCCGTGCGTGATGTTCCGCGTCCCAGCAGCGAACTCCGGCAGGCCGCGCTGGTCCACGCCGCCCGCTATGTCCTGGCCGTCGGTGCAGCCGGAACCTGCGGCGTCCTGAGCGGCAGCGGCCACCCGCACTGGGCCATGGCCGCGGCCGCCGTCCCGCTCGCGGGGGCCGACCTGCCCAGCCGCGTCCACCGCGGGATCCACCGCATCGTGGGGACGTTCGTCGGTTTGGCGCTGGTCGCCGTCGTACTC
Source organism: Pseudarthrobacter humi (assembly GCF_024294965.1). Taxonomy (NCBI): domain Bacteria; kingdom Bacillati; phylum Actinomycetota; class Actinomycetes; order Micrococcales; family Micrococcaceae; genus Pseudarthrobacter; species Pseudarthrobacter humi. Next base: position 45,492 of record NZ_JANCLV010000004.1, read on the forward strand.
TTTCCTGGGCCGTTGTCCCCGTTGCAGTATTTCCCCGGCCACACCGCCGCCGTGCTGGCGCTGCTGGTGATCGCGTTCCAGTTCCCCACCGAACTGTTCATGGCGCGGCACTATGGCTGGGCCATGGTCTTCTTCACGCCGGTGATCCTGCTCATGACGCAGCTTGCCGCGCCCGCGGACCCGGGCTTGCTGGTCACCGAACGCGCGGTGGAGACCTTTGTGGGCGCCGTGATCGGTATCGCCGTGGTGGTCGCCATCCGCGCACCGCGGAAGGCTACTGCTTCGGACGCCGCGGCGGCCCGGACGTAAACCGCGCCGGCAGCACACGCGAGATGGCGGCCACCAGTTTGTAGCGTTTAGTGGGGATCGAGACGCCCTTCCCGCGGGCGTTGTCCGCCAGCCCGTCCCGGACCACCCAGTCCGCCCGCAGCCACATCCAGTGCGGGGCGACCGACTTGTCCATGCCCATGCGGTCATGGAATTCGGTGTGCGTGAATCCGGGGCAGAGCGCGGTGACGTGCACGCCTCTCGGTCCGTAGGCAAGGTTGGCCCAGCGGCTGAAGACGACCTGCCAGGCTTTCGCAGCCGAGTAGCTGCCGCGGTTGGCGAAAGCCGACACACTGGCCACGTTGATGATCCTGCCGGAGCGCCGCTCCAGCATCCCCTGCAGCGCAGCATGGCAGAGCTCCATGGGGGTCTGCACGTGCAGGCGCAGGTGCCTCCGCTCGTCCTCCAGGGGATTTTTTTCGAACGAATGCAGCAGTCCGATCCCCGCATTGTTTACCAGGACCTCAACCGGCCGCGCAGGGTCCGTGAGGCGCCCGACGACGGCGGCCACACCGGCGTCGTCCGTCAGGTCGGCGGGCAGCACCTCAGTGGAAACGCTGTAATCACGCTCGAGTTCGTCAGCGATCTGCTGGAGCCGGGCGGCGTCTCGGGCCACCAGCACCATGTGGTGGCCTTCCTGCGCGAGCTGGCGGGCGAACTCCGCTCCCAGCCCTGCGGTTGCCCCTGTTATGAGCGCGGTGGTGGGTGTCTCCATGCGCCCAGACTAGCGGTGTTACGGAGCCGACGGCTGGTGCAGGCCGAAGGTCGAGCCCTGATCATCTTTGCAGAGCTTGAATCTTCCCTACTCCGCCGGGGATGCCGGGGGTGCCGATGATGGATCCGCCCTCTCCAGACGGTCCGGGGCTGAAGTCCCAGCCGAAGAGCGCGCCGTAGAACGCCCTGCCCCGTTCCGGATCTTCGACGCCGATTTCAAAGAACGCTGGTTCGCCGGCCATGGCTTCTCCTTGTCTCGTGGGATCAGGTGGGCGCGTAGGGTCCATCGGACGAACCCACCCTAGACCTGCCCGGCACACCGGTCCAGAGTCAGCCGGCGCGCTCAGAGGTCCGGAAAAAGTCCTGGGTTTGTGTCGATCGGGCCTCGCGCCGTTCGACCTGTGGATGAGAAGGTCGAAGGGCGACCTTCCACAAACCAAGGAGAAGATTGAGATGGCCAAGTACATGCTGATCATGCGGGAAACCGACGAGTCCCTCGCGAAGTTCACGGACGTCGACTTCGACGAGGCGATGAACGCCATGGGCAAGTTCAATGACGAACTGATCCGCGCCGGCGTCCTGTTGGCGGCCGAGGGCCTGGAGGATCCGAAGGAGGGAGTTGTGGTCGACTTCACCGGCGAAACACCGGTGGTCACCGACGGCCCCTACGGAGAAACCAAGGAACTGTTCGGCGGCTTCTACATCCTCGATGTGGCCTCGAAGCAGGAAGCCATCGAGTGGGCGAAGCGGGCGCCGCTCACGGCCGGCCGCAAGACCGAAATCCGCCGCGTGCCCACCATCGACGAGTTCCCGCAGGACAACGAATGGATCCAGAAGGAACGCGCCTGGCGCGAGCAGACCGGGCAGCTCTGAGTCGCCTGCCCTGACGCGACAGCTCTTGATGCGACAGTGAGTGCGGTTGAGGCGCGGGGCGCCGTCGAGGCAGTGTGGCGGATGGAATCCGCCCGCATCGTCGGCGCCCTGGCCCGCTATACAGGCGACTTCCCGCTGGCCGAGGATCTCGCCCAGGAGGCACTCGCCGAAGCACTCGTCTCCTGGTCCGTCAACGGGATACCCGCTGAACCCGCCGGCTGGCTCCTCACCACAGGCCGCCGTCGAGCGATTGATACGTTCCGCCGGCGGGCGGCACGGGACGAAAAGTACGCCCTGCTGGCCAGCGACCTCGCGGCGGAGGAGCCAGGAGCGGACACCTTGTTCGACCCCGATGCGATCGACGACGACGTGCTCGCCCTGATGTTCATCTCCTGCCATCCGGTGCTGGCCAAGGAGTCCCGGATCGCCTTGACGCTGCGCGTAGCGGGCGGCCTGGGCAGCGACGAGATTGCCAAGGCCTTCCTGGTCCCGGTGGCGACGATCCAGGCACGCATCACCCGGGCCAAGAAGACGCTGGCCGCCGCACAGGTGCCGTTCGCGGTGCCTGAGCCGCCCGAGCGGGCTGAACGTCTTGGCTCGGTGCTCAACGTCATCTACCTGATCTTCACGGAGGGCTCGTTTGCCTCCGGCGGCGCGGAGTGGATCCGCACGGACCTCGCTGGCGAAGCCCGCCGCTTGGCCCGCGTGCTGGTGCGGATAGCGCCCGAACCCGAGGTGTTCGGGCTGATTGCGCTGATGGAACTCACCGCCGCGCGGTTCCCGGCCCGGCTCGATGCGTCGGGCCGCCCGGTGCTTCTGGAAGACCAGGACCGACGGCGGTGGGACCAGGCCGCGATCCGCCGCGGACGTGCGGCGCTGGCCCGGGCCGCGGGATCCGGACGCGGGTTGGGTGCGTACGGCCTGCAGGCATCCATCGCCGAGTGCCACGCGGTGGCTCATTCGGTGGCCGAGACGGACTGGCAGCGGATCGTCATCCTCTACGAAGCCCTCGGCCGGCTGGCCCCGTCCCCCGTCGTCGAGCTCAACCGTGCGGTGGCCGTCGCGATGGCCTCCGGCCCGGCGGACGGACTGGAGCTCGTGGAGGCCATCGCCGCACGCGGAGAACTGGCGGGCTCGCACCTGCTTCCCGCGGTCCGTGGCGAGATGCTTACCCGGCTCGGCAGGCATGACGACGCACGGTCCGCACTCCTGCAGGCCGTGGCGCTGTGCGGAAACGCCGCCGAGCGCGCGGTGCTGCAGCGCAAGGCGGACGAGCTCAGCTGACTCCTGGCTGAGCTCACGCCACAGCGAACCTGGCGAGCGGGTTGGCAAGCCGGCCGGCCATCTGCAGCCCGCCGGACGGGTCGGTGAGGTCCAGCATCTGCTGGTTGTTCCGCAGCTGCAGCCGGTTAAGGCACGACAGTTCAAAGTCAGGGGCGAACAGGTCGTGGCGGGCGAACTGGTCCGCGAGCTCCGGGTGTTCAGCCTGGTACTCCTGGATAACGCGGGCGGCCGTGCCCCAGAACTCCTCCTCGCTGAGTTTCCCGTCCTCCACCAGCAGGGCACTGAGGAAGCGGAAGATGCAGTCGAACACATCCGTGAAGATGGCCAGCACCTTTTCACTGTCGGGAATGTCCACCTGGATCCGTGATACGTCCGCGGGCAGGTCCAGCCGGCGCCCCATCACCACGATTTCCTCGGCGATGTCCTTCATCACCGCACGGACGGGCACACCGTTATCCAGCACGAGGATCACGTTCTCGCCATGCGGCATAAAGGCGAGTTCGTACCGGTAGAGGCAGTGGACCAACGGGACGAGGTAGGCCTCAAAGAAGCGGCGCAGCCATTCAGCGGGCTCCACTCCGGAGCGCTCAATCAGGGCAGACGCCATCGGTTTGCCGGTCGAATCGACGTGCAGCAGGGACGCCATGGTGGCAAGCTGCTGGCCGTCCTCCAGCAGCGGGAGCGGACTTTCCCGCCACAGCGCGGACAGCATTTTCCGGTACGGCGAGCCCTTGGCGGACGCGGCCTCGTAGTAGCCGTTGTGGTAGCCGATGGCAGCGATCTCGCTGATCATGGCCAGGCCGCGTTTCTGCAGGGCTTCGTCTGACCGGATCAGGTCCTGCAGCCAGTCGTTGATGGCGGGGGTTGCCTTCATGTACTGCGGCGAGAGTCCCCGCATAAAGCCCATGTTCAGGACGGACATCGCCGTCTTGACGTAGCTCTTGGCGGGCGCGGCCGTGTTGAAGAACGTGCGGATGGACTGCTGGGCCTGGTAACTGTCGGCACCGGTCCCCAGATGGATGATGTGCTGCTGGGCGATTTCGGCAGCGAACGTGACGGTGAGCTTGTTCTCCCACTGCCACGGATGCACCGGCATCAGGAAGTACTGGGCGGGGTCCACACCCTGCGCCGAGAATTCGCTCTCAAAGGACTGCAGCGCGGCGGCGCCGAGCTCGGCCTCCAGGTGGGCGCGGTAGTCCAGCCCCGCGCTGGCGGTGAAGACAGCCTTGCTGCGGTGCACCCCGATCCATTCCAGGCGGACGGGGGCTCCGGTCTCCGGCGCGAACGCCCGGTAGTCACTGATGCCGAACCCCAGCCTGCCGTTGTTGGCCACGAAACACGGGTGGCCCTCCGTCATGCTGCGTTCGATGGCCTGGAAGTCGGCGGCGGGGTCCGTGCCGCCGGTGACTCCTGCCGCGAGTTCCTCGGCGGACGGCTGTCCCAGCCACTGCTTGTAGGAGTGGCCGGCCAGGGTGCTGCTGATCTCTTCAAGGTAGACCGGGAGCATCTCCTCGCGGATGCCCAGGGTGTCCCTGAACTCGGTGATGAAACGCAGGGCGTCCGGGGCGGCATCCTCGCCTTTGCGTGTGCAGTGGATCGAAGCGGCGTCCACCGACCAGTGCTCCAGCTCAAGCACGCGGGCCGTGAACGAGTACGCCGTGAGGCCGTCGTCGCTGCGGACCACGTACACTGCGGGTTCCTCCGGACCCGTGGCACCCCTGCCGGAGCCCAGGCGCTGCGGCTCCAGGATGCGTTCGTGCAGGAATTCGGCGAGCGCCTTGCGGACCAGGTGGCGGTTGGCTATAGCCCAGCGTTCGGGTGCGAGGTGGGGAACGGTGTTGGCGGTGCTGTCCGGTATTTCGACGACGGTTTGGTCCAGCTCGGTGATGGTCACAGTGATGCTCCCTGGTGGATCGGGGCGGAAAGGTCATGGGAAGGGTCTTGGGGGCGGCGCAGGGCTTCGCGGGCGGCGATGTGGTCCTGGCGTGTGCAGAAGCTGAGCAGCGCTTCCTTGTCCGGCAGCGTTACGACGCCTGCCGGCTGGAAACCGAGCCGCTCATTGAGCACATGGATTTTGGAGTTCCGGGCGTCCGGTTCAACCACCACGCGTTCCACGCCCGGTTTTTCGAACAACCGCTCCAGCACGGCGTCCATCACCGCGGCCGTGTACCCCGGTTGGGGGTCTTCCGGCGGCGGCGCCACCAGCAGGTGCATGCCGATGTCGCCCTCCTGCACGGCATAGACCGCGGCCAGAGGCGAGGCGGCCGGCAGGTATTCCTCCATCAGGAAGGCGGGGACGCCGGCGTCGAGCCCCAGCAAGGCGTGGTGGTGCCCGCTGGACTGGATCGTTGTGTATTCCTCCACAACGCCGTCAACTGTGGCGGACAGCATCCCCCAGAACGACGCGTACGGCTGGGTGACCCAGTTGTGGAGGAGTGGCGCGTCGGCAACGGCGTCGACACAGCGGAACGTGAAGCTCATGCGGACACCACCGCTGTCTGCTCTTCCCGGGCCGGGCCTGCTGCTGCCGGAACAGCTTCCGGCGCGCCGAATTGCTGGAAGGCGATGCTGCGTTCCACCGGATAGACCTCGCGGCCGGTGATCTCCTTCAGGATGCACGAGTTGCGGTAGGCAGCCATGCCGAGATCCGGGGTGACAAAGCCGTGTGTGTGCAGCTCGGCGTTCTGGACGAAGACTTCGCCGGGTTCGACGCCGGTGCTGTAGTTGCGTGCCACGGCAAACCGGCCGGAGGGGTCCCTGGCAATCCGGTCCTGGATGCCGGCCAGGAAGTCCGGCTCCCGGTAGGTGTAACCGGTGGCCAGGACTACGGCTTCGCTGTCCAGCACATAGTCCGAGCCTTGCTCCTCGTGCCGGAGCTGCAGGGCGTGGGAACCGGCGGCCCGATCCCACGCCGCGCCGGTGAGCGATGAGTGGGTCAGGAGCTGGGTGTCCACCATGCCGGAGATGCTCTTGGTGTACAGGAGGTCGTAGATGGCGTCGATCAGCTCGGAGTTGATGCCTTTGTACAGGTTCTTCTGGCTCTTGATCAGGCCGTCGCGCCGGTCCTGGGGCAGCCCATGGAAGTAGTCCACGTACTCCGGCGAGGTCATCTCGAGTGTGAGCTTGGTGTATTCCAGGGGGAAGAACCGTCCGGACCGGGTGACCCAGTTCAGCTGGTAGCCGTGGGTGTCGATGTCCTGCAGGAGCTCGTAGTAGATTTCCGCGGCACTCTGGCCGCTGCCCACGATGGTGATGCTCCGCTTGGCCTGCAGCTCACTCTTCCTCGACAGGTAGTCGGCGTTGTGGAGGACAAGTCCCCCGCCGCCATCAGCGGCTGCGTCGACTATTCCGCCACAGGACGCCGGCACGTACGGCGAGGTGCCCGTGCCCAGCACCAGCCGCCGCGCCAGCAGCACCCCAGGCCCTTCGGGACCTGCCACCGAAAGGCGGTACACGCCGGCGTCGTACGTTACATCCAGCACGGCTGTGCTAAAACGAACGGACCGCAGCTGGCCTGCCACCCACTGGCAGTACTGGTTGTATTCCGCGCGCAGCGGATAGAAGTTTTCGCGGATGTAGAAGCGGTAGAGGCGGCCGGTCTGCTTGAGGAAGTTCAGGAACGAATACGGCGACGTGGGGTCGGCCAGCGACACCAGGTCCGCCATGAACGGCACCTGGAGGTGGGCCGGCTCCAGCATCATGCCGGGGTGCCAGTCGAATGATTCCCGTTGCTCCAGGAAGACGCCGTCCAGCCCGTCCACCGGCTCGCTGAGGGCGGCCAGGCCAAGATTGAAGGGCCCGACGCCGATGCCGGCGAAGTCGAAAATGCGCGGTTCGGTGGAGGTGCTCATGCGGACACCTCGCTGGTGCTGTTGTTGGTGTTGGCGCCGGACAGCAGCTGCGCGCCGGTGCGGCGCAGCAGCTCGATGATCTCGCTGATGTCCTCCAGGGTTGCTTCGGCGTTGAGGAGGGTGAACTTCAGATAGTGCCTGCCCGCCACCCTGGTGCCGGCCACCACGGCCTGCCCGGACGCGAAAACGGCCGCGCGGATGGCCGGGTTGAGGGCGTCGGCCGCATCCTCGGAAAGCCGGCCGTGAGCGCCGGACGCGGCGCCAGTGATGTCAGCACCGGAATCTCTGGGCCGGTAGCGGAAGACCAGTGTGCTGAGCTGCGGGGCGGCGGCGAGCTCAAAGTCGTGGTCGGCCGCCAGCACTGATCCCACCCGGGCGGCGAGATCGATCGCTTCATCAAACAGGGCGCCGATCGCATCCGCGCCCATGATGCGCAGGGTCAGCCACAGTTTGAGCGCGTCAAAGCGCCGGGTGGTCTGGATGCTCTTATCCACCTGGTTGGGGATCTCGGCCAGGGCGGCGCTTTCCGGGTTCAGGTAGTCCGCGTAGTAGGTGACGTGCTGGAGCATGGCGCGGTCGCGGACCAGCAGGGCGCTGGAGCTGACGGGCTGGAAGAACGTTTTGTGGAAGTCCACGGTGACGGAGTCGGCCAGGCGGGTCCCGTCCAAGAGGTGGCGGTAGCGGCTGGAAACCATCAGTCCGCCGCCGTAAGCCGCGTCAATGTGGAACCACGCACCGTAGGCGCGGGCCAGGGCCGCGAGGTCCGCGAGCGGGTCCACCGCACCGAAGTCTGTGGTGCCGGCGGTGGCCACAACCGCCATCGGCACCAGCCCGGTTTCGTGGGTTTCCGCCATGGCCTCGGCGAGCGCGGCCGGGTCCATCTTGTGGTCCGCGGCACAGGGGACGGAGATGACGGCGTCGAACCCCAGCCCCAGCATGGACGCGGACTTCTGGATGCTGAAGTGGCTGTCGGCGGATGTGAAAATCCGGAGCCTTTCCAGCAGGGCGGGCAGCCGGAGTCCGGCGTTGGCCGGATCCTGCCGCAGCCCGACAACGGCGTGGTTGCGCGCGATCAGCAGTGCCTGCAGGTTGGACTGGCTGCCGCCGGAGGTGAACACGCCGTCGGCTGCAGCCCCCAGCTGCAGCCGTTCGGCGGTCCAGTCGATGAGTCGGCGCTCGATCATGGTGGCCCCGGCGCTCTGGTCCCAGGTGTCCATTGAGGAGTTCACCGCGGACAGGATGGCCTCCCCCACCAGCGCCGGGATCACCACCGGGCAGTTCAGGTGTGCCGCGTACTTCGCATCGTGGAAGTAGATGGCGTCCCGCAGGTAGACGGTCTCCAGCTCCTCCAGGGCCGCGGCGGTGTCCGGGAGCGGCTGGTCCAGGTCAACGGCGCCGATGCGCGCCTTCATTTCGGCAGGCCCGACGCCGGTAAAGGGTCGGGTGGTGCGGTCGATTTTGGTGGCCACGGCGTTGACTCCCTGCAGCACCTGCGCCACGTACCGGGTGGAGTTCCTGGTGTTGAACAGATGGTTGGTGGCAGCGAGGGCCAGTTCCACGCGGGAGCCGAAATCCTGCCCGGGCAGGGTTTCGCCCACCCGATTCTCATCCACGTACATCTCATCAACACGGGGCAGCAGCGGCACAGTGGTCATCCTTAGTTCGACGTTGGGGTTGTCCTTAGCAAGGCAAGCCTTACTTAGGTGAACCTTTTCGTCAAACTTTAGTGACTTATTTATCTTAAGCCGCGGGAATACGGCGTTCTTCAGGGCGCGGGCGCGTCATTGACTGGCCCCGATCACGAATCGGGTGCAAGATACCCCGCGCGAACGGCCACTTGAGGCCTTCCGATGGGAGTCTCCAAGGCCTTAAATGACCGTTCGCGCTGGTTGGAGGGGGCTCAAATGACCGTTCGCGCTAGTTGTCCGGCCAGTCGATGTGCTGTTCGTAGCCCTCGTGCGCGCGGAGATAGCGGGTAATGAAGGGGCAATGGGGGATGATCCGCTTGCCCGAGGCCACCACGTCGTCGAGCGCGAAATGGGCCAGCACCTTGCCCAGGCCCTGGCCCTGGAAGGCCTCGGCAGTGTCGGTGTGGAGGAAATCCACATGTCCGGGCAGGTCCCGGAAGAAGGACTGGACGGCGACCTTTCCACCCACCCGCAGCTCGTAGCGGTGATGCTCGTCATCCCTGGACAGAGAAACGTCGGGGCTGAACTTGTCCTCTGTGGAAATCATGTTCTCAGTCATGGTTCGACATTGGCACTACTTGGCCCTGCTGGCAATGGCCCCTCAGGCTGGCTGCCATCGTGGGCGACGCGTTCGGCACCGACATCGCCGGGGACACGTTCGGGCATCCGGCCCAGCAGCAGGACGGCCAACACAAAGCATGCCGCGCCGCCTCCGAGCAGGCCCAGCGTCAGGCCGTTGAGGGCAGCGTCCGCCACCGGAATGAAGACGACGACGGCGGCCGTCACCACCGCGGCGGCGGGCCGGCCGCGGGTGTGGACAGACGCCGTCGGACGTTCCTCAAGGTGCCCGAACGCGGCCAGCACCGGGAGCAGGAGGGCCACAACCCCCAGGAGGACGAGCGGCCGGGCCCACCACCATTCGGCGGTGCCTGCCGCGGGCTTGGGGAAGTCGGTGAGGAGCAGGAGCCCGGACATGGCCGCGAGCAACGGCAGGTGCCACAGGTACACGGTCATGGAGCGGCGGCCGGCAACCATGACCACCGCGCGGATCCAGCGCACGCCCGAAACCCAGCCGAGCCCCGGCCGGAAGAGCTGGAGCGCGGCAGCCTGGGACACGCCCAGGAGCAGCAGACAGAGGTTGGGCGGGTTGAGGTTGACCAGCATGTTTCCGGAGTAGAGACCCAGGCCGGTGACCAGCCCGAGCACCAGGTTGGCTGCCAGGATGAGCCCCACCAGGCCGGAGCGCGTGAGCCTGGCCAGGTGACCGTCGGCCATCAGGAAACCAAGCTGCTGTACGGCGCACCACAGGAAAACAAGATTTGCGTAGGCGAGCATGGGCAGCGCTCCGCGGAAGCAGTCGATGGCCACCACGAGGGCCGCCAGGACCGAAACGGTCAGCCAGGGCGCGCGCTCGTGGAACCGGGCCAGCAGCGGGATGTTGAGCTGGGCGGCCAGGTAGGCGGCCAGGAACCAGAGCGGCATGCCCGCTCCGGTGGTCATCAGCTGCACCACCTGGGCGTCCACGCCCAACAGCAGCGCGGCCCAGAACCCCAGGAACATCACCGCCAGGAGTGCCGCCGCCGGGCGGACCAGCCGCAGCAGCCGGGCCTGGGCAAACTCGACGCCCGTGCCGCCGCGGGCTCTCAGCCGCTGCCAGGACTGGAGGCCCGTGGTGCCGCCGGTCACGAAGAACAGCGGCATCACCATAAAGATCCAGATCACGGGCTCGAACCACGGCTGATCGCCCAGCGTATTTTTGGAGGTCACGGTGCCGTCCCCTTGCAGGACCGGGCTGACCATCATGCAGTGGCCCACCACCACCAGGGCCAGGCAGACGAACCGGACAAGGTCGATCACGAGGTCGCGCCGGACCGCCTGTTCACCCTGCGGGGCCGGCCCCGGCTCCTTCACACCACTCACGTGCAGTCCCAACATGCGCCGATGCTGTTGTTCACTCCATTGTCCGCCCGCGATGCGCTCCCGGCCAGAAATGCGTGCTCCCGGCCAGAAACGGGCACAACGTCAACTCAGCAGTGGTCGCTCAGGAGCGTCAGTCAGCCGGCAACGGCCAGCAACCCAAGCACGACGGCGAGCAACGGCGTCGTGCCTTGCAGAACCGCGGCGCGGAGGTATTTTTTCCCGCTGAGTGCCAGCACCGCGGCGGCGAGGAGCATGGAGCCGCAGGAGCTGAAGATCAGCGTCCAGCCCACCACGTGCTGCGCCGATCCGTCCGGGCCAAGCGCCATGCAGCCCACCCCGATGAACGCGCCGATGGCCAGGAACAGGTTGTAGAAGCCCTGGTTGTAGGCGAGGGGTTTGGTGGTCTCGGCGTCGGCCTGGGAGGCGAGGCCGAAGCGCTTCCACGTGGCCGGCGTGGTCCAGGTGAGGGACTCCATGGTGAAGATGTACACGTGGAGCGCGGCGGCGAGGAAGGCAAAAAGCAGGGAGGCCAGGATCATGTGCTGATCCTAGCCTCCCCAAAAACTCAACTGATGCGTCAGCGGCTGAGCATGCCCAACGCCGACGTGGCGAATTCCCTGGCCGAGGTGTTCCAGTGGCCCAGCAGGCCCTGGAGGTTCTCGCCGTCGGCCCGGTGCGCCGGCAGCTGCTCCTGGAGCGTGGACAGCACGCCGGTGCGGAGCTCGGTATTGAAGTTCACTTTGCCCACGTTCATGGCGGCGGCCTTGACCAGTTCCCCCGCCGGAATGCCGGACGCGCCGTGGAGCACCAGGGGAATGTGGGTCCGCACCGCAATGTCCTGCAGGACGTCCCAGCGCAGCTGCGGCTCGCCCTTGTACTTGCCGTGGACGTTGCCCACCGCAACAGCCAGCAGTTCCGCGCCGGTCCGGGCCACAAAATCCTCCACCTGGGCGGAATCCGTCAGGCCGGCCACTGCCACGCCGGCTTCGTCCGCGCCGAAGGCCCGGTCCTCGTCGCCGGCAAGGCCGCCGAGTTCCGCTTCAAGCACGACGTCGGCGCCCAGCACAGCGCGCGCGTCACGGACCAGTGCAATGTTGTCCTCATACGGAAGCGACGAACCGTCCGCGAGGACCGAATCCGCCCCCGCGGCGACGGCGTCGGCCATCACCTTGAGGTCCGTCGCGTGGTCCAGCTGGACGGCCACCGGAACGGATGCGGCGTCTGCCAGCCCGCGGAGCGCGGCGACCAGGCGGAGGCCGTTGGACGTGCCGGCCGTTTTGGGGGCCACCAGCAGGATGACCCCGTGGCCCGCGTCCTCGGCCGCGCCCACAACAGCCAGCGCAGTGGTGAAGTCGTAGCAGGTGAATGCGGGAACGGCCGAGCCCTGCTGGAGGGCGGCGGTGACGAGGTGGTCGAGTCGGGTGCGCATCAGACGCTCAGGCCTCCCACGAGGATCCAGGCCACGTAGGTCAGGATAAAGCCGGCCACGCCCAGGACAGTGGTGAGGACGGTCCAGGTCTTGAGGCCGTCCGAGACGGTGAGGCCGTAGTAGCGCACCACGGTCCAGAACCCGGCGTCGGTCACGTGGGACAGGCCCAGCGAACCGAAGCCGATGGCGATCACGATGACGGCGATCTGCGCCGGAGAGTAGCCGCCTTCCATCACGGCGGAGGTCAGCAGGCCGGTGGTGGTGACGATGGCGACGGTGGCCGAGCCCTGGGCTGCACGCAGTGCCAGGGAGATCACAAAGCCGAGCACAATGACCGGCAGGCCCAGGTGGTCCAGCGTCTGGGACAGCGCGGCACCGATGCCGGAGGTCCGCAGGACCTCACCGAACACGCCGCCGGCGGCGACAACCATCAGGATGGACGCGATGGGAGGCAGCGCGCCTTCGAAGATCTCGCCGGTTTCCTTCAGGGACCAGTTGCGGCGGACAGCGAGCAGGAAGAAGGACAGTGCAACAGCTACGAGCAAGGCGAAGAACGGGTTGCCGATGAAGGCAGCCAGGCCGTACCAGGAGTTGTCCTTCGGGATGGTGAGCGTGCCCAGGGTGCCGATGAGGATCTGCACGATCGGGGCGGCGATGAGGAAGATGATCAGGGCCGGACGCGGCGGGGCGATGCCTACGGCGCCGGGGCCTTGGTGGCCGACCTTGACCAGGGAGTCGGAACCGAATTCGTCCACCTGGGCCTTGACGCCGGGGAGGAGCTCATACTCCTTGCGGTTCATGATGCTGGCAACCCAGTAGGACAGGAATCCGAGCGGGACGCAGATGAGCAGCGAGATCAGCGTGATCAGGCCGATGTCGGCGCCGAACACGCCGGCGCCTGCCACGATGCCCGGGTGCGGCGGCACGGCGACGTGGATGGAGAGCATAATGCCGGCCATCGGCAGGCCGAACTTGACCGGGTGCACGTTGGCGATCTTCGCAAAGGCGTAGACGATCGGGACGAGCACAATGATGCCCACCTCGAAGAACACGGGGATGGCCACCAGGAAGCCGACCGCGGTCAGGGCCACGGCGACGCGCTTGGCGCCGAGCTTCTCGGTGAAGTGCGCGGCCAGCGACTGGACGCCGCCGGAAACCTCGATCATCCGGCCCAGGACGGCGCCGAGCGCGATCAGCAGGGCCACCTTGCCCATGGTTCCGCCCACACCGGTAGCGACGACGGTGAAGACGTCCTTCAGCGGGATCTGCGCGGCCACGGCCACGGCGATGCTTACGGTCAGCAGGGCCACAAAGGCCTGGATCTTGAAGCGGATGATCATCACCAACAGGACGGCGATGCCGATCGCCGCGATGGTGAGGAGCAGTGGAGTACCCAGCTCCACCGCGGGCTTGATGGCGGGGGCATCGGCCGCCCGCACCATCAGCGAGTTAATCAGGGGGTTCATTGCGGTGTCTCCTTCGACAAGCCAGTCTTCCAGAAGACGGGCTAGCGGGCGCTATTTCTTATGCTGCGTGAACGCTGGAAGATACGACGACGGCGGAGGGGGGACCGCCGTCGTCGTACGATTTTTTGGGGGTGCTTTAGCCGGGCTGCGGTCGTGCCGTGGTGCTTAGGCGGTGCGCTTGGTGGGCGCGACAACCTTGATGACTGCGGAATCGTCGGCGGCGGCGAGGCCCTGGGCCTGGCCCAGGAGGTACAGCTGCTCGGCGGCGGCGGCAACGGGGGTTGCCAGGCCTGCGGCGCGGGTGGCCTTGCCCACGATGCCCATGTCCTTGACGAAGATGTCCAGGCGGGACAGGACCTCGGCGCCTTCCTCGGTGTAGGCCTCGAGGATGCGGGGGCCGCGGTTGGAGAGCATAAACGAACCTGCCGCGCCGGCCTCGAGGGCTGCGAGGGTCTTGGCCTGGTCCAGGCCGAGCGCGTCGGCGAGGGCCATGGCCTCGGCGGCGGCCGCGATGTGGATGCCGCAGAGGAGCTGGTTGACGGTCTTGAGGGCCTGGCCGTCGCCGGGCTTGTCGCCCACCACGGTGAGCGTGGAGGCCAGCAGTTCGAGGGCCGGGCGGGCCTTCTCCTGGGCCTCGGGGGAAGCGCCGACCACGATCAGCAGGTCGCCTTCGCCGGCGCGCTTGGGGCCGCCGGACAGCGGCGCGTCCACGAGCTCAACGCCGTAATCGGCGAGGCGTGCCACGGTTGCGGGGATGGCTTCGGTGCCCACGGTGCTGCCGAGGATGACGACGGCGCCCGGCTCCAGCACGGAGGCCACACCGTTCTCACCGAAGAGGACGTCGTTGAGCTGCTCGCCGTTGCGGACCGCCAGGAGCAGGGCGTCGGCGCCCTTGGAGGCTTCCCGGGCGGAGGCGAACGTGCGGATGCCTGCTTCTTCGGCGAGCTTCAGGCGCGGCTCGGCGATGTCAAAGCCGTGAACGGTGAGCTCGCTGGCCAGTCGGGTGGCCATGGGCAGGCCCATGGCGCCGAGGCCCAGGACGGTGATGGTGTAGTTGCTGGTCATGGTGTTCTTCCTTGAATACTGGCGGGGATTAGAAAGTGCTGCTGAGCTTGCGGGTGACGTCGGCGAGGGACTGGTCATCGCCCACGTTGCCGGCGAACACGATGTACGGGATGCCCTTGGCGGGGCCGTCCACCGGCTCCCAAAGAGAGACGATGCCCGGCAACATGGGACCGCGGACAATGGCGTGGCGGATCTCCAGGCCGTGGGCGGCGACGTCGGAGGACGTGATGCCGCCCTTGGCGATGACGAAGCGCGGCGGGAAGGTCTTGAGGGTCCGGTTCACCACGGCGACGACGGCGGCGGACACCGTGCGCGCGATCCGCAGGCTCGCTGCGGGGTCATCGGTCTTGATGAGCAGGCGGCTGGTGTGGACGATGACATCTCCCCCGCGGAGTGCCTCCACGACGGTGTCAACCGTCTGGTCGAGGTGGGCGTCCCCGGCGCCCGTTTCGGTTTCGGCGGCGACTAGCTTCTCGACGTCGATCTCCACAATGCGCGCGGCGCTGTGCTGTTCGGTGAGGGCCTTGAGTTGGCGGGTGGTGACGCCCACGTGGGAACCCACCACGATCAGGCCGCCGGCCTCGGACGGGGTGTTGCCTGCGTAGGCTTCAGCGCCGGTGAGCTCGGTGCGGATTTCCTGGCCGATCCGTGCGCGGACAAACGGCGGTCCCACGCGGTAGAGCAGCTTCTTGCCGCGCCGTTCGGCTTCTTCCAGGCCCAGGGACAGGGCGCGGAGATCGTTCTCGGTGACGATGTCAGCGACGATCGGCGTGGAGTTGGTGGCAGGCTCGATGGCGTCGGCGATGGCCTTGGCGGTGATCTGCGGATCGGCAGAGGCCCGGATGATGTTCAGGTCCAGGACAATCACGGATTCCGCGGCGAAGCGGCCCTGTGACTTCTCTTCCACGTATTCGGTCATGTCCGAGTTGGCGAAGCCGAAGCTGGCGTCCTTGGCGAATTCGGTCTCGGCCACGGGGGTGAGCTTGCCGGCGTCGTCCCCGGTGCCGCGCATGTAGTGCACGCCGCCGATGGTCACGCGTCCGGCGTCGGGGAATGCCGGCACCAGCACAACGCCGTCGGTGGCTTCTCCGCTGACGTCGGCAACAGTGGCCGCAATGACGTCGGGCTCCAGCGGGTAGTGGCCACGGAGCGTGGAGTCGCTGCGGCTCACGAACCCCAGCCGCAGGCTCGAATCGGCACCGGCATCTGCGGAACCGGCGGCGGCCAGTGCGTTGCGGACCACTTCCTCATTGCGGGCCGCGGCTTCTGCGGGGTCCAGGCTGCGGGTGTTGGTCAGCACGTACACGGCAGGCTTCGCCTGGCCAAACGCCCAGATGAAGTCCTCCACGTCCCAGCGGGTGAGCACGGGCAGATCCGCAACGGACTGCGTTCCGGTGGGGTCGTCGTCGAGCACTACGAGCATCCGGGGGGTCTCCGCGCTGGACGCGGCGACGGCGTCGGCAACCAGGCGGGCGGGAATCCGGACTTCGGCCGGGAAGGTGGCCAGGATGTCTGCTTCAAGCGTCACAGTGCACTCCATTGTGTGGAAATCTAAGTATTGACGTAACTGTAAGATGTCTGACATCTAACATTTCAAATAGTGTGGCACAGGACATACAAACGCGCAAGTAGACTTGTCAGACATATCTGGCGACGCCGCAAGGGGGACGTATGGCACGGAAATCACTGGTGGGCGTTGTAGCCGACGAACTCCTGGACCGGATCATTGCCGGGGACTTTCCACCAGGATCCAGCGTGCCCGGCGAGCTGGAACTCAGCGCCAGGCACGAGGTAAGCCGGATGACGGTGCGCGAGGCCATGAAGACCCTGGAAGCGCAGCGGATCCTCAGTGTGGAACGCGGCCGCGGCACGTTCGTTAACCCGTTGAACCGCTGGGCTTCGCTGGAAGCTGTCCTGCGCGCCGCGTCAGAGGGACAGAACGAAGCCGCCGCCTCCGTGCAGCTCATTGAACTGCGCCGAATGCTTGAAACCGGGGCGTGCGAACTCGCGGCGGCCCGGATCAGCGACGCCGACATCCAGGCGCTGTTCGGCCATGTAGCGGCGATGCGGGCAGCCCATGAGGTCAACGACATTGCCGCCTTCGTGGAGGCTGACCTGGCGTTCCACGACCTGATCCTGCGCGCCTCGGAGAACGTTTTTGTGGCGGTCCTTTTCGCACCGCTGCACCGGGTGCTGGAGAAGCGTCGGGCCGAAACATCGGCCGTGCCAACCATCCAGGAGCACGCCATCGGACACCACCAGAACATCGCCGAGGCACTGGAATCGCGTAACCCGAGCAGGTCGCGCGAAGCCATGGACCTGCACATGCAACAGACCCTGGATGACCTCAAGAACCTGGTCCTCGAAGCGCCCTGACCAGAGTCCACTCCGAACTATTGGCTCTGGCCACGCTTCAGAAGTGCCACTAGTGTTCAAGAACGGCCCGCAACCGGGAATCGAAGGCGATCACGAGGAGCGAAGTTGTCCAACCACACGTACAGCATTACTGAAATTGTCGGCACCTCCGGAGAAGGCGTGGACGCGGCAGTCCGCAACGGGATCGCCGAGGCCGCCAAGACCTTGCGCAACCTGGACTGGTTCGAGGTCAAGGAAATCCGCGGTCACCTCGAAGACGGCAAAGTTGCCGACTGGCAGGTACGGATCAAGCTCGGTTTCCGCCACGAAAGCTGACCCTTCCAAGGTCTGAACAGTGATGGCCGCGTCCTTTTGGGCGCGGCCATCACTGTTCAGCCATTCGGCACGGCCCTGCCGGGCACTTCCTGCAACGAAGGTAGGACTGCCGGTCCTAGGAAAAACAGGCACACGGTCAAGGACTGACTATCGGCGCGAAAGTGCATAGGCTCGTACCGGAGCAGTTCCCGAAAGCGGTTTCCTGCCGGACATCCCGAGCCGGGAACCACCCTTCAGCACTACGAGGAGTACCCATGTCAGAAATCTCGCTGAACAACGGCGTCACTATCCCCCAGCTCGGCTTCGGCGTTTTCCAGGTTCCGCCGGAAGACACCCAGCGGATCGTTGAAGATGCCCTGGCAGCCGGCTACCGCCACATCGACACCGCCGCGGGATACCGCAACGAAGCAGGTGTGGGCGCTGCCATCGCAGCCTCGGGCATTCCGCGCGAGGACATCTTCGTGACCACCAAGCTCCGCAACGGCGATCAGGGCCGGGCCTGGGACGCATTCCAGGACACCCGCGAGGCGCTGGGTCTTGACTTCGTGGACCTCTACCTCATCCACTGGCCGGTCCCGTCACAGGGCCTCTACGTCCAGGCTTGGAAGGAACTGGAGGCCCTGTATGCCGCCAAGGCGATCCGTGCCATCGGCGTCTCGAACTTCCTTTCCGACCACCTGGACACCCTGCTCGAGTCCGCGAATATCGTACCCGCCGTGAACCAGATTGAACTGCACCCCAGCTACCAGCAGGCCAAGCTAGCCGCAAAAAGCCGTGCCCTCGGGGTTGCGGTGGAGGCCTACAGCCCGCTGGGCCAGGGTGGGGACCTCAACGGAAACGCCGTCACCGCCGTTGCGAAGGCACACGACGCCACCACGGCGCAGGTGGTCCTGGCCTGGCACCTGGCCGCCGGCAACATCGTCATCCCCAAGTCGGTTAACCCGTCCCGTATCCGCGAAAACTTCGCGGCCGCGGCCCTGACGCTGACCAACGACGAGCTCGCCTCCATCACCGCCCTTGAGCGGGGCGCGCGCATCGGTTCCGATCCCGCCGTCGCCGCTTTCACACAGCTGTAGCCAAAGCTGACCGAGCCTGCCGGCACCGATTCCGGCGGGCTCGGTCACCGGGTTCGCCACGTCCAACCACCAGCGAAGGATCCTCCGTATGCAGTACACGCACCTGGGCCGTTCGGGCCTGAAAGTTTCCCGGCTTTGCCTCGGCACCATGAACTTCGGCCCGCATACCGACGAGGCTGACGCGCACCGCATCATGGATTCCGCCCTGGACGCCGGCATCAACTTCTTCGACACAGCCAACGTCTATGGCGGCAGCGGGCACCGGGGCTGGACCGAGGAAATCATTGGCCGCTGGTTCGCGCAGGGCGGCGAGCGCCGCGAACGGACCGTCCTGGCCACAAAGCTGTACGGCACCATGACTGACCGCCCCAACGAGTCCAAGCTGTCCGCGCTGAACATCCGGCGCGCCCTGGACGCCAGCCTGAAGCGCCTCCAGACGGACTACATCGACGTGTACCAGTTCCATCACATTGACAGGGACACGCCGTGGGACGAGATCTGGCAGGCCATCGAAGTGGCCGTCCAGCAGGGCAAGATCCTCTACTCGGGCAGCAGCAACTTCGCGGGCTGGCACATCGCCCAGGCACAGGAAGCCGCCCGCCGCCGGAACTACACCGGGCTGGTCAGCGAGCAGTCCATCTACAACCTGTTCCGCCGCGAGGTGGAGTTGGAGGTCATCCCCGCGGCACAGCAGTATGGCCTCGGCCTGATCCCGTGGTCGCCGCTCCAGGGCGGGCTGCTGGGCGGCGTCCTGAAGAAGGAACGCGCGGGCGTCCGGCGCATCGAAGGTCGCGCCGCAGAAACGCTCAAGCAGCACCGGGACCAGATCCAGCAGTTCGAGGATCTCGCGGACAGGCTGGGGCACGTACCCGGCGACATCGCGCTCGCGTGGCTGCTTCACCAGCCGGCTGTCACCGCACCGATCGTGGGGCCGCGCACGCAGGAACAGCTCGACGCCGGCATCCGGGCGTTGGAGGTCACGCTCGACGCCGACGCGCTCAAGCGGCTCGACGACATCTTCCCGGGCCACCGGCCGGCACCGGAAGACTACGCATGGTGAATCCGTTGGATTCCGCGGCCGACACCGTGGCACCGCGGAGCATCCTTTTCCTGGGCGGCACCGGGGTGATCAGCGCCGCAGCGGCGGAACGCGCCGTCGTGCTGGGACACCGGGTGACCATCCTCAACCGCGGCCAATCGGGCAAGCCGGTACCGGACGGCGCGGAGGTCCTGCACGCGGACATCCGCGACCAGGACGCTGTGCGGGCAGTGCTGCAGGGCAGGGAGTTCGACGCCGTTGCGGACTTTATTGCCTTCACTCCAGATCAGGCGCGCTCCAGTATGGAACTGTTCCGGGGCCGGACCGGCCAGTACGTTTTCATCAGTTCGGCGTCGGCCTACCAGAAGCCGCCCACCCGGCTGCCGATCCTGGAATCCACTCCGCTGAAAAATCCGTTCTGGCAGTATTCGCGAAACAAGATCGCGTGCGAGGACCTCTTGTTCGAGGCCTACCGGTCAGAAGACTTTCCGGTCACCGTGGTGCGTCCCTCACATACGTACGACCGCACGAGGGTGGGCCTGCTGGGCGGCTGGACAGACATCCACCGGATGCGCACCGGCCGGCCCGTCATAGTGCACGGTGATGGCACCTCGCTCTGGACCGTGACGCACTCCAGGGACTTCGCAAAGGCCTTCGTGGGACTGCTCGGCAGGCCGCAGGCGGTGGGCGAGAGCTACACCATCACGTCGGATGAATACCTCTCCTGGAACCAGATCTATGGGCTGTTTGCGCGGGCGGCCGGGGTTGCCGAACCCGAACTGGTCCACATATCTTCGGAAACCATCGCCGCGCACAGCGCCGGACACAGCCCCCATCTGGGGCCAAGCCTCCTGGGCGACCGCGCCCACTCCGTAGTTTTCGACAACGCCAAGATCAAAGCCCTGGTGCCTGGCTTTGCGGCCACCATTCCCTTCGCGGACGGGACCCGGGAGATCGTTGACTGGCATGACAGCCACCCGGAACTTCAGGTGGTGGACCAGTCGTTCATGGATCTGAGTGATCGGCTGATCAGGTGGGCGCGAAGGCCTGCGGACTGACGTAGTGGGTGACTGGCGTGAGGAAATGCTGGTCCGGACAGCCGACAGCTCAGCGCTCAAGTATCCGGAGTGGCACGAACAGTACTCGACTACCAGGCAGCAAATATTCTCCGGGCATTCGAAGGCCAGGAAAGCGAAAGCACGGCAGACTGTTGAAATGACTCTCTCACCGCTCATCATGCTCAATGACGGCTACAGCATTCCGCAGCTGGGGCTCGGCACCTGGCCGCTGGACGACGAACAGGTGGCTGCCGCCGTCGTACAGGCCCTGGAAGCCGGGTACCGGCACTTCGATACGGCAGTGAAATACGGCAATGAGGAAGGCATAGGGAACGGCATCCGCGCAGGCGGGGTGGACCGGAGCGAAATCTTCGTCACTACCAAGCTGGACGGCCAGTTCCAGGGCGAGGACCGCGCGGTGGCGGGGTTGGAGGGGTCACTGACCCGCATGGGGCTGGACTACGTGGATCTGCTGCTGATCCACTGGCCGCTCCCTGCGCGTGATGAATTCGTCTCAACGTGGAAGACGTTTGAGCGGCTGCAGGCGGAGGGCAAAGTCCGGTCCATCGGCGTCTCCAACTTTAAGCCGGCACACCTGGAACGACTGATGGCCGCAACCGATGTTGTGCCTGCGGTGAACCAGATCCAGCTGAGCCCGGCGATTACCCGCGAGGCGGAACGGGAGTTCAATGCCGCGCACGGAATTGTCACGGAATCGTACAGCCCACTGGGCGGGTCGGGGGCAAGCCTGTTGGGCGCTCCCCTGCTTGCGCAGCTGGGTGAAAAATACGACAAGACCCCGGCTCAACTGGTGCTGCGCTGGCATATTGAGAAGGGACTTGTAGTCATTCCCAAATCAGGAAATCCCGAGCGGATGCAGGAAAACCTGGACATCTTCGACTTCGCCCTGGATCGGCAGGATCTCGCGGAACTTGCCATCCTGGACGAGGGGCCCGGCGCCGGCAACGATTCGGACGCGACAGGCCACTGAGAGGGCCCGAACAGGCTTTCCGCGGGGATTCAGAGTGGCGAAAATAAAGTAAGCATGATTAGTATTGGGGCAGAGGGACGAAGCGTGCCCGGGATCCGGGCACCTCCCTGATGTAGGAAAGAAGGAACGACAAAATGGGTTTCTTTGCATTTTTGATTCTTGGCCTTATTGCCGGCGCAATCGCTAAGGCGATCCTTCCGGGCAAGCAGGGTGGCGGCTGGATCATCACCCTCATCCTGGGCGTCGTCGGTGCGTTCCTCGGCGGCTGGCTTGGCGGAATGATTTTCGGTACCGGCCTGCAGGAGTTCTTCTCGCTGCAGACCTGGCTGCTCGCGATCGCCGGCTCGATCATCGTGCTGCTGGTTTACGGCATGGTCACGAAGCGCGGCGTCCGCAGCTAACTTCGTCACCGGCATGAATACCGGCCCCGGGGACAACATCCCGGGGCCGGTTTTCTTTACCCCGGCCAAGCGGACCGGGGACTGACACCTTCTCCACGAGCAGGAGTTCACCATGAAATCTAAACTTCTTTTGGGTATTGGCATCGCCGCCGGTTATGTCCTGGGATCGCGGTCCGGCCGCGCGGCGTACGACAAGCTCAAGGCCAGGACGGCGAGCATCTGGGACAGTAAGCCGGTCCAGGACAAGGTCAGTGCCGCCACGGAGGCCATCAAGGAGAAGGCTCCCGAGGTGGTGGAACAGCTCGGTGAGGCCGCACGCCGGGCGGGCACAGTCATCGGCTCGGCCGTCCACCACGACGCCGCGTCCGGCACCAGCACGTCCAAAACGTCCGGCGCCGGCGTTCCCGCCGACAGCACGCACCCGGAAACGGTGAACCCGGCGACATCGGACGTTGAGTCAGACCCCGCCCTCAACGACTGCCAGGGCCAGGACTGGTCCGGCGAAGGCGGCGCCACTGCTGCCGGCGCCGCCACGAACGTTGACCCCCGCCGCGAATGATCGGGGATCGTTGCCGGGACGTTACGCGGGATCTGCCGTGTGACACGGGAGCCACGTTGAAATTGTGCTAAAAATGGTCGTTGCTGGCCGCCGCGCTCCTTGGGGGACGCGGCGGCCAAGCACGTCTCAGGTTATGGCCAGATGCCGTCTCAGGTGACCAGCCCGGCAGCACCGAACGACACGCTGAACTGAACGCACCACAGGTCAACTGACGGGTACTTCGACAGGTCAACGTCGGCGGGAATCCGGTAAACCTGATTGCCCTGGTTTCCTTTGATCATGCCGAGGTCGTAGTAATCTGCGGAGCCGGCGGTGAACCACCCGGCTGTCCCTTCCACCACGTGAGCGGCACTTAACCAGACGTGCACATCCGGACCATTGGACGTATCCAGGTTTTCGAGCGTGAGCAGCCTGGCGCCGTCAGGCTGCTGTACGATCCGGACAGTTCCCATGGTGGCGTGTTCATGGCTGATCAGCGTACCCACAGCAAGCTGCACCGGGCCTGCAGGCATGGGTGCCGGAGTCGGCGCCAAGGGTGTCGACGGAATCGGTTGTGCTTGCGCTGGACTGCTGGCCACGATGGGGAGCTGTTCATCCACTCTCACATCCACAAAGAGAAGCCAGGGCTTGAACAGCACAAGTCCAATCACCAGACCCACCGCTGCAACGGCCGCCGCAGCGATCATCCAGGTCCGGCGTCGGTTTGGACTCTGCTTGTGGCTCATGGACTTTCCGCTCATGGAATCATCGTCCGCGTATCCGCTGACCGGCGCAACGGATCAGCCGTAGCCGGAATTTGCGGCTTTTGGGAGCTCAACCGCAGGGCTGGCCTAAATGTCATAGGCCCACGGCAGAGTAATCCTATGGAGGCTTTCGGGGATCGGCTGGCTCAGAACGGCGGCGGCAACACCGCCGTTCTGTCGGACGACGCTGTCCAGTCGGACGACGCTGTTCTGTCGGACGACGCTGGACTGGCTCCGGTGATCGCTTCGGTGAACGCTGCCGCCGCTGCTGCGCCGGGGACGCTGGCGATGGCCGGCTACGTCGAAGCCGCCGACTTCGCCGGACTTGTCGAGGAGCTTTCCCGGACCGTGGACTATCTCCAGATCCTCGCCGCGGGCGCCGTGGACCGCACCCGCACCCAGGCCATCACCGCCGCCGCAACCGCAAGCCGCACCCGGTCATGGGTTACAGGGTGGGACAACGGCGTCGAAACCCTGAACGAAACGGACTCCGGGTGGCCCGCCGGGACCACCGCCGGAATCCCGGGAACGGTTACGGGGAGCGCCCGGGATATTCCGCGGTCACCGGCCGATGACGGCTGTAAAAACACCGCGGAATTCCTGCGCCTCCGGCTCCGGATCGGGCGCAGCGAAGCCCAGCGCCGCATCCACCTCGCCCACAGCATCCTGCCCGCCTCCACCCTCACCGGAGACCGGGTGCCACCGCTAAGGGAACACCTCGCCGCAGCCCTCGCCCCGACCGCCGGCGCCACCAGCAGCCCGGTAGAGACCAGCGCCGACGACGACGCCGCTGTAACCCCGTTTCAGGCCATCCCGGGATCAGGGCCCGTGGTCTCCTCCCGGGCCGGGACCATCATCACCGCCACCCTGGACCGACTCAAACACCACACCACCCCGGAAAACCTGGGCCGGATCGAACACGACCTCACCCACACAGCCGCCACCGCTGACCCCGACTTCCTCGCCCGCGTCGCCCGTCGCTGGGCCGACACCCTCGACGCCGACGGCACCGAACCCACCGAAGAAGCACTCCGCCACACCCAAGGCGCGTTCATCCGCAAACCCCGCCACGGCCTCCACCACCTCGAAATCTTCGCCACCACCGACCAATACGAACACCTCGCCACGGTCATGAACGCCGCCACCAACCCCCGCACCACCACAGGCGACACCACAGCCACGGAGACCGGGACAGGCGCAGCCACGGGTACAGAAGGCGGGTCCGAAGCCGGCACTCCCGCCACCGGACGGGGCAATGACGTCTGGCCGGGCACAGCCCTCGACCTGGACCGGCGCACCCGCTCACAGAAACAACTCGACGGGATCATCGGCGCCCTCAAAGCCGCCCTCAGCACCAATCAGCTCCCCACCACCGGCGGGAACCGGCCCCAAATCCTCGCCACCATCAATTACCAGGACCTCCTCCGCCACGCAGCGACAGCCACCGGCGGCATCGGCTCCGGCACTGGCGACGGGTCTGCGGCAGGAACACGCACAGAGAACATCGGCGAGGACACTGGCACTGGCACGAGCACAGCCTCGGGCACGGGCAGCTTCACGTTCACCGGGCCCGTCGCAGCCACCACCCTGCGCAAACTCGCCTGCGACGCCGACATCATCCCCGTCCTCCTCGGCACCCACGGCGAAATCCTCGATCTCGGCCGCAAGGCCCGGCTCTTCACCGCAGCCCAACGCCTCGCCCTCACCGCCCGCGACCAAGGCTGCACCTTCCCCAACTGCACCATCCCAGCCCCCTGGTGCGAAGCCCACCACATCACCTACTGGTCACACCACGGCCCCACCAACGTCAGCAACGGAGCAAATTGTTAATATGACCCCTAGCGACGTGGCCCACCACTGATGTCGAGCAAGCTGTAGATGCGTTGGTCATTTTCGAGCGAACGAAGACCTCCGGATACATCCAGTGACTTTTCTAAAGTAAAGTCCATCCTTAGCGAGGTTTACCCAGACAACTACAGTTGTCGTGGATCCAGTTTTGATAAGCCAGGGGGCAGTTATGGACGGGCCGGGTTGGTGGGACTGGCTCGGGCTGGGGGGAACTGCGATTGGTTTCTTCGTCGCCTTCGTCCAGCTGAGTAGGACTCGTAAGGCGGCGGCCGCGGCTACTGCGGCGCTCGGTGCTGCCCAGGTAAAGCTCAGCGGTGATGCCTTGTCAGCGGCAATGCCGGTACTTCGGGATCTCCAAGCGGACTTGGACATCGCCATCAGTGCCAACGGATCCGAAGCAGCTCAGCGCGCCCTAGTCAGATTTGGGCACGCAGCACATGAGATTGGATCTCTCCTCGGAAACGTCGAAGAAGGCGCCGCCGAACTCGTGGATAGGGTTATTGCTGCAGGCGATCGAGCACTCGATGTCAAGCAGTCGCTGGCTGGCAAGCAGAATCCAGATGTTGCCCGCACCGCAAAGGCCATCTCAGCGGAAATAGGAAAGCTCTCAAGTGAACTGGGTGGCGTCGTTGCCCAGATCCGCTACAAGTTGCAGGAGGACCCAAGTGTTCGAAGATGACGAATGGCTGGAGCTCGTGACTGAGCTAATTACGGCCACCCGCGCCCACAATCTTAAGTGGATGGAACAGGATGATCGTGTAATAGCCTTACTCGGCGACAGCTCTTACGAGATTGGATCTATCGACGATGACGGACGAATTCCGTACTTCTTGGGAGTCAGAATTCGAGAAGACGGCGTAGTTACCGAAATAGCAAGACTTGAATCTGAGCCGGTAGTAGAGGACCGCCCGTGGACGGCGGGGGAAAAGCTTCCTGAACTTCGAAATCTTGCGTTCAGATCTGCGAAGGGCGCTCCGGAGATCTTTGGAAAACTCCTGGCTGATCTCAAGGGGACTGCTGAACCGCCGTTTTAGAGAGCGCCGCGCAGCGGCGCCTTTACTTGAAATAGCAACATAACTCGGGGACTACATCAGGCACATGTCGCCGTCGACGTCGGTGACGGCGGCGATGCCTTTCTTGCGTGCTGCCGCTGCGCAGCGTTTGCACCCCGTAAGTGCGAACCAGGTTCTCGATGGTCCGGAAGTCTCCACGCCGCAGAAAGAGATGTAGGGGTCATCCAGCAGCGCAAGGTGAGGTCGAGTGCCGCCCGGGGTGTCGACAATCATGATGTCTGGTCCGTGTTCGCCGCTGCGCTCGTGGCTTGTGTTCATGCGCTCAGAGTAGCGGGCGGACAGTGGCAAGGGACGCAGCGCCCGCAGGACGCTCCGCGTCCGAGGACGAACGGTCGCGCGGCAGCTAGTGACAGCCGTGTAATTCGTGTGGCAAGATGGGCGCATTGCAGTACCCGGCAGAACCAACTCAGGGCCGGAATAGATACTTAGCAGGTGGCCTTCCTGAGGGGCCGAGCAGCGTGGTAGGCCCGCGTCCAAGAGAATGCTCACGGTAAACGACAGAGTTGGGCCCGCCGGAGCGAGACCGGATGCTGAGGCCCCCTGTCGAACATCAATTCCTGCTTTCTGTTGTCAGTGGACCTTGGCGATTCCTTGTCGGTTTCGTTCTCTTGGGGTCCCATGTCCACTACTGCTGTCGATACATCGCTTGGCCGGCTCATCGCTGCCGATGCGGGCTGGTTCTTCTCGCTCTATCCGGATGCCGGCGAGGGTGGCGGCGGGTTCCGATCCTCCTACAAACGCAACCGTGCGTTCGTGGCCAAAGGTTCGGCCGCCGATCCTGAGCGAGCTGCGACTGAGGCCGGTCGGCGTGCGGGATCCAAACTGCGGCGTTACTGCGCGGCGAACCGACTCAACCGTCTCGGGACGCTCACCTATGCCGGAACCGGGTGCCATGACCCAAAGGAATTGCGCGCCCATCTCGGCGCCTTCTTCCGGGACCTCAGGTTGGGATTGGGCGGCGATCCGTTGCCTTACGCGTGGGTTCCCGAGTGGCACAAGACGGATCATGGGCTGCACGCACACTTCGCCGTCGGTCGTTACATTCACCGGCGACTGATCAAAGAGGCCTGGGGCCGCGGACATGTCCATATCAAGCTCTTGGGTGACCTGCCGGTCGGTTCTGGGGCGCTGTCAGAGGCGCGCAAGGCAGCCGGGTATCTGTCGAAATACGTCTCCAAAAGCTTCACAGAACCGGGTTCACAGGTCTTTGGCCTCCACCGATACGACGTGGCTCAGGGCTTTCAGCCGGTCAAGCTCGCGCTCAGCGGTTACTCACCGGCTGATGTTCTGGCGCAGGCCTCCGATTTTCTGGACGGGCCCCCGGTGACTCAGTGGTCGTCGGCTTCTGTTGAGGACTGGGCCGGTGCTCCCGCGATCTGGGCGCAGTGGGGTGCGTGATGCTGGATCAACGGGTGCTTGCTGAGTGGGTGGAGGCCAGTTGCGCTGCCCAGGGCGTTCCGGTCCGTGTGACTGATCCCGTTGTTCTTGCCCGGGTTGGCGTGCTCATGGGTGCCGCGCCCGGAACGGACGGACGCGTCAGCGGCCGGAGTACCGCCGCGGCGTCATAGCCGCCACTGGGGCTGAATCCGTGCCGAGTCCAGGGATCGCGCTCCCGGTGTCCCCGGCAGAATCGTCGCGTAATCCAGCACGGCCTTGATGATCGCCGCCTGCCGGTCAAGGTTCAGCGTCTCCCAATTCTCTTTCAGCTGACCACCGGTGCCGATCAGCCCGTCAAGTGCTGTGGAGTTTGATGCCTGCGCCAGCTGCCGCTCGGTGGTCTTGATTCTGGCTTCGATGGGGCCGCGTGCTGCTTTCCACTCCGCGCTTGAGATTTCTTTTGCCGCCCACAGTTCGGACAGTTCTTTCATCTGGTTCCGGTCACCCTCCAACGCTGTCAGCAGACTGCTTTGCTGCTCGTCCGCTGCCCTGCGGCCCGCTAGGGTGTCCGCCAATTCAGGGGTGTCGAGCCGCATTAGTACCGCAGCGGCGAGGAACTCTTCGAGGGGCGGGGCCACGATGGTGATGCCGCCGCAGCCTCCGTGGTCTGGACCTGATGCGCAGACGTATCGGCGCGTGTTGACTCGGACGGCGGAGAACAGCTTGTTACCGCACTTGCCGCAGCGCAGGAGGCCGGATAGGACATACCTGCGCGGCGCACGGGTATTGGTCCGCTTCTTGGTTTCGAAACGGCCGAGGATCTGCTGGCGCTGTTCCGGGGCGATGATCCCTTCCCATTGTGCGTCGGCAACTACGATGCCTTTGTGCTCGCGCAGCCCTGCGATGCGGGCTGACTTGAGAAGCGCGTTGAGGGTCATTGTCTGCCAGGGGCCGCCAGCTGTGGTCTGCACGCCTGCGTCATTAAGCCAGACACAGATGGACCGTGAGGATTCCCCGGCCAGGAACCGGGCGACGGCCTGACGCAGAATTTCAGCCTCTGCCTCGTTTACCGTCATGCGGTCCTTCTCGTATCCAAAGGGGCGGTGGTGGCCGCCGTTGGGCAGTCCCTGCTCGGCTGTCTGTCTAGCCTTACGCTGGAGTCGCTGCGACTTCCGACCGGACTCCTTGGAAGCGATGGCGGCCAGGATGCGGGCCATAAACAGCCCGTCGTCATTTCCTAGGTCAATGTCAGCCGTTACTGATTTCACCTGAGTCACCCCGGCCTGCTCGCACAGGCGGGTGAACTGTTCGAGTTCCATTGGTTGCCGGGTCAGCCTGTCCATGCTGTAAACGATGACAGCGTCTCTGTAGCCTCCGGCCAAGTCGTCAAGCATCCGCTGGTACTGGGGTCTAGGCTTCCCCTTGTAGGCGCTGATGTCGTTGTCGACGTACTCCTCGCCCACCGTCCAGCCGTGATCGGCGGCGAGCTTTCGGCAGTCCTCCAGCTGGCGCGTCACGCCCAGCGCCTCCCCGGACTGATCAGAGGAGATGCGGGCGTAGATCGCGGCGGAGCGGGGTTGCTTCATGGGGTCAGACTAACAAGTGGTCAGCAACGGAGCCCTCCTCTGCTCCCATCACCACCACCTGATCCACAAAGAACAATGGACCATCCACACCCGCCACGGCACCCCCTGGTTCACACCCCCACGCCACATCGACCCCACCCAAAAACCCCAACAAAACCACTACTTCAAACCACCACCACCGCCCAAACGCGAATGGGCAGCCGCCACCTCAGGAAGATGTACCCGGCGGCGCACCCGTTACTGAGGCCGGGCGCGTCCGACTACAACGGTGCCGTCCAGTTCTTCAGAGCGGACAGT
Organism: Pseudarthrobacter humi; assembly: GCF_024294965.1. Lineage (NCBI taxonomy): Bacteria > Bacillati > Actinomycetota > Actinomycetes > Micrococcales > Micrococcaceae > Pseudarthrobacter > Pseudarthrobacter humi. The sequence goes on from NZ_JANCLV010000004.1 coordinate 74,848, forward strand.
CTTCACCGCGAAGCCCGCATGCGCCAGGATCGACGACGTCCCTCCGGCCTGCCGCTCGCTGGTTTCGATGATGAGATTCCCGCCCGGCCGCAGCCATTCGGTGGCCTCCGCAGCGACGCGGCGGTGGAAGTCGAGTCCGTCAGTGCCGCCGTCGAGCGACCACAACGCTTCGTGCTCGCGTGCCTCGTGCGGCATGGACTCTATGGCGCCGGTGGGGACATAGGGGGCGTTGACAGCCAGAACACGGATCCGTCCCTTGATGGGGCCCGGCAGGGCATCGAACAGGTCGCCCTGGTGGACCTCGCCACCCACGCGGCCAATGTTCCGGCGGGCGCAGGCCACCGCGGCCTGGTCAATGTCCGCCGCATGGAGTTCCAGCCTCGGGATCCGGAAGGCGATGGCGGCCCCAACCGCACCGGACCCGCAACACAGGTCCACAACAACGGCGGGCTCCGAACTCTCCCGAGGCACCCGTTTCGGGTCCGCCGAGAGCAGGGCTGCGGCCTCATTCACCAAGAGCCCGGTGCGGCGGCGCGGAACAAAAACCCCAGCATCGAGCTCAATCCGGAGTCCACAGAAATCGGCCCAGCCCAGGATGTGCTCCAGCGGGTACCCGGCAACGCGCTGCTCCACCGCCGCAGCGATTTCGTCCGGGTCGGACACTGCGGTCAGTAGAAGCCGGGCTTCTTCCTCCGCAAAGACGCACCCGGCCGAGCGAAGCCGCTCAGCAATCCCCAAAAGGGACTCAACATCCAGTTCAGTGGCTGACATGGGTACACCTTCCGCAATCCGATGGGCGCCGAGCGCCGTCGCCCGCCTCTGAATGTACGCGAAGGTTGCCCTTGGCCGCCCGCCTAAAAGGACTGGATTTATTCAGTGCAAGCGCTTACAGTGTGCCGTGGTTCACCTTGCGATCGTTCCTCGACTGCCTTCGTGAACCGCACACCTGACCGCCAACTGACGCCACCCAACCGCAACTCCACAGCAGCCTGTACAGCAACGCCGCTACCAGGAAGGTCTCCTGACGTGAACACACGCACCCGCAGACAACGCCTCAACAACCCGCTGACAACATGGCTGGGACTGCTCGCCGCAGCCGTAGTCGCGTCCACTTCCGTCCTCCCCGCGCACGCGGCGTCGGACCCCAAAGACTCGGGGTCGTCGTCGGCCCTTCACTCCCTCCGAGCCCCGGTGACGGACGAGAATTTCTACTTTGTGATGGCTGACCGCTTCAGCAACGGTGACACAAGCAATGACGACGGCGGCCTGGGCAGCGACCCCATGGTGTCCGGCTTCAACCCGACGAAAAAGGGTTTCTACAACGGCGGCGACCTGGCCGGGCTGCTCGACAAGATCGATTACATCCAGGGCCTGGGCACCACGTCCATCTGGCTCACGCCCAGCTTCAAGAACAAGGCGGTGCAGCCCGAGGACAACTCGGCCGGCTATCACGGCTACTGGATCACCGACTTCACCCAGATCGACCCCCATCTGGGAACCAATGACGAGCTGAAGGCCCTCATCGACGAAGCCCACTCGCGCGGCATGAAGGTGTACTTCGACATCATCACCAACCACACGGCGGACGTGATCGGCTACGAAGAGGGCGCCCGCAAGACCTACGTTTCCAAGGACGCCGAGCCGTATAAGACCGCGGCCGGTGAGGCGTTCGACGACCGCGACTTCGCAGCGTCGAAGGATTTCCCGGAGCTTGATGCCACGACGTCCTTCCCCTACGTCCCCGTTCTGGATAAAGCCGAGGAGAACCTGAAAGTTCCCGCCTGGCTGAACGATTCCACGCTCTACCACAACCGCGGCGATACGACCTTTGTAGGCGAGAACTCCTACTACGGCGACTTCTTCGGCCTCGATGACCTCTTCACCGAGAACCCCAAAGTGGTGGACGGCATGGAAGAGATCTACAAGTCCTGGATCGGCGATTTCGGCGTGGACGGCTTCCGGATCGACACCATGAAGCACGTCAACAACGAGTTCTGGCAGGAATTCGGCCCGGAGATGCTCAGCTACGCGAAGGCGCAGGGCAAGGACGAGTTCTTTATGTTCGGCGAAGTCTTCGACACCACCAAGAGCTTCACCTCGCAGTTCACCACCCGGAACCAGATGCAGGCCGTGCTGGACTTCCCCTTCCAGGACGCAGCCCGGAACTTCGCCTCCAAGAGCCAGGACACCCGCTCGCTGGAGACCTTCTTCGCAGGCGATGACTGGTACACGGACGCCGATTCCAACGTCTACCAACTGCCCACCTTCCTGGGCAACCACGACATGGGCCGCATCGGCAGCTTCATCGCGGCCGACAACCCCGGGTCAGCCGACACGGAGCAGGTGGCCCGCGACCAGCTGGCGCACGAGCTGATGTACTTCTCCCGCGGCAACCCGGTGATCTACTACGGCGACGAGCAGGGCTTCACCGGCCCCGGGGGCGACCAGGACGCCCGGCAGACGCTGTTCGCCAGCCAGGTGCCGGAGTACCTCGACGACGACCTGCTGGGCACCGACGCCACCCACGCGGCCGACAACTTCAACGCCGGCCACCCGCTGTATGCCAAGATCGGCCAGCTCGCCGCCCTGACCAAGGAACACCCGGCACTGCGCGACGGAGCCCACCAGCACCGGTACGCCTCGGAAGGGCCCGGGATCTATGCCTTCTCCCGTACCGGCTCCGAAGACCAGCGCGAATACGTGGTGGCCCTGAACAACAGCGAGCAGCCGCAGACGGCGGAGGTCCCCACCTACATCGGCAAGCGCAGCTACACCCGGATTTACGGTGATGCCGCAGAGGAAGCCAAGACGTCCGCGGACGGAAAGCTGACCGTCACCGTCCCGCCACTGTCCGCCGTGGTCTACCAGTCCTCGGGCCGCATTCCGCATTCCAAGGCGGCCCCCGCCGTCTCGCTTCAGGAACCCGCCGCGGCACCCGCTGACAACGGCCGGATCAAGGTAACGGCCGACGTCGGCGGTACTTCGTTCTACGAGGTCACCTTTGAGGCCAGGACGGCGGGCGGTGGCTGGGCACCGATCGGCACCGACGACACCGCGCCGTACCAGGTGTTCCACGATGTCGCTGCCCTGGATGCAGGCACCGCCCTCGAATACCGCGCCACCGTGCTGGACAACGGGGGCCACCGAGCCACCAGCCAGCCTCGGGCAGCCGCCGTTCCGGCGCCGGTCCTGACTATCCAGACGCCCCTGGAAGGAAGCAGCGTGGAGGGGGCCGTTGAGCTCAGCGCAACGGCCGATCCGGAAAAGTCCAGCCACGTGGTGTCCTTCGAGCGCAGCGTCGCCGGCGGCGAGTGGACGGCCGTAGGCTCCGATGACTCCTCGCCGGTGTACTCCGTGACGGATGTGGCTCCGCGGGACCTGGCCGACGGCACCGAGGTCCGGTACCGCGCCACGATGGCCGGCCCCGGCTTCAACGTGGTCAGCGAACCGCGGACGGTGTTCGTGGGCGAGGCCCCGCAGCCTGGCTCGGTGACCGTAGCGGGATCATTTAACTCGCAGATTGGCTGCCCGAGGGACTGGGATGAAGCCTGCCCCGAGGCGTCCATGGTCCTGGACCCGGCAGACAACGTCTGGCGCCTGACGGTTACCCTGGACCCTGGCCAGTACGAGTACAAGGCCGCCCTCAATGGCACTTGGGACGTCAGCTACGGGGCCGATGGAGTCCTGGGCGGAAGCAACATAGCCCTGGACCACCCCGGCGGGACCGTCACGTTTCGCTACGACAACCGGACACACATCGTCAGCGCGGTCTACGCCTCACAGCAGCCGCAGGCCGTGGCAGTCGCCGGAACCCTCAACGCGCTCCTCGGATGCGACGGCGACTGGGATCCAGCCTGCGACCAGGCCCAGCTGACGATGGACCCGGACACGCTTGTGTGGAAGCTGAGCGCTACGCTGCCAGCCGGAACCTATGAATTTAAAGCCGCGCTGGACCGCGACTGGAAGGAAAGCTACGGGGCCGGCGGCTCGGCGACTGGCGGGAACATCTCCTACACGCACGACGGCGGCGCGGTCACCTTCCGGTACGACGACGCCACCCACCTGCTCACGGCGGGGTAGTCACGGCGGGCCGGTCAGGGCCGGCTAGGGCTTGTCGCGGGCCTGGGTGCGTACAGTTTGCCCCAGGCCCGTGACGAACCGCCGGATAGCGAGCTCGGCAGTCGGCGGCTCGCCGAAGAACTGCCGCTGAAGTGTGGTGTCCGCGACGTACAGGCCGGTCTGGAACCACTCGATCATGGCGGAGAGGTCCTTGGCCATAGGGTTGACCGGCGCCAGCAGGGTCCCCGCTGCCCGGACAATACCGGCGGGGACGGACCGGACACGAAGAGGCCGGCCGGTGAGCCGGCCCGCGATGTCCGCGACCTCCTGCATGGCCACTGGACGGTCCCAGCCGATGTCGATACGCCGGCCCTCCAGGTCCGGGAGGTCAACCGCCTCCGCCAGATAGCCGGCGAGGTCGGAGGTGAGCACGAACGTCAGCGGGATCCGCGGCGATCCGATCCAGCTGAGCCGCCCTTTGCTGAACGGGTCGCCGCCGAACCGGGTGACCTGGTCCAGGAACGCGCCCGGCCGAAGCGCCACAAACGGGACACCGAGTTCCGCCAGCTTGTCTTCGGTCAGCTTCTTATGCCAGAAATGTGGAACCTTTGGGGTCTGGTCGCACGTGAGGATGCTGGTGAGGACAAACCGCCGAATGCCCGAGCGGCTAGCTGCCTCCACGAGGTTGATGTTGCCCACCGTGTCGGTTTTGGGGGTGTCCCCCTTGCGGTGCCTCGTATAGCCCGCTGCCGAGGTGATCACGGCGTCGACGCCCTCCATCACCCGCAGCAACGACCAGGGATCCATCATGTCGCCTCGCGCGATCTCCACCCCGGCAGCCTCAAGCACGGAGGCATCCGAGCCGGGCCGCACCAGCGCCCGCACCCGCTTACCGCGCTTGAGCAGCTCCGTGGCAACCTGGCGGCCCAGCATGCCGGTGCCTCCCACTACAAGGACGGGCCCGTCGGTCATTGCGAATCCCCCAGCGCCTCCGAGACGGCACCCAGCAAACCGTTGAACCGCGTGTTTCCGGGAAGGTCGTCGATAAACACCGGCTTACCGTCCGGACCGCCGAGCGGGACCTGCCAGTTCGGGTACAGCGCCTCGGTGGTGCCGGGCTGGTTCTGCACGCGCCGCTCCCCCACAGCATCCACCAGCGCCACCCCAAGAAGGACCGACGGCGTCTGGGCCAGCAGGCGGTGCAGCGCCTCGATGGTGTGTTCCTCGCTGCCGGTGCTGCCGTCGGGACCGCTGCCGCCGGGACCACCGGCGGCAGCGGCACCGGACGTGCCCCCGTCCTCGGGCAGCAGGCCGCGTTCCCGCAGCAGCCCCATCATCTTTTCGAGCGTGGCCGTATGTTCCGCCCGCTCTTCCGCCTCGGGGCGTTCCAGGAGGCCCAGCCTGCTGCGAAGGGCCACGTGGTCGCCCGCCAGGTAGCCGGCGGTGGGCGGCAAGTCGTGGGTGTTGACGCTGGCGAGGGCCTGCGTGCGGTACAGCTCCGGCGGCAGGGGTGAATCGCCGTCGTTCTCGAACCATAGGATGGAGGTGCCCAGGATGCCGCGGGCAGCGAGGTAGTCGCGCACCCACGGCTCGAACGTTCCCAGGTCCTCGCCGATCACCACGGCGCCGGCACGCTGGGCCTCCAGTGCCAGGATGCCGATCAGTGCTTCGTGGTCGTACGTGACGTAGGCGCCGTCGCGCGGGGAGTTGCCGGTCGGCACCCACCAGAGGCGGAAGAGGCCCAGCACGTGGTCCACCCGGATGCCGCCGGCATGCCGGAGCACGGTGGAGAGCATGTTGCGGAACGGCGCGTAGCCGGCCTCCGCCAGGCGGGCTGGATGCCACGGCGGCTGGTTCCAGTCCTGGCCGAGCTGGTTGTACATGTCCGGCGGCGCCCCCACACTGATCCCGGGCGCCAGGACGTCACGGAGCGTCCAGGCGTCGGCGCTGCTGAGGTCCACGCCCACGGCGAGATCGTGCACCACGCCCAGTCGCATCCCGGCCCGGCGCGCCGCCTGCTGCGCATTCTCAAGCTGCTCGTCACAGATCCACTGCAGCCAGCGGTGGAACCCGATCCTGTCCGCAAGCTTCAGGCGCAGTGACTCCGCTTCAGGGGATCCCAACGCGCCGTCCGGGTCGGTCCAGAGCGGATGGTCCGGTGCCAGGTCTTCCCGAATGGCAGACCACAGGGCGAAGTCATCCAGCCCGGAGCCGGAGATCCGGCAGAATTCGTCGAACGCTGCCTGCCGCGCCGGCGAGCGCCGCGCGTGATACAGAAGTTCCAGGGCCTGGAGCTTGGCGGCGTACACGGTGTTGCGGTCCAGCCGTTCGCCGTCCTTGTTCAGGACCTGCACCTGCTCCTGCAGCCTGTCCACCGTTGCACGCCTTCGCGGTTTCAGGTAGGCGATTTCCGGGATGGCCTCCACCCGGATGTACAGCGGGTTGAAGAAGCGCCGCGTGGACGGCGAGTAGGGCGATGGCTGGACCGGCGGCACGGGTTCCGCGGCGTGCAGCGGGTTGACCAGCACGTAGTCCGCACCACGGGCGCCGCTGAGCGTGGCCAGATCCGCGAGGTCGGCGAAGTCGCCGATCCCCCAGGAACGTTTGGACCGCACGGAGTAGAGCTGCGTGGCCAGGCCCCATCCCCGACGCTCCACCAAGGAATCGGCGGTGGTGAGCCGCGCCGGAACCACCACCAGCGCGCTCATTGCAGTGACGCCGTCGGACTCTGCCTGCAGCGTGTGCCAACCCAGCGGCAACCGCGCAGGCACGGCGAAGGTGGCCCGGCCGGTGGCCACGCCATCCACGTCCCGGGGCGCCACCCAGACGTCCTGCTGGACAGCTTCCACGGGCTCGCCCGTACCGGCCTCGAGCACAACTGTCAGACGCGCTGTCGAACCGTCCCGGACGTGCACGGGAACCAGTGCGGTTTGGCCCTGCTGGACCACAACGGCGGGCGGCAGCATCCGCCGCCACGGCGCCACTTCCGCCTCGGCCAGGGCAGCCTCGATCAACTGGTTCGTGTGGGCGGGGACGCCCAGAGCCGCCAGGACCTTGGTCAGGGTTTCCGGGGCGACGCTGTGCGGCAGCCCGTCCCAGCCGTGAAACGAGGTGCCCACGCCGTGAACGTCGGCGAGGCGTTGGAGCAGGTGCCGGTCCACGGGCTCATGACCGGCGGCATCACCATTGCCCGGTGGAACAGGTGTTCCGAAAATTTGAGCGTGCTGCTGGTCTGGAGCCTTCATGGATGTCCGCCTCGTCTGGTGTGATGGGCCCGAACTTACATTGCTGCTTTGCACGCCGGAGCTTCGCTGCGCCCGGACACACTTTGCCTCCGATTATTGCAGGGCGGCCCCGGACTGCTCCAACGCCGCTTCGAACCGTTGACTTGTCTTGTGGACATCCCTTACCGTTCCTGTCACTGACAACGTTGTCTATCCACTAGGCACGCGCGATGAAGGGCAACCCCTATCCATGCAGATCAACAAATCCCGAACGCTCCTTACGTGTTCGGCACTCACGCTGGCCGGCCTCAGCCTCACGGCAACGCTCGCCGGTTCGGCCCCGGCCTGGGGCACGGCAGCACCGGCAACCACACCAGCCCCACGAACCGTTTACGACGCTGACGCCGGCTCCGGAACGCCCCTCGGCGGGGAACAGTACCGGCCTGCCTTCCACTACACGCCAAAACAGAACTGGATGAACGACCCCAACGGTATGGTCTTCCACAAGGGCGTCTACCACCTGTATTACCAGCACAACCCGTCGGGAAACACGTGGGGCAACATGTCCTGGGGGCATGCCACGTCCAAGGACCTGACGCACTGGACCGAGCAGCCGGTGGCCATCGCCACCGATGACCAGCAGGACATCTTCTCCGGCAGCGTGGTGGTGGACAAGGACAACACCTCAGGGTTGGGAACTGCGGAGAACCCGCCGCTGGTGGCTGTCTACACCAGCGCGTACAAGCCCGGCTCACCCCACCAGGGCCTGCAGGCACAGTCGCTCGCCTACAGCCTGGATGACGGCCAGACCTGGACCAAGTACGACGCCAACCCGGTGCTGAACCGCAACTCGGCAAACTTCCGCGATCCCAAGGTCTTTTGGTACAGCACCCCCGATGGCGGCGGCTACTGGGTGATGGCCGCCGTCGAAGCCGCCAACCACCGGGTTCTGCTCTACAAATCCGGGAACCTCAAGGACTGGACGCTCCTGAGCGAGTTCGGGCCGGCCAATGCCACGGGCGGGCTCTGGGAATGCCCGGACCTCTTCCCCCTGGCCGTGGACGGCGATCCCGCCAACATCAAGTGGGTCATGGTGGTCAACATCAACCCAGGGGGCGTCGCGGGCGGATCGGCCGGCCAGTACTTTGTTGGCGACTTCGACGGCACCACCTTCACCTCCGAAACCACCAAGGCAAGTGAGGCCCTGCCTGCCGGGACACCGATCGCCGGTTTCAACACCGGCACCTACGACGGCTGGACGGTTGCCAACGAGCCAGGAAACTGGAAGAACGGCCCGTTCGGAGATGCACCCGCGGCCGGCTCGCTGCCGGGACAAAACACGGTGAGCGGCTTTGCAGGGGCGGGGCTGATCAACTCCTTCAACGACGGCGACTGGCCCCTGGGCACCGCGGAATCACCTCAGTTCACGGTCACTACCGACTACCTGAATTTCCTGGTGGGCGGCGGCCAGCATCCCCGCGTCTCTGACAAGCTGGACAACACCCCGCCGGCCGGGGACCTGCTTTTCAACGGCTTCGAGGTTCCGGACGGAACCTCAATGGCCGACGCCGGCTGGACCGGAACCGCCGACCTCGCACCTTCGTTCCAGCCCGCCACGTCCGGCGGTGACTTCTTCATCGGCGCCAAGCGGATCAATACGTTTGATACCGGCGGCGCACCAGGCGACGACAGGCAGGGAACCATGACGTCGCCGTCGTTTACGCTCTCCCGTGACTTCATCAGCATGCTGGTGGGCGGCGGACACCGGGCCGCGGGCTCAGGCCAGCAGCTGGAGGTGCAGCTGCTGGTGGGCGGCAACGTTGTCCGCAGCCTGGCCGGGGACGACGCCGGCGCCCTGAACTGGAAGGGCTGGGACGTTTCCGAGTTCGCGGGGCAGGAGGCACAGCTGCGGATCGTGGACCAGGCAACGGGCGGTTGGGGCCACCTGACACTGGACCACGTGATGCTCACCGACCAGGCCGCGGTGCCGCGGTCCGACGAGACCACCGTGAACCTGGTGGTGGACGGCCAGGTGGTCCGGACCGCCACCGGCGCCAACAGCGAGGTTCTGGACTGGGCCTCGTGGAACGTTGCCGAATTCAAGGGCCGGCAGGCCAGCATCAGGGTGGTGGACAACAACCGCTTCGGCTGGGGCCACATCCTGGCGGATGAATTCGTGGCGTCGGCGCAGGCAGCCACACCGCGGATCCAGACCTACGACTGGCTGGACTACGGCCGCGACTACTATGCCGCCGTTTCGTTCGCCAACATGCCCCAGGACAAACGCGTCATGCTGGGCTGGATGAACAACTGGGACTATGCGCAGGCCATCCCCACTTCGCCGTGGCGCAGCGCCATGTCACTGCCCCGGGAAGTAGCGCTGACGCAGACTCCGGCCGGACCGCGCCTCACCCAGAGGGCTGTCAAGCAGGTGGATGACCTCGCTGTGAAGCCGAGCTACGCCGAGAAGCGCGCCCGGGACATTGCCCCGGGGACCACTGCGCTGCCCGCGGCAGCCTGGGGCCAGGTCCAGCGGATCGACGTCACGCTGGCGCCGGGCACGGCTTCACGGGCCGGAATCACCGTACTGGGGATCGGCAACACCGCCACCGAGATCGGCTACGACCGGACCACCGGCGAGGTGTACGTGGACCGGGAGAATTCGGGAGAGACCGGCTTCCATCCGCTGTTCACCTCCGTGGACTCCGCACCCGTAACCCTGGATGCAGACGGCACAGTCACGCTGAGGGTGTATGTCGACAGGTCTTCCGTGGAGGTCTTCACCCAAGGTGGGCAGCGGACCATCACGGACCAGGTGTTCCCCGCAGCGGGAGCTAACCAGGTGGCGCTCTTTGCCGACGGCGGCACGGCGCAGCTGAAGTCAATCACCGTGACTCCGGTGGCGCAGTCGATGTTCAGCACGTTGACCAACCCGGTCATGGACCGCCGGAAGTAGGCTGAACCGGCCCGGGCTTGTCCGCGGTTCCCTGCCTTGAAGGTTCGGAACCGCGGACAAGCCCGGCTTTGCAGTCAGTGGACCGGTTGCAGCCAGGTCAGTATTGAGCCGTCCTCTTCAATCAGGTCCGCGAGCTCGCCGTTGAACCGGGCGCCGTAGTCCGCGCTGATGTGCTCCTGGAAAGCGGCATCGTCCTCGTAGACCTCGAAAACGAAGTACTCACGCGGATTCGCTTCCCGGGTGTAGGGCAGGAACAGCTGGTTCCCGGGTTCCCGCCGCACTTCCTCGGTCAGCTCGCGCATCATTTCTGCCACCCGGTCCTCGCTGCCGGGCTTGACGGTGAATTCGGCGTAGAGCGTTTTTGTCATGATGTCCCCTCTGGATTTCTTGGATTTGCTGGTGGTTGGGTCTGCTGGTGGTCGGTTTCCGGGTGGTTGGTCTGCCGTTTTCAGCCAGCGGGCGGCGGGAGCTCTCCGGAGCCGCGCTGGATGAGCTCGGACGGAACAACGTAGGTCTGCGGTGCGCTGCTGTCGCCGTCGATCCGGGCGAGCAGACGTTCCGCGGCGAGCTCGCCGATCCGCTCGGGGTGCTGCGCAATGACCGTGATGCCGGGCTCCATCATGTCCGCCAGCGTGAAGTCGTCAAAGCCCACCAGTGCCACACGGCGGCTGGCACCAAGTTCCTTCAAGGCGCGCATGACGCCGAACGTGACGAGGTTCTGGCTGGAGAAGATGGCCGTCGGCGGGTTCTCGGCCTTGAGGATCTCAAGAGCGGCCTTCCGCGCTGATTCCTCATCGTGCAGTCCCTCCCGGATCGGAACGGCGGCCGTCGGTTGCCCGGCCCGGCCCAGTTCCTCGATGAAGCCGCGCCGCCGTTCCCGGGCGGTCTGGATGTCCGTGCGGTCCCCCAGGTATGCCAGCCTCGTGTGCCCGTGAGCCAGAAGGTGGGCAGCCGCCCGCGCTGCGCCAACGGCGTTATCCGTCACGACGGCGTCGGCCTCGATACCCACCGGCTCGCGGTCGATGAAGACCATGGGAAGGTCCCGGGAGTGCTCCGGAATGGCGTACGCCTGGCTCCTTGCGATGGGGGTCAGGACCAGGCCATCCACGCGCCGGCCAAGGAACGCGGACACAAGCGCCTTTTCCCGCTCGGGGTCATCGTCCAGGCTGGCGGCGAACACGGCAATCCCGCGGGCCGCCAGGGTGTCTTCCATTGCCCGGTGGATCTCGCTGCTGAACGGGTTGGCCACGCTGGGCAGAAGCAGCCCAACGGAGAGTGTCTGGCGTCCCGTGCGGCGGAGGCTTCCCGCCGCCATATCCAGCTGGTAGTTGAGCTGCTGCGACGCGCCGAGAACCCTCTGCCGGGTGGCCTCGGAGACACCCGGTTCATCGTTCATCACCCGGGAGACGGTCTTGATGCCCACCCCGGCCAAGGCGGCGACATGGCGCATGGTGGGCCGATCCTTAGGCGGGGCCGCTTGGTAACGATTAGACATCGTTGTCATGACTTCGTCCTTCATCATCGAATTTACCTTGACTCTACCGTGTGACGCTGATTACATGATGCCTGACATCGTTGTCAGGCACGGGATGTGCCACGAACCCAGGAGATTCAATGTTGACTTCTAAGACACCGCGCACCATCACCCGCCGCCTGGTTGCCGTGGGCGCCGTCCTGACCCTCGGAACCCTGAGCCTCGCGGCCTGCGGCGGAAATTCCCCGTCCACCTCCGGCACCGACTCCGGCGAAAAGGTGGGCGTGTCGCTGATCGTCAAGACCACGTCCAACCCGTTCTTCGTTTCCATGCAGGAGGGCGCCAAGAAGGCAGCGGAGGCAGACGGCGTTGACCTGAAGCTCGCCGCGGGCAAGGCCGACGGCGATGAGGACACCCAGATCCAGGCCATCGAAAACGCCATCTCCAAAGGCGACAAGGGAATCCTGATCACCCCCAACGGCCCGTCCGTGGTGGACGCCCTGAAGAAGGCCAAGGACGCCGGGCTCTTTGTGATTGCCCTCGACACGCCGCCTGACCCGGCCGACGCCGCGGACATCACCTTCGCCACGGACAACTTCGCCGCCGGAGAGCTGATCGGCAAATGGACCGCCGCGCAGCTGGGCGGCAAGAAGGCCACGATCGCCCTGCTTGACCTGTTCGACGACAAGGTTGTCTCCGTTGACTACAACCGCGATCAGGGCTTCCTCACAGGCCTGGGCATCGACACCGCGGACGCCAAGAAGAACGGCGACGAAGCCAAGACCGGCAAGTACACCGGCGGCAAGGGCGGCGACTACGAGATCGTTGGCAGCCAGGCCTCCCAGGGTGCCGAGGACGGCGGCCGTACCGGCATGGAGACCCTCCTGTCCAAGAACCCCAACATCAACGTTGTCTACACCATCAATGAACCCGCCGCAGCGGGCGCGTATGAAGCCCTGAAGTCAGCCGGCAAGGAGAAGGACGTACTGATTGTCTCGGTAGACGGCGGCTGCGCCGGCGTGGACAACGTGAAGTCCGGCGTCATCGGCGCCACCGCACAGCAGTACCCGGTCAAGATGGCCGAAATGGGCGTGAAGGCCATCGTCGAACTTGCCAAGACCGGCAAGAAGCCTGCCAACTCCGAGGGCCTGGACTTCTTCAACACCGGTGTTGAGCTGGTTACGGACAAGCCCGCAGACGGCGTCAAGAGCATCACCACTACCGAGGCCAGCAACATCTGCTGGGGCAAGTAAGAGGGCGGAACGATCTCAGGAGAAACCGTGACCCAGCAACAGACCGCCGGTCCGCCCGCCGCGGGGAAGCAAACCGACCTGGCAGAAGAATTCCTGGACCGCAGGACGCCGCTCAGCCGGATACGCAACATCCTCCACCGCTACCCCGCCGTCAGCCCCGCACTCGTCCTTCTTATCGCCGTCGTCGTGTTCGGGCTGCTCAATGACAGGTTCCTGCGGGTTGAAAACCTCTCGCTGATTACCCAGCAGGTGTCCGTGGTGGGCACCCTGGCCATCGCCCAGACGCTCATCATCCTCACCGCCGGCATCGACCTGTCCGTCGGAGCCGTCATGATCCTCTCTTCCATGGTCGTGGCCCAGCTCGCCGTCAACAACGGACTGCCGGCACCCGTTGCGCTGCTCGCAGGCCTGGTCGTCGGACTCGCCGCCGGCGCCGTGAACGGGTTCCTGGTCACCAGGTTCCGCCTCCCCCCGTTCATCGTCACCCTGGGCACGCTCAACATCTTCATCGCGCTGACGCTGCTCTACTCCAACGGAGCGACAGTTCGCGGCTCGGCAATGCCGGACCTGCTGACCTGGACAGGAAGCACCTTCCCGGTGGGCCCTGTGCGGATCTCCACCGGCGTCGTCGTGATGCTGCTTCTCTACATCGCCATCGCGTTCATCCTGGGCAAAACCGCCTGGGGCCGGCACGTCTACGCCGTGGGCGACGACAAAGAAGCGGCCCGCCTGGCCGGCATCGCCGTGAACAAAGTCCTCATGAGCGTCTACCTCGCCGCCGGCGCCGTCCTGGCCATCGGCGCCTGGATCCAGATCGGCCGCACCAACGCAGCCAGCCCCAACGCTGGCGTGGACCTGAACCTCGACTCCATCACCGCCGTCGTGATCGGGGGGACCAGCCTCTTCGGCGGGCGCGGTTCGGTGTGGGGAACCCTCCTGGGCGCCCTGATCGTCGGCGTCTTCCGCAACGGACTCTCCCTTGCCGGCCTGGACGTGCTGTACCAGACCCTCGCCGTGGGCGTCCTCATCATCCTCGCTGTGTCCATCGACCAGTGGATCCGAAAGGTGAAGTCATGACCGCGTCCCAGCTGGAATCCGCCGGCACCGAGGTCCGCCAGCCCATCCTGCAGGCCAGGAACCTCGTCAAGACCTTCGGCCGGGTGGTGGGTCTCGACGGCGTCAGCCTGGACCTCTACCCCGGTGAAGTCCTGGCGATCATCGGCGACAACGGGGCAGGCAAATCCACCCTGATCAAATGCCTCACAGGGGCAGAAGTCCCCGACTCCGGCGAGCTCTTTGTGTCAGGACAGCCGGTGCACTTCAAGCGACCGCAGGACGCCCGGGTCCACGGCATCGAGACCGTCTACCAGAACCTGGCGGTTTCCCCGGCCCTGGACGTTGCCTCCAACCTGTTCCTGGGCCGGGAGGAACGCCGTGCGGGACTCCTCGGGAGCGTGTTCCGGATGCTGGACACCAAAGGCATGCGCTTGAAGGCCAAACAGGAGTTGACGCGGCTCGGAATCTCCACGCTCCAGGACGTGACCGTGCCGGTGGAGAACCTCTCCGGCGGCCAGCGCCAGGCTGTCGCAGTGGCCCGCGCCGCGGCGTTCGGTTCAAAGGTAGTGGTGCTGGATGAGCCGACGGCGGCCCTCGGCGTCAGGGAGTCCAACCAGGTCCTGCAGCTGGTCAGGGACCTCCGGGACCGGGGACTGCCCGTGATCCTGATCAGCCACAACATGCCGCACGTGTTCGACGTGGCGGACCGGATCCACATCCAGCGCCTGGGCAAGTGCGCGGCCACCATCACCCCCCAGTCCCACACGATGACCGATGCGGTGGCCATCATGACCGGTGCCGCCACAGCCTGACCCAGCACCACTGACCTGCGCCACCCGGTTCACCCCGAACCGGTTGATCCCCAACCCGACGCCGTCTCCACCCTCCGTCCGCGGGCCTGCACCAGGCCCGCGGACGGCCCCATGAAAGGCTCTTCCGTGCACAGCAAATCCCCCAGCCCCGCGTCCGCAGCTCGCCCGGCGGCCCCTGACGTCGTCGTCGTCGGCGAAGCGCTCGTCGACGTTGTCGCCTCAAGCAACGGCCCCGTAGAGCATCCAGGTGGCTCGCCGATGAACGTGGCCTACGGCCTGGGACGACTCGGCGTATCCACCGCGCTGCTGACGTCGCTGGGCGCAGACGCCCGCGGCGAGGCGATCGAAGCGCACCTGCGAAGCGCCGGCGTCGAACTCCTACCAGGCTCAATGTCCGCTGCGCGAACAGCGTCCGCCACGGCAACCCTCGCCGTGGACGGCTCCGCCACCTACGACTTCGACATCAGCTGGGAACTGCCTGCAGCGACCCCCGCCCACCTGCCCAAAGTTCTCCACACCGGATCCATCGCCACCTTCCTGGCGCCGGGCGCGACGGCGGTGCGGGCACTTCTGGAACAGTCGCACCGCGGTTGCCTCGTCACCTATGATCCGAACATCAGGCCCGCATTGCTGGGCAGCCAGGCAGAGGCCGTGCGGATTTTCGAGGACCTGGTTCCGCTGACGGACGTGGTCAAGCTCAGCGATGAGGATGCCGCATGGCTGTACCCCGGAGTCGGCCTTGAGGACGCGGCAGAACGGATCCTGCGGCTGGGCGCGGGACTGGCAGTGGTCACCCTCGGCGGAGAAGGTTCATTGTTGGCGACGCCCGCCACACAGCTTTACATTCCGGCCATCCGGTCCACGGTGGCGGATACCATCGGCGCCGGTGATTCGTACATGGCAGCCCTGATCTGCGGCCTGCTGTCGCGGCGCACCGAGGGTCTGGGACAGGACGTCCTGGCCACGATCGGGCACTTGGCGTCGAAGGCGGCAGCCATTACCGTTCGCCGTCCGGGCGCTAATCCTCCCACGGCCGTGGAGCTGGCTGCGGACCTGCCGGGGGCGGAAGTGATCCAAGGAACGAAGGCTACTGCCGCCGTCGTGGTCTGAGGAACTGGTGTCCGGCGGCAGCCTCCAGGGCGAGGGCGTCGTTGAGCCCGAAGACGGCGTCGAACGGAACGCCGCGCTCCAGGAGGCCGGCGACGGCGACTGCTCCCCCGTCGCGGCGCCATTCATCCGGTGCCACCAGGGCCGGGTCAAACGGGACACCGGTGTCCTCCATAACCGTTGAGCCGCAGACCGGCCGAGCCCGCTGATTCGCCAGGATGGGCGCCGAGCACGGCAATACGACGGCGGCCTCCCGCCAACAGGTGGGCGGTGAGGGCGTGGGCGGCGTCCTGGTTTTTCATGGTGCCAGGTCCAGCCGGGGATCCGCCAGGTGCTCCCCGAGCAGCACCACCGGCTTGCACGTTCGACACGGCCTTTAACGACACCCCGGCGACGCGCGTCACATCGTTCATGGTCACTGCCATGAGCGGTCAGCCTTTGGCAGCCTTGGCCGCCGCCTTTGCTGCCTGCTTGCTGGCCCGCACCTTGGCTAGCGATTCAGGACTCACGATGTCGGCAACCGAAAGGAAGGCATCCTCCTGGCCGTAGTGGCCGGCGGCCTCGCGCCAGCCAGGTGCGTTCAGCCCGCGCTGCTTTCCCAGGAGCGCAAGGAAGATCTTTGCCTTCTGCTCCCCGAATCCTGGCAGTGCCTGCAGGCGGCGCAGCACCTCTGGGCCGTCCGGGTCGCCCTTGGTCCAAATCAGCGTTGCGTCGCCGTCCCAGTCATGCTGCACCGTCTCGGCAAGCGCCTGGACGCGTCCAGCCATCGAGCCGGGGAACCGGTGCACCGCGGGCCGTTCCTTGAACACCTCGACGAACGCCTGGGGTTCGTACGCGGCAACCGCAGCCGGGGCGATGGACCCGATCCGGGACCGGATCTTCTCCGGCCCGGCAAAGGCGGATTCCATGGTTACCTGCTGGTCCAGCAGCATGCCCGTCAGCAGCGCAAACGCGTCATCGGTCAGCAGTTGGTCGGCGGCCGGGTCGCCGGTGATATGCAGTTCCATGGTCCTCATCTTTCCACCTCCCGCGGCCTGCGTCATGACCTGCAGTTTTGTCCATGCTCATGGTGATCGTGCTAGAGGGGGAGAATCATCAGCGCGGAGTTGCGTAGTTCCTCCGAAAAACCAAGTACTACCTAATTTGAAAAACAAGTACCGATTACGCGGTTGCCGGGGACCCTGCCGGAACTACCTTCGACTAATGAGTTAAGACTCGAAAACCGCACTGGTTTGGATGTCTCACTAGGGGGTTGTGGGAAGGATGAATACACGACTCGACAGCCGCGTTTTCCCGCTCCAAGGGGTCCGGGAAATAAGCGGGGCCGGCGACGAGGAGGTCTTAGAGACCAAGGCCTCTCCCCCAGCCGTCGCCGGCCCTTTGTCCTCCACGCTTCACATTCATCCAACGTTTCCAATCAGTTCCTGGTGTCCCGGCGGGAGGCCGACGTGAAGTATTCCCGGTCCGAGGCTTCCCAGGCACACGCGTCGGCGGGCAGGAGGCCAGCGCCCGCTCATCCAGCCCAGCACACCACCCAGCATGCAGCTCCGCATCCGGGGCCGGCGGCAATCCCGGACCGCAGGCCCAACCCGGCACCGGGCGATCGTCCTGGCGCGGAACCGGCAGCCAAGGCGTTCCCCATCGGGCTGGTCGGCGCCGACGGGCTTATCCCCGATTTGGTCACCGGCGCGAAGGACCTGTCTGGCTCCCTGGAGATCCTGGCCCACCTGGGAGCGGCCACGCTGAGCCGGCTAGCCGGCGTTCCCATCGAAAGCGCCGTGGCCCTGGTCCGGGCCAAACGCTCCAGAGCCACCGCTGGAACCGGCACGCGGACCGCGACGTTGGCCCGGCTGGAAAATGAGGTCGGCGAAGGCCCCCTGACCGAAGCCCTCACCGGCACAGGGACCGCGGCCATGAACCATGTGGCCTCCGACTTCCGCTGGGGACTCTACAGGCCGTACTTGCAGGACGCCGGGTTCGACAGCGTCCTGGGCCTGCGGCTTTCCCTGGATGAGGGCACCGAGGCCGCCCTCGCCTTCTTCGCAGCCAACCCCCAGGCGTTCCCGCAGCACGTCATCGCCGAGGCCCGCAGTTTCACCGACCTCGCGTCCCGCGGCCTCAGGCTGGCCCTTGAGTTGGAGTCGGCCACTACCAGGGCGTCGGACCTGCAGTCAGCCTTGGAAAGCCGGACGTCCATCGACATTGCCTGCGGCGTCATCATGGCGCAGAACAGGTGCTCCTACAACGACGCAATTGCCATCATCGCCAAGGCATCCAGCCACCGGAACATCAAACTCCGCAAGGTGGCTGAGGGCATCCTGGCGAACCTGCCGGGCGGAGCACCGGACACGCATTTCGAGCATTAGGCTTCCCTTCGGGGCCGAGGCACCTAGCCCAGCTTGGGAAGTCCGTCGATCACCCGCTCCGCGATGTCAGATGACGACAATTCCTCGGTGTCGAACTGGACGTCATGGGCAATGTCCGGCCGCGTCTGCTCGAACCGCCGGTACATTCGCTGGAGAAATTCCGGGTCCTTTGATAGCCCACGCGTCGGGTCTTGGATGACCCGTGCCAGGGCGGTTTCATACCTCGCTGTGATCAGCACCTTCCGGACGCTGACATCCGGGCCAACGTGACGCATGATCTGCTCGATCTCCTCAGGTGTTGCAGGCCCCTCGGCGATCACGGTCGGGATCGGCTTTTCCAGCCAGGCACCAACAAGCTGCCCGTGGACCTCGTGTGCCCAACTCCAGTCGGTCAGTGTCGGCAAGGCCATCTCGGCGACGGTGTCCAGACCGACCACGGCCACCGCCTCGCCGCTGCTTCGCAGCTTGTCAGCGAGAGTATCGGCCAACGTGCTTTTGCCTGAGGCGATCGGTCCGATGATGAGCACGAGGCGGCGCACGGGGACGGCGATGTCTGGAAGAGGATGTGCATTCATCTCCCAAGTGAATGCGCCGCGGCCCGGGCCTGCAACTCAGATACCCGGACCGCAGCTAGCCGTTGGCGGTGCCCAAGGCCCGGTGAAAGCGCCGATTGGCCTGTTCGATCGCATCTTCAAGAGCGGGTGGGTCGGCGCGGAGGCCTGTGATGAGCTCGTCTACGTCACGTAATCCGGCGCGTTCCAGAAGCCGTTTCTCGTTCGTGACCCACTCACCGCGAGCAGCCAGTACAGCGTGGGCGGTCATCATTGCGGATGTGGCAAGGGCGCCGGCCAGCTCCGTCAGCTTCCCGGCGTCGACGTAGGCAGCCCGCGCGTAGTGCAACGTGAGGTCGGCCCGGCCGCGCCAATCAAGCGACGCCGTGTCCCGGAGGCGCTGTGAGTATGCCGGATGGGGCAGATCCCCCCGCAGGACGCGATTCATCGCGAGTTCGGCGACTACCAGATAGCTGGGGATACCGGCCAGGTGGAACATGAGGGGCTCGATGTGAAAGCGGCCCTGCTGGGCCTCGGCCAGCTCATATTCGACAACGTGCAGGTCTCGGTAGTGGACATCGACCCGACGGCCCTCGATTTCAAGCCAGGCTCCGCCGTTGAAGACACCGCCACCCCAGCCACCTATTTCTGAGACCGTTCCTTCCCAGCCGAGGGCCCGCAGGTCGGCGGGATCGAACCGGTCCCTGTAGTAAAGGGCGAAGTCCCAGTCGCTGCCAGGCCCATGGGTGCCGGATGCTCGTGAACCTCCGAGCGACACCGCGAGCACTCCGGGAAGGGCGGCAAGCTGATCGGTGACGTGGTCAACGAACGAGGAGTCATCCACGAGGGCACGGGCGCATGTGTGTGGTTTCGGCGGCGTCAAGGAGGTCCAAGTAGGCACCCTTTACGAGCGCGCCGTCCTCAATTCCGAACGCAGCTAGGAGTCGGTGTGCTTCTGACACCGCGGCGTCAGGCTCCAGCGTGTCTCCGACCGTGACTTCCAGTTCCAGGAACTCACCCAGTCCGTGGACGCGGTCGAGGTGGATCCGGGTCTGACCGAGGCGAAACACCGTGCGGTGCTTTCGAACTCGCCCAACTTCGCCATAGGCATCAGTCAGGACTGATCGGAGCCCCTCTGGGTCTGAAGTTTCCGAATGGACATAGAACGAAGGCTTCGGGCCGAGTTCGTCTGCCCGGCGGTAGTAGATCAGCAGGCCGCGGCCATCGCGGAGAACCCGAAGCTTGAGCCGGCCGTTGGGGCAGGAGAAGAACGTGTCGTTCTGCACAACATGCTCCGGTCCTGCGTCTGCCAGTGACGCGACCACCGGCAGCAGCTTTTCGAGACTGTCCACGCGCGCTTTGATTTCGATGTTCGTCGGCATGATTCCACTAGACCACGTCGCGGCCCTCCCACGAGATCACCCACGCGAGCGGCGCCACCGACCCTTGTGTGCATGCCCTCGCTGCCGCTGCATTGGTCGCTTCGGTGGTTCTGGCTGCGCCATTATTCAGTACCTGTTTGGCTGCTGTCGCTGCTGCCGCCTCTGTCCCGCAGTTGGGCGCCTTATCAGCGGCTCGTTGGAGCCGCCTCGTGGATAGGTCGCAACTGACGGCCGCATTCTCCTTGGAGGCCGTAGCGAATAA
This sequence comes from Pseudarthrobacter humi, assembly GCF_024294965.1. Lineage (NCBI taxonomy): Bacteria > Bacillati > Actinomycetota > Actinomycetes > Micrococcales > Micrococcaceae > Pseudarthrobacter > Pseudarthrobacter humi. The sequence continues at coordinate 95,350 of NZ_JANCLV010000004.1, forward strand.
TGTCGCTTTCCTTGCCGGACCCGCCTTGGTGGTTTTGATAGCCGCCTATGTCCATCCCATCGCAGGGTCGGTTTGCGCAGCTGCATTGATCGTCCTCGGCGGGCTCGCTCTTGCGGCCCAACGAACGACTGCGCCGCCGTTTGGCACGCATCCACCGGCAAGGGTCCTCGACAGAGGAAGCCTAGTCCCCAGCCTTTTTCACCCTGTTGGCGCTGAATATTGGCTTGGGAATGTTCTGTGGCCAGACTGCTCGGCGGGCTTATCAGCAGCACCCGACGGTGGAAGCGTCGACCCGAGCGCCTCCTGCTAGGAATCGCGGTCTACTTCGCGGCCACAACGGCCATCCTCACGGTGACGGACGCAGTATCGTCCCTCGCCGGGCTCCTGGTCCTGGTCGGTATAGCGATCGCACCCATGATGGTGCTGTCCTCAGCCCTCACCGAACGGAAAATGGAACCACGGATCTTGACCCAGGCCTTCACCGGATGAACTTCCCGCGGCCGTGAGTAAGCATTGGTGTCGCGTCCGTACCAAGCTCAAGCTGGAGCGGCTCACGTCCCACACCTTCCGGAAGAGCGTCGGCGCCGACCAACCAGGCCATGCCCAGTTGTCCGTGACCACGGACGTCCACGTTGGCCGGAAGTGGCTGCACACGGAAGTCGCTGACGTGCTGGACAACAAAGTCGGGTGAGCGTTCAGAACAATTTTTCTTCTTGGGTCGATTCGCTAGATTCGCTAGCCGGGGATTCGTCTTCTACGAGGAGCTGCATATAGCGGGTGTTGATAAAGAGCCGCTCGCGTCCGACCTTCACATCGACAAGGACGTTGTTGTCCTTTAGAGCGTTAAGCCAGTTGGTCGCGGTGGGCCGGGAGACGCCACAGACTTCCATGACGTTCGAGATTCTGCAGTAGGGCTGCTCGAACAGTACGTCAAGTAGTCCCACGTGGCCACCGCCGGAAATTGCTTGGCTCATCTCCAGCTTCATGATTCCCTGAAGAGTCCTGATGGCATCGATCTTTTTCAGGGTTGAGATCGATGTTTGCCGGACGCCTTCGAGCATGTACAGGATCCAGTCAGTCCATGCTTCGTCGGCGGTGACGGCGAGTAGCTTCTTGTAGTAGTCGTTCTTGTTCCCAATGATGTACCTGGACAGGTATAGAACAGGTTGGCTTAGCAGCCCGGCGGCCACGAGCATCAAGACGTTGAGAACTCGCCCCGTTCGTCCGTTGCCGTCTTCAAACGGGTGTATGGCCTCGAACTGGTAGTGAGCAATTGCCATCCGGACGAGTGGATCGTAGCCAGCGCTTGAATTGACGAAGAGCTCCCAGTCGCCGAGCTTGGCGTCAATGACTCCGTAGCCCTCAGGAGGAGTGTAGACGGCCGTTTGGGTATCGGGGTTGCCGATAAAGGTTCCATTCCCGCTGCGCAGGTCCATCGTGTGCATCTTGATGATTGAACAAACTTCACGGGCCGTGTTGGTCGTTACGATCCCTCTGCTGGTGACGCTTTCGAAGCCCTCGAACAGCGCTGTGCGGTATCTCAGCGCCTCCCGCGTCGCGGGGTTCGCTGAGGATTCATCTTGGGCGTGCATGAATAGCTCATCGGTAGTGGTCACAATATTTTCCACTTCCGAGCTCGCTTGCGCTTCGAGCAGCGGTATCGCATTTATGAGGACCGAGGGGTTGGTCATTGACAACGTCGCCTGGTTCAATGCAGCCAGAGCGGCCCTCGCTTCGATGGCCAGCTTCAGGACGGCAACAGTTTCCACCTCGCCCTTGGGCGGTAGCGGCAGTAGATCGTTATGCGGTTTCTTGGGATCCCAGGGCGACATGGAAAGAAACTAGCAACGTATGGCATGACATGTAAAGAAAAGGCCATTTTTTTTACATGTTTTGAGGATGTGCAAAGAAAGATGCATGGCTTATCCACAGGGCGGGCCGTGGTATAGGCGACCAAAATGAACCATGCGTGGCGGGCTGGCACCCATGACGCAACGCACCCTCTAGGCACACTTCAACGAATTAGTTTGGGTTTCCGTTGGGTTGGGGCCCTAAAACACAAGCAGGTCAGGGGCAATGTGCCTCTGACCTGCTGCGTGGGTGGGCCCTGTGGGGATCGAACCCACGACCCACGGATTAAAAGTCCGATGCTCTACCAACTGAGCTAAAGGCCCCAGCCGACGGTCAAACGACCGATCAGCCCAGTCCATTTCTGGACGTAAAATACTTTACCCCACACACGGGGCGGCTTTGACACGCAAGTTGTCCGCCGCCGTCGTATGTTCCGAATTCCGGACAGCGTTACACGCGCTGGCAAGGTCCATCCTGGCTGCAAACAGTACTCGATTTCCCGCGCGGCACAGGAGTAGCGTGGGGGGCATGAGCGAACAAGCAGGACCCAGTCATTACGGCGGAGCCAACCGGCATCACAAGCCCAAGCCGTTCGCCCCCATCGACTTTGAGCCGTTCGCAGGCGGCCCCGATCCTGCGCGCGTCTCCGAGGCGGCCCACCTCGCCGCGCAGGCACTGGTACGCCACGGACGCGACAGCGACGATCCCGTCATCACCGAACGCCTGGTCAAGCTGACCGACGAGCAGGGCCTGGAGGCCATCGCGGAGATGTGGGCGGAAAGCCCGGCGCGTTCGCTGCCCGGCGCCCTCTGGCGGCTGTACGCCCTGCGCGCCGCCACCGTCCAGGACCCCGAACGGATCTCCGTGTACTTCCGGGCAGGCAAGGACACCGCGCAGGTTTCCAACGTGGTGGCCGGCGCCGCTGAACCGCCGGGAGCCGAGGAGATGCGGACCATGGCTGACGCCATTCTCTCCGGAGCGTTCGACGGCGAGTTCGACGTCGCGCTGGAACGTTCCGCCGCGTTCTGCCGCGTGGTGGCGCTGGGCCAGGCGACGATCGCCGACGGTGCCGAGCTCGGCAACGAGGCCCACGCAAGCAAGCTCACGCGCAACTCGCACCAGCTCGTGAAGACGGCCGAGGACCTTGAACATGCGGCAAACGCCTGGCGGCTGGGCGAGCTCGACTGAACCACCGGCGCCGATCTGTCAATGTTGACTTGGGCCAAGCAACGTAGAACACTGAAACTGGTGTCGAGCCGCGAAACCCCCGGGCTTCAACAATTAGCCGCCTAGAGCGGCCTACCGCCGAGAGGCGTATCCGGTTCGGCACCATTTTTTTGCGCCTGTTTACAGGCCGCGGCAACTGGGCCGGTAGTATCAACATCAGCTGCTGGCCCGCGTCAAGTTACAAGTGGGCGGCCCCCGACCCCTGCACATCCCCGGAGACCGGTACCCAACGTGAAGCTGCGCCTTTTTCCCCAGGAGCCCGCAGGGCTGATCCTGCTGTCCCAGATGGCCCAGCAAATTGTGCATGCCAGCGCCACCATGGCAGAGATCCTTGGCGTACCTGCCACGGAGCACGCCAAGCTCGTGGACGACATGCACAACCACGACGCCAGGTCCGGCGAACTGCATTTTGCCTTGCTCACCCACATGCGTTCGAGTTTTGTGAACCCGCTCCCCCGAGAAGACATGTACGCGCTGTCCCGCTACCTCAACGAAGCCCTCGAGAAACTGGACAGCGCGGCGGAACTTGTTTTCCTGTACCAGCTGGACCGCCTGCCGCGGCGGGCCGCCGACCAGCTCGAGATCATCAGCCGGCAGGCCGAGCTCACAGTGGACGCCATGCGCCGGCTCGACAACCTCGACGACCTCGAGGACTACTGGATCGAGATCCTCAGGCTCGCCAAACGCGCGGAACGGACCCACCGGGTCTGGGTGGCGGACATGATCCGGGACATGAAGTGGGCGCAGTATTCCCGTAACCGAGACGTGGCCAACCAGCTGGTGGAAGTCACCAAGGACATGCGCCGCGTCGCTACCCAGGTAGGCAGCATCATCGTCAAGGAATCCTGACGTGACAGCAGTAATTTTCGGAGTTGTGGTCCTGCTGACCGCAGTGTTCGCCTTTCTTAACGGCTTCAGGGACGTCTCCACATCCATTGCGCTGGCTGTTCGCACCAGGGCGCTCACACCCAGCGTCGCCGTGCTGCTGGCCGCCCTCTTCAATTTCGTGGGCGCCTTGATCAGCTCCACTGCCGTGGTTGCCATCAGCCACACGTGGATCGACTTGCCCGATGGCGAAAGCGGCCTCAGCATCTTGGTGGCAGCCCTGGCCAGCGCCAGTGCATGGGGCCTGCTGATGTGGTGGCGCGGCATCCCGGCTTCATCCACGCACGCCCTGGTGGGCGGGCTCGTCGGGGCAGGGCTCGCCAGCTTGGCCGTGGGCGGGGCGGGAGTGGGCAGCGTTGACCAATCCCTGCTGGTCCAGGTCATCCTGCCGCTGGTGCTCTCGCCCGCCGTCGCTTACATTGGCGCGTACCTGCTGGTATTCCCAACGACCTGGGCGGCGCGCTACGCCCAGCCGAGCGTCATCAACCAGCGCTTCCGCCGCAGCCAGGCCATCGCGGCAGGGGCCGTGGCATTCGGCCACGGCATGCAGGACGGCCAGCGTGTAGGCGCCGTGCTGCTCCTGGCCCTGGTCGCGGCCGGGTACGCCGACGGCGAGAGTATCCCCCTGTGGGTGGCATTGGTATCCGCCCTGATGATCACGGCCGGAACACTCTTTGGCGGCTGGCGGATCTCGCACACCATCGGCTACAAGATCACCAGGGTGGACCCGTTGCGGGGCTCCGTGGCCCAGACCTTCAGCGGCGTGATGCTGTTTCTCGGGGCGATTGCGTTGCAGTGGCCCCTCTCCACCACCCACACTGTCACCGCGGCCGTGCTGGGTGCCGGCGAGAACCAGCACTTCTCAGTCACCAACCGGAAACTGGTCATGCAGATCCTGGCACTGTGGGTCCTGACGCCCGCGGCAGCCGCAGCAGGGGCCTTCGTGCTGGCCCTGGCGATGTCACCTTTGGCGGGCTGAGCGCAAGCCTTAAACGCCGCAGGGACTAGCCGAAGCGGCCGGAGACGTAGTCCTCGGTAGCCTTCACGTTGGGGTTGTTGAAGATGGTCTGGGTGTTCCCGTATTCGATCAGCTTGCCCGGTTTGCCGGTACCGGCAATGTTGAAGAACGCCGTCTTTTCCGAAACGCGGGCGGCCTGTTGCATGTTGTGGGTCACGATCACCACGGTGTACTGGTCCTTCAGATCGTTGATAAGGTCCTCGATGGCCAGCGTGGAGATCGGGTCCAGCGCGGAGCACGGCTCGTCCATGAGGATCACCTGCGGTTCCACCGCAATGGCACGGGCGATACAGAGTCGCTGCTGCTGGCCGCCTGACAGGCCGGATCCTGGCTTCTCCAGGCGGTCCTTGACCTCGTTCCAGAGGTTGGCGCTCTGGAGGGACCTCTCTACGAGGACGTCGGCCTCGCCCTTGGAGATCTTCTTGTTGTTCAGCTTGACGCCGGCCAGCACGTTGTCGCGGATGGACATCGTGGGGAACGGGTTGGGCCGCTGGAAGACCATGCCGATCTGCGAACGCACCGTCACGGGGTCCACGCCGGGGCCGTAGAGGTTGTCGCCGTCCATCAGGACTTCACCTTCGACGCGGGCGCCGGGCAGAACCTCGTGCATGCGGTTCAGGGTGCGCAGGAACGTGGACTTGCCACAGCCTGAGGGACCGATGAAGGCCGTTACGGACTTGGCCTCGATGTTGATGCTGACATCCTCCACGGCCAGAAAATCGCCGTAGTACACGTTCAGGTCTTTGACGTCGATGCGCTTAGACATGGTGTTCCTTCACTTGCTGGGTACGGATTGAAGTCTAGGGTTTGGCCGCGAGGACCGGAATGGCCTGCTGAAAAAAATTTCAGCGGCCGGTCTTGGGCGCAAAGGTCCTGGCGATCAGTCGGGCGCCAAGGTTCAGCACCATCACCAGGATGATCAGCACCAGGGCGGCGCCCCAGGCCCGCTGCGAGGACGGGTCCGGGTTCGCCGGTGAGGTGGGGTTCAGGATCTGGGTGTAGATGAAGGTGGGCAGCGACGCCATCCAGCCGCCGAACACGTTGTTGTTGATGCTGGTGGCAAACCCGGCGGTGACCAGGATGGGCGCAGTCTCACCGATAACGCGGGCGATCGCCAAGGTGACGCCGGACGCGATGCCGGAGATCGCCGTCGGGATAACCACCTTGAGGATGGTGCGCCACTTACGCACACCCAACGCGTAGGCCGCTTCGCGCAGTTCGTTGGGGACGATCTTGAGCATTTCCTCGCTGGAACGCACCACTACAGGAATCATCAGGACTGAAAGCGCGACGGCGGCGACGGCACCGGTTTTGGTGCCGGGCCCCACCACGGCGAAGAAGAACGCTGCGGCGAACAGGCCGGCCACGATGGACGGGATGCCGGTCATAACGTCCACAAAGAACGTGATGGCGCGGGCCAAACGGCCGTCGTGGCCGTACTCCACCAGGTAAATGGCGCTCAGCAGTCCGACGGGCACGGAGATCACGGTGGCTACCAGCGTGATCTGGATGGTGCCCAACAGGGCGTGGTAGATGCCACCGATAACGGGGGCGCCCTCTTCGACGGCCTTATTGTCGTAGACGCCCGTGACGCCGTTCATGGAGCTGGTGAGGAAGCCCGGGGAGATGAGGCCGGGAACGCCGTTGACCAGCACCGTCCAGATCACGGAGATCAGCGGGAGCAGCGCGACCAGGAACGAGCCCACCACCAGGCAGGTGGCCAGCTTGTCCTTGGCTTTGCGCGAGCCTTCCACCGCCGCGCTCCAGCCCACCAGGCCGGCAGCGAAGAGGATGGCCGAGACGATGCCCCAGCCAAAGGCATTGAACCCGATCAGTGCCAGGATTGCGGCGCCCACGATGAGGGCGAGTCCCAGGACAACGTACGGCGCGTACTTGGGCAGCTGGCCTTTGGTGAGGGCTGAACGCTTGCTGCGCGCGGGGGTAAGAGTGGAGGACATTTAGTTGGCTCCCGAGAATTCTTTGTGCCGGGTGATGATCCAGCGGGCGATCATGTTGACTCCCAGGGTGATCACAAAAAGGACCAAGCCGGCAGCGATCAGCGTGCTGACCTTCAGGCCACTGGCTTCGGGAAAGTTCAGCGCGATCTCCGCGGCGATGGTCTGGTTCCCGGACGTGATCAGGCTGGCTGTCAGGGCACCGGAGGAGAGGACCAGGGCAACTGCCATGGTCTCGCCCAGCGCACGGCCCAGGCCCAACATAACGGCGCTGATGATGCCCGGACGGGCGAACGGCAGGACCGACATTTTGATCATTTCCCAGCGTGTGGCGCCGAGGGCCAGTGCGGCTTCCTCATGGAGCTTGGGCGTCTGCAGGAAGATTTCGCGGCTCAGGGACGTGATGATCGGCAGGACCATCACCGAGAGCACAATGCCGGCGGTCAGGATGGTTTTTCCGGTGGCAGAGGCGGGACCTTGGAAGATGGGCAGCCAGCCCATGTTCTGTGCCAGCCAGTTGTAGGCGGGGGAGATTTCCTTGGCGAGGAACGCCGCGCCCCAGGCACCGTAAATCACCGACGGGATGGCGGCCAGGAGGTCCACCACGTAGCCAAGGCCGGACGCGAGTCCGCGCGGGGCGAAGTGGGAGATGAACAGGGCCACGCCAATGGCGATGGGTGTTGCGATCACCAGTGCGATGACGGCTGCGATGAGGGTGCCGATAACGATCGGCCAGATGTAGGCGAAGAAGCCTTCGCCGCCCTGGATCTCGGCGGCCGGGGCGGTGAGCGCCGGAATTGCCTGGACAACAAGGAAGAGTGCCACGCCGAACAGGACGGCGAGGATGAGGCACCCGGCGGTCAGGGCGGCGCCGGAAAAGATCTTATCCCCGGCGCGGCCTGCGCCCTGGGGACTACTCAGGGGGGTGGCGGTCATTCCAGACCCTTCGGTTGTGGGCGGTGCCTAAATCGAGCTTACAAGCCAAAGTTCCCCGCCCCGCCTTTCGGCGTGGCGGGGAACGTGGTTCAGGGCAGGTACTAGGACTTGACCTTGATGGATTCAATGGCCTTGACGGCCTTCTCGGCGAGGGCCGGGGAGAGCGGCGCGGACTTCGCGGAATCAGCAGCCGTCTTCTGGCCGGCGTCCGAAACTACGTAGCTTTCGAAGGCCTTGACGAGGTCAACAGTTTCCTGCTTGTCGTAGGTGGTGCAGACAACGTGGTAGGAAACCAGGACGACCGGGTAGGCACCTGACGCGGTGGTCTTGCGGTCCAGCTTGATGGCGACGTCGGTGGCGGAGCGGCCATCTACGGCCTTGCCGGCTTCAACAGCCTTGGCGGCGGCATCGGCGGAGATCTTGACGAACTCGCTGCCCACCTTGATGGAGGCGGTGCCCAGCTTGCCGCCCACGGCGGAGTCATCCGCGTAGGTCACGGCGCCCGGGGTGTCGGTGACGGTCTTGACAACACCGGAGGTGCCCTTGGCGTTTTCGCCCTGCAGGGTTGCGGGCCAGATGCCGGCAGCCTTGTCGGTCCAAACATCCGCAGCAGCAGCCGCAAGGTACTCGGTGAAGTTGGTGGTGGTACCGGAATCGTCAGAGCGGTTCACCGGGGTGACCTTCAGGTCCGGGAGGCTGACGCCCGCGTTCAGGGCGGCGATGGCGGGGTCGTTCCAGTTGACGATCTCGCCGCGGAAGATTTTGGCCACGGTGGTTGCGTCAAGCTTCAGCTCGGTGATGCCGGGGACGTTGAACGCCACAGCGATCGGGGAAATGTAGACGGGGATGTTGATGGCGCCTTCCGGGCCACACTTGGCCTTGGAGCTGGCCAGCTCTTCATCCTTGAGGTACGCATCGGAGCCGGCGAACTGGGCCGAGCCGTCGATGATCGCCTTGCGGCCTGCGCCGGAACCGTCCGGGGAGTACTGCACGGTGGCGCCGGGGTTGGCAGCGGCGAAGCCGGCCTTCCAGGCGTCCATGGCTGCACCGGTGGAGGATGCTCCGATCCCGGTGAGCGTGCCGGTGACCTTGGGGCCGGCAGAAGTCTGGTTGCCTGCAGGCGTGTTGCCCGTGGCGTTATCTGAACCGCACGCGGTGAGCGCGAGTGCGCCGGCTGCGATTACAGCGATAGCCGCGTGGCGGCCGAAACGGAGTGCCTTCACTAGATGTACCCCTTCCAGGGTTATTCAGTTGCGGGGAGGGCCCGGAGAAGCCCTGCAGCGCGATGCGTACGTTTTGTACCTTCAACGAATCTATGGGCCGCAGGTTAAGCGATGGGCGGCCGAAGATGAACAGGAGATTAACGACGGCGGCATATTGGCTTACAACTGCTGCGTCACTATTGCGCACGTCACACTTTCGGTCTTAGGTGCCGGGCCGGCAAATAGACTGGAGGGCATGGCCGCAGCAGCAGGACTCTCAGCAAGCAGGCGTTTCCTGAGCGGACGCATCCGGACCGGCCTGGTCCGGAGCCGGAACTCACTGGTCCCCGCCGTCCAGATGACCGCGTGCGCGGTGGGGGCGTACGCCTTCGCCGAGTACGTCCTGGGGCACTCCGGACCCCTCTTTGCGGCCACATCGTCACTGATCGCACTGGGCTTCTCGCGTGACCCGCGGCTGCGACGCGTGATGGAGGTGGGCCTCGGCTGCACCATCGGGATCGCCGTCGGTGATCTGCTGCTGCACTGGCTGGGCAGCGGAATCTGGCAGGCCGCCGTCGTACTCCTGTTCTCCATCCTGCTGGCCCGTTTCCTGGACAGCGGCAACATCTTCACCACGCAGCTGGGGCTGCAATCCTTGCTGGTAGTTCTGCTGCCGGCTCCGGACGGCGGGCCTTTCACGCGCAGCCTGGACGCCGTGGTGGGTGGCCTTTTCGCCCTCCTGGTGACCATCCTCATTCCGAAGGATCCGCGCCGGGAGCCCCGCAAGGATGTCCGGAAGCTGCTCCATGAACTGGCGGAAGTGCTCCGGGAATGCGCCGCCGCCCTGACCGAAAGCGACTCCACGCAGGCCTGGCACGCGCTGATCCGCGGCCGGAACTGCCAGCCGCTCGTGGACGCGATGCGTCATTCCCTGCGCGCCTCCGGTGAAGTGGCCACCCTCGCGCCGGCCCACCGGCGGCACCGCGACGAGCTGGACAGGCTTGAGAACTCCCTTGACTTCATCGACCTTGCGCTCAGGAACAGCCGCGTCTTCGCACGCAGGCTGACCAGCGCCATCAACCACGCCGCGCTTTCTGACAACGCCACCGCGAACATCGCCGATGTGCTCCAGGAAACCGCGGCCGCGATTGATGAACTGTCGCTCGGCCTGGCGGAAACGCACGAAGGCGTGCGCGGCGCCCATCTTCGGACGGCTCGGCGGGACTTCAGCGAGATCGCGCTGCGGCTGCATCCGAAATTGCTGGAGGTCGAGCGGCTTGAGGGTGAGACTGTGGTGATGCTGTTCCGGCCACTCATGGTGGACCTCCTGGAGGCCACCGGCATGGATTCGCGCGAGGCCCGGGACGTGCTGCCGGGGTTGTAGCGCTGTCGCCGTCCGTCCTTGTCGGTGCCCGCCAGTAGGGTGGAACCCATGGCAACAAAGACTTCCCGGGCGTCCAAAGCGCCGGCATATAAGTGCGCCGAATGCGGCTGGACCACGGTCAAGTGGGTGGGGCGCTGCGGCGAGTGCCAGGCGTGGGGCACGGTTGAGGAAACCGGCGCCGCTGTAGCGCGTACGACGGCGGCTACTACAGTTCTGGAGCCGGCCCGCCGGATTGCCGAGGTCGATGCCACCACGGCGGCTTTCCTGCCCACCGGAGTGGACGAGCTGGACCGGGTGCTGGGCGGAGGCCTGGTTCCGGGCGCGGTCATCCTGCTGGCCGGGGAGCCCGGCGTAGGCAAGTCCACGCTGCTGCTGGACGTCGCGGCGAAGTTTGCCCGCACCGCCCAGGACGTTCTGTATGTCACAGGCGAGGAGTCCGCCGCGCAGGTGAAACTGCGCGCCGAACGGATCGACGCCGTCGCCGATTCCCTGTACCTGTCTGCGGAAACGGACCTGGGGCAGGCACTGGGGCAGGTGGAGAAGATCGAGCCGCGGCTGCTGATTGTGGACTCGGTCCAGACGCTCAGCAGCGCGGACGTCGACGGCGGCGCCGGCGGCGTCTCGCAGGTGCGTGAGGTTGCTGCGTCCATCATCGCGGCAGCCAAGCGCCGGAACATGACCACGTTGCTGGTGGGGCACGTGACGAAGGACGGGTCAATCGCGGGGCCGCGGCTGCTCGAACATCTGGTGGATGTGGTCTGCCAGTTCGAAGGCGAGCGTCACTCCCGGCTCCGGATGCTGCGCGCGGTGAAGAACCGGTACGGGCCCACGGACGACGTCGGCTGTTTTGACCTGAATGAGAACGGCATCGAAGGGCTGACGGACCCCAGCGGGCTGTTCGTCAGCCGCACCAAGGAACCTGTTTCAGGCACCTGCATCACGGTGACCATGGAAGGGCGGCGGCCGCTGCTGGCCGAGGTGCAGTCGCTGCTTGCCGAGAGCGCCAACTCGCAGCCCCGCCGGGCCACCAGCGGCCTGGACAGTTCACGGGTGTCCATGCTCCTGGCGGTGCTGCAGCAGCGTGCCGGCTGCCTGCTGCACAAGGACGATTCCTACGTGGCCACCGTGGGCGGTGTGAAGCTCAGTGAACCGGCCACTGACCTCGCCGTTGCCCTTGCCGTCGCGTCCGCGAAGGCCCGCAAACCCCTGCCCATCCGGCTGATCGCTTTCGGCGAAGTAGGCCTGGCCGGCGAGGTCCGGCCCGTGCCCGGCATAAACCAGCGCATCCAGGAAGCACACCGCCTGGGCTTCACCCACGCCGTGGTCCCGGCCAGCCACAACGGACCCGGACCCGTGCCACCAGGCTTCTCGGTGCGCGAAGTGGAGCACCTTACGGAGGCGTTGAGCCTGCTGATCGGGTAGGGCAGCTAGGCTTTCACAACGACCTTCAGGCAGCCGGAGGTCATCACGGCTGTGTCTGGGGGACAGACTGATGCAACAAACGCAACGAAATGGCTCGACGCCGGGCCAGGAACCGCCAAACGACGGTCTTCTCGCCGGACGGATCGACGCGTTCTTCGGGGGCCTTGGCGCCCGGGGCCGGGTGGTGATGAGCCAGCTTCCGCTCACCGTTACGGTGTTGCTCGTCGTGGTGGCTGCCGGGCTGTTCAGCCCCGCCACCTTGGCGGACAACGCCTTCCGGCTGGCGTTACTGGCGCACTCGGCCGTCTTCGTCGCCTGCGTGGCTCTTCCGTGGAGCAGGCTGCCGTCCGCCGCATTCACGGTGATACCTTTCCTTGATTGCCTTGCCATCGGCTTCACGCGCCAGGCCGGTGGCCCCAATTTCGCGGTACTGAGCCTGATGCTCGTGTTCCCCGTGGTGTGGCTCGCCATCGGCCGCCAGCGCATCAGGGTGGTACTGGCTGTGGTGGCCACGCTGCTCAGCACCATCGTCCCCGCAGTGGCCTTCGGCGCGCCCCCGGCCCAAGGCACGATGATCCGGACCATCTTTCTGCCCCTCGTGATGGCCGCAATCGCAGTGACAGCGCATGTCGTCTCCGGGACGCTTCACCGCCAGCGCACGGCAATGGTCAAGAAGGACGAGGCGCTGGCGGAAACGCTTGCTGAGAGTGTGGACCGCCAGCGGCTCCTGGACGCCGTGCTGGCGGCGGTGGGAGTGGGCGTCTGGGTGGTGGACCAGCACGGAAACAATGTCCTGGTCAACCGGGCCATGCGCGATGATCCGACGTTGGCCCGACTGACCGAAGCCGAGAGCACTATCACCCTGCTGCTCAGCGACCGGGCGACGCCGGTGCCTTCCGACGGGCTCCCCGCTGCCCGCGTTGCCCGGGGCGATATGTTCACGGACGAGCTGATCTGGGCAGGCGATGAAAAGGACCAGCGCGGCTTTTCCGTCAGCGCGCACGCCATTTGCTCCGGGGACGGAGCGCGCAGCGGCGGTGTCATAACGCTGGTGGACGTGACAGCCCTGATCACAGCGCTCGCCGCGAAGGACGACTTCGTTGGCACCGTCTCCCACGAGCTGCGAACGCCCCTGACGTCCATTCTCGGCTACCTCGAACTCGTTCTGGAGGAACCCGGGCATGAAGGGATCGAAGCCGAACTGCAGGTGGTACACCGGAACGCGACGCAGCTGTTGGGCCTGGTGAACGATCTGATTGCGGTGGCCTCTGAACATGTGGACCTTTCTCTGCAGGAGGCCGACCTCGCCTGGCTCCTCGCCGACGTCGTCGATTTCACGCTCCCCCAGGCCGCCAACAGGGGCCTTGAACTGGTCCTGGAAGTGGGACCGTCGCTCACCGCCCGGATGGACGTCCCGCGGATCCGCCAGGTGGTCAGCAACCTGCTCGCCAACGCGATCAAATACTCGCCCGACGGCGGCCGCATCACCGCCCGGGCGCACCGCACCGGCACGGACCTCGTCTGCTCGATCACCGATCCCGGCATCGGCATGAGCACGGAAGACCAGGAGCAGGCGTTCACCAAATTCTTCCGCTCTGCGCGGTCCCGCGAAACGGCCATCCCCGGGGCGGGCCTGGGGCTCCCCATCAGCAAGACCATCGTCGAGGGCCACGGCGGGTCCATGAGCCTGACCAGCGCACCGGGCGCAGGCACCACGGCGACCTTCGTCCTGCCTGCGTCCTGAACGACAGTTCTCAGGGCTGGAGCACTGCGCCTGCCGGTTGGAAGTTGAGGAGGACTTTTCCTGATGCGGCGGAGTTCCTGGCGGTTTCGAAGGCTTCGAGTCCTTGGCTGAGGGGGTATTCGTGGGTGATGACGGGGCCGATGTTCAGGGTGCGGTCGGCGAGGGCGGTGATGACGTCGTCGATCTCGTTGTTGAAGCGGAAGGATCCGCGCAGGTCCAGTTCCCGGGTGATGGCCAGGGAGATCAGGACCGGCTGGGGTCCGGTGGGCAGCAGCCCGACCATGACCACCGTCCCGCCGCGCCCCGCGCCCTGGATCGCTGAGGCCAGGCCGTGGTGGCTGCCGGAGGATTCGATGACGACGTCGGCCTGCACCGCGGCGATCGCGTCCGCGTCCCCGGCCTGCAGGGTCTGGTCCGCTCCGACGGCGGCGGCGATCTCCAGCGGTTTGGCATGGACATCGACGGCGGTGATCCGTCCCGCGCCGGCACGTTTGAGGACCGCGACGGCCAGCGCACCGATCGGGCCGGACCCGATCACCAGCACGCTCCTGCCCGCGACGTCCCCGGCACGGGCGACGGCGTGCCAGGCCACCGACGCGGGTTCGATCAGCGCCGCGGTCCGCAGATCCACCCCGGCCGGGAGTGCCCGCAGCATCCGGGTGGGCAGGTTCACGTAGCGGGCGAACGCGCCGTCGGTGTGCGGGAACCGGGCCGCGCTGCCCAGATACGTACATCCCGGGGAGAGGTTGGGCCGGTCCGCCGGCCACCGCACCTCCCCCGCCCCCGGACCCGGGGTGGCCGGGTGGACCGCGACCGGGGCGCCCGCGGACGGGCCGGTCCCGTCCGCCGCCGCCCGGACCACAACACCGGAAATCTCATGCCCCAGCACCAGCGGCGCCCTCAGGATCGATTCGCCCGCCGCCCCGTGCAGCCAGTAATGCAGGTCCGACCCGCAGATCCCGCCGTACGCAACCTCGACCACGGCCTCGTCCGCGGCCGGGGCGGCCAGCGGGACCTCCTCGATCCGCAGGTCCCCGGCCGCATGCGCCACCACCGCCACACCCGACACCGGCAGGGAAACCGGCAGGGATGTTGCTTCGGTCCCCCGAGCCATTGCTGAAGCGCCCATCAGACCACCACCGTCATTCCGCCGTCGATAAAGATCGTCTGCCCGTTCACAAAGTCCGACCCGTCCGAGGCCAGCCACACCGCCGGCCCGGCCAGGTCCTGGACCGTGCCCCACCGGCGCGCCGGGGTCCGGCCCAGGATCCAGGCATTGAACTGCTCATCGTCCACCAGGTTCTGCGTCATCTCGGTATGGATATAGCCCGGGGCGATCCCGTTGATCTGCAGCCCGGACCCCGCCCACTCCGCCGTCATCGCCCGGGTCAGGTTCCGCAACCCGCCCTTCGCCGCCACATACGGGGCGATCGTGGGCCGGGCCAGGTCCGTCTGCACCGAACAGATATTGATGATCTTGCCCCTGCCCCGCGGAATCATATGCCGCGCCGCCTCCCGCCCCACCAGGAACGCGCCCGTCAGATCCGTGGCGATCACCCGCTCCCAGTCCGCGACATCGAGCTCCAGCATCGGCACCCGGTGCTGGATCCCCGCATTGTTCACCAGGATCTGCAACGGACCTACGTTTTCCTCCACCCACGAAACACCCCGGGCAGCCTCGGCATCACTGGTGACATCAAACCCGACACTATGGACCCGCCCCGGCGCGAAGTCCGCGGCCATCGCCGCCTCAGCCGCCTTCAACCGCTCCGCATTAATCCCGTTCAGCACCACCGTCGCCCCGGCATCCGCCAACGCCCGCGCCAACGCATTGCCAATCCCCCGGCTCGAACCCGTCACCAGGGCAACCCGCCCCGTCAAATCAAAAAGTGTATTCATGAGAAGGGGCCGATCTGCACGAGGTTGGCCGGAAGGCGTCCAGCGGCCAGCGCCTCCAGCTGCTGCCACAGGAGCTTGACGATCCGGGGTTCGAAGGCGGACGCGTTACCGCCAATATGGGGCGTGATCAAGGCATTCGGAGACCCCCACAGCGGGTGGTCGGCCGGGAGCGGTTCCGGATCCACCACATCGATGGCGCACTGCAACCGGCCGGACGTGACTTCCTTGGTCAGCGCGGCCGTGTCCACCACCGCTCCCCTGCCCACGTTGACCACCAGCGCGCCGTCGGGCAATGCTGCGAGGACCTTCTCGCCGATCAGGTGGTGCGTCTGCTCGCTCAGTGGCAGGACTGAAATGAGGATGTCGTGGCTGGCCGCGAGTTCCGCAAGTTCGGAGGACGCGTGCACGTGCCCGTGGTCGTCGTCGCGCGCGG
Source organism: Pseudarthrobacter humi (assembly GCF_024294965.1). Taxonomy (NCBI): domain Bacteria; kingdom Bacillati; phylum Actinomycetota; class Actinomycetes; order Micrococcales; family Micrococcaceae; genus Pseudarthrobacter; species Pseudarthrobacter humi. The sequence continues at coordinate 111,306 of NZ_JANCLV010000004.1, forward strand.
CGCTCCCCACCCGCGTGACGGTCACTTCGAAGGGTTCCAGGCGCTTTGCCGTCTCCTGCCCGATACCGCCGACGCCGACCAAGAGCACCCGGCGGTCCGCGAGGGACTGGCGGCGCTCCGGCCGCCAGGCCGCCTGCAGCTGATCCCGGACCGCATGATCGATCCCCCGGAGCTTGGCAAGGATGAGTCCCACCGCCAGTTCCGCTGTTGCCGCTGCGTGGACTCCGGCTGCACTGGACACAGCGGCCGCCGAACCAGCCGCTTCCCGGACACCGTCAAAGCCCGTGGACTGCGTCTGGACGAACTTGAGCCCTGGTACGTTGGCCAGCGCGGGCAGCACCGCCCCGGCGTCGATGTAGGGCAAGATCACGGCATCGATCTCCTCCAGGGTTCCGCCCTGTGGATCGGACCGGAGGTCCCAGACGACGCCGCGGAGCCCGCCCGGAAGCGGCTCCAGGTCGGCGAGCAGCTGCTGGTCGGGGAAACTCACCGTACGGATGTTGTGCATCAGGGGACCTATCGTTTTCTGCTGGTGGCAGTGCGGTGCGGGGACGGTTGCTGGTCAGCGGCGGTCGAAGGTGAGTCCGCCGGGGACCTGGAAGGTGGGCATCAGTTCCAGCATGCCGACGTTCACGTGCTGGGGTGTTTCGACGGCGTAATCCAGGGCATTGACGATGTCATCAGTCGTGAGGGACTCATAACCCTCGTAGTAGGTCTTCCACGCTTCTTCCATGGCCTCGGGCGTGCCGCCCATGTTCCGACCGAAGATTTCGGTCTCCACCCGGCCGGGGCAGATCTCCGTGACGCGGATTCGCTTGCCCACGGTATCGTTGCGCAGCTGCCGGGAGACCTGGTGCACTGCCGCCTTCGTGGCGTGATAAACGGTGTGGCCATAGAAGTTGTAGACGCCGGCGATGGAGCTGATGTTGACGATGTGGCCCTTGTCCCGCTCCACCATGCCGGGAAGCACCAGGCGGGTCAGCTGCAGGAGGGAGCGCAGGTTGACGTCCACCAACTCGTCGATGTCGTCTTCGGTGGAGTCCAGGATGTTTCCGGGGCGGGAGACGCCGGCGCAGTTGACTAGGACGTCCACTTTCAGGCCCTCCACCGCTGCGGTCAGCGCCGCGGTGTCGGTCAGGTCGACGGCGTGCGGGACGGCTCCGGTGCGGTCCGCCAGGTCCTGCAGGCGTTCTTCGTTGCGGGCGAAGGCATGTACTTGGAGTCCGCGCTTGGCCAGGCGTTCAGCGATGGCGGCGCCCATGCCGGTGGAAGCGCCGGTCACGAGCGCTGTCGAATAGTCTGAAAATGACATGGAAGTCTCCAATGAGTGGGGTTTGGCAAAGAATGACGGGCTTGGACGCGGGGCCAAAGCCCCCGGCCCGGTGTGTGGGTCAGGCGTCCCGGAGGGGCTGGTGCGCCCGGTCTTTGACCGTGCTCACGGCGACAAGGGTGCCCAGGGCGGTGACTACGGCGTAGAACGCCGGCATGTAGATGTTGCCTGTGGTGGAGATCAGCCAGGTCATCAGCAACGGCGCCGTGCCGCCGAAGAGAGCCGAGGAGACGTTGTACCCGAGGCCGTAGGCCGAGTACCGCACCCGGGTGGGGAACAGTTCGACGATCAGGATGTGGATGACGGCGGTGTGGCCGGCGAAGACCACGGCCATGATGCAGGCACCCAGGATGGCCAGTGCCATCTCGCCGGTGGCGATGAGGGCGTAGGCCGGGATTCCGACGACGGCCATCGCGATGGCGGAGCCGGCGATGACTTTTTTGCGGCCGACGCGGTCGGAGAGGGCGCCCATGAAGGGGATGGCGATGCAGATGACAACCAGGCTGCAGGCGGTGACGAGGAGTGCTTCGCCGATGGTGAAGTTGAGCTGCTTGCCTTTGAGGAACGTGGGCATGTAGGAGAAGAGGACGTAGTAGCCGGAGCCGTTCATCAGCGGGATGAAGAGGGCCAGCAGCATGGCGCGGCGGTGTTCGGCGGACTTGAAGGCTTCCTTGAGGGGGTTCTTGGACAGGCCGCCCTCCTCCTTCAGCTTCACGAAGTTCGGGGTGTCGCTGATCGCCTTGCGGATGTACCAGCCGATGACGCCCATGGGAATGGCGACCAGGAACGGGATGCGCCATGCGAACGAACCGAAGCCGCCGCCGTCGATCGCTGCCTGAGTGAGCCAGGGCGACATGGAGAAGGCGACCATCGTGCCGGTGAGCAGCGCCGCGAAGGAGGCGATCTGGGCGTAGGAGGTGATGATGCCGCGCTTGCCTTCCGGGGCGTGTTCGGCGAGGAACGTCATGGCGCCGGCGGCTTCGCCGCCGACGGAGAAGCCCTGCAGCATGCGGAGCAGCACGAGGAGGATCGGCGCAGCGATGCCGATGGCGGAGTAGGCCGGCAGGAGGCCTATGCCTGCTGTTGCCACACTGATGAGCAGGATGACGAAGACCAGCAGTTTCTGCCTTCCGATGCGGTCACCCAGGTAACCGCAGACCACGGCGCCCAGGGGGCGTACGAAGAAGGACACGGCGTAGCCGGCGAAAACAAAGAGGAGGGCGTTGTCCGGGTTGCCGGGGGCGAGGAAGACCAAGGCAAGGGTTCCGGCCATAAAGGCGAAGATGCCGTTGTCGTAGAGTTCCACGAAGATGCCCACACAGCCGGCGGTAACCACCTTCCGGGTTTGCCTGGCATCCAGGCGGTCGTTCTGCGGACCGGCCGCTCGTGTTGACGTTGACATCTTGATCCTTACTTTTTCTGATGACTGAGGCGGGACATGACGGGATCTCAGGTTCCGGACGCCGGCAGGAGTTCCCGCCAGCTTGCCGGGGCTCCCACACCCAGTAAGCCGAAGACTGTATTTACTGACGTGCGCAGCGCCTCAAGTTCACGCATTGCGGCACGGTGACGCGCAGTGGCCTCGGCCACTGTGGTTTTGCGGAACCGGATGGTGTGCCCGGGCCTGGCCTGGGCCAGGACATCCAGGGAGCGGCTGGTGACGACGCCCAGCACAGGGTATCCGGCCGTCACGCCGCGTCCCCGGTGAAGTACCAGGAGCTCTTCCCGGGACGGGACCTCGATGGCCCCGACCGGAACGCCCCTGGAAAGGACTTCCGCTGTCGACTGCCGTTCCGGAAGCGCCCCGCCGAGGCGGAGGCCGATGTGGTTGCTCCGACCGCTCACCGTGTAGCTGGTGTTGAACAGGAGATCGGCGGTGTCGCCGAATTCGGCGATGTCCGGTCCGTCCGTGACGTCGATGACCGGGCTGGCGCTGGCTCCAGGACGGGACAGCCCCAGCCGGAACAGGGGAAGGTCAAAGTACGGCTGCCTGATCGGGGGCACGGTCTTCCGGGCTTCCAGGACGGTGCCTTCCGTAAGTTTCAGCCCGAAGCCGACGACCGTGTCCGGCGCGCAGCTGCCCAGCAGCATCGGGGCTTCCAGTGCGCCGTGGACTGCGATGTAGGCGCGCAACCCGGTGTTCATACCGCGCAAAGCAATGGTTTCCCCGGCGAGGACCGATACCGGCTCCCACTGCGGACATTCGCGTCCGCCGACGGTCACGGTCAGTGGTGCACCCGTGACGGCGATGAGCAGGTCTGAGTCTGCCCGCATCCGGAAGTCCAGTGCTGTGACTTCGAGGACGGGATCGTTGTCCAGGTTGCCGGCCAGGATATTGGCTGCCCGTGCAGAGAACTGGTCCAACGCTCCGTTTACGGGGAGCCCGTACCGCGGCCCCTTGAACCTGCCGAGGTCTGTGACGACGGAGTGGCCGGCCTGCTGGATGGTCAGGGTCCCGCTCATGCGGACGCCTCCAGTTCAAGGCCTGCAAGGCGATCGAATTCGTCGGCCGGCAGCTCGTGGAACCTGAGCAGGTCGCCGGGCAGGTAGGGCACCAAGGGCTGCCTGTCCGGGTTCAGAACGGTCAGCGGCGTTTGGCCGATCACGCACCACCCGCCGGGAGCTGAGGCCGGAGCGATCACTGCCTGCCGGCCGGCGACGGAGACGGCGCCTGCGGGCACGGAAAGCCGGGGGTCCTTCAGCCGGGGCACGGGCAGGGGGAAGTCCGGGCCGTCCATCATGGGCGATCCTGCCGGGGCCCCCAGGCAGCGGATGACGTAGGACTTGGCCGTGTGGAGGGCGATGATCTCGGCAACGGAGAGTCCCTCGTGGTCCGCGACCTTCTGGAGGTCGGGTCCGTACTCGCCGCCGTAGACCACGGGGACATCGAACTGCCGGGGCATGCGGGCCGGGGCGCCGACGTAATCCAGCTGGCGCATGCCCAGCAGTACAAAGGCGCGGATCTGGCGAGCGGACGTGACGTAGGGGTCGAACTCCACCAGCACCGAATCGTAGGTGGGAACCGCGCCGTGTACACCGTCGACGTCGGCCGTCTCAAGCCAGGCCGCCAGGGCGTGGACCGCAGCCCAGTTCCGCTCCCGGTCAGGGGAAGTAGCGACGACGCGGAGGGCGGCGTCACCTGATTCGTGTACCTCGATAGGGGTTGCAGCGGTCATCTCAGGCGGCTTCCGCTTTGGCTGCGAGCACCTGGGGCAGCGGGGCAATGGTGACGCCGGCCGCGGTCAGCTCCTTGCGGATGAGGCGGGCCAGGTCCACGGCGCCCGGGTTGTCGCCGTGCAGCAGGACGGTGTCCGCGACGACGGGAAGCTTTATTCCGGACGCCGATTCGATGATTCCTTCGCACACCATGCGGATGGTGCGGTCGACGATGGTTGCCGGGTCATGGATGACGGCGCCGGGCTGGCTGCGCGGCACCAGTGTTCCGTCGTCCTCGTAAGCCCGGTCGGCGATGCCCACGATGGCTATGGGCAAACCACGGCTGGCCGCGGCCTCCGCAAGCTCGCCGTCCTGGGCCAGGACAATGAGGTCCGGGCGGTACCGGCTGGCGGCATCGGCGACGGCGGCGGCGTAATCCTGGCGGGTGGCGACGAGGTTGCCCAGCCGGCCGTGGGGGGCGATGTGGGCGACGCTGGTGCCGTGGTAGGCGGCGAAGGCGGACAGGGCTCCGAGCTGGTAGAGGACGTCGTTGCGGACTTCAGCCGCGGTGAGATCCATGGCCCGCCGTCCGAAGCCCCGCAGGTCCGGGAAGCTGGGGTGTGCACCGATGCTGACGTTGCGCCGGACGCATTCGGCAACGGTGCGGTCCATGATGTCCGGGTCGCCGGCATGGAATCCGCAGGCGATGTTCGCGCTGGAGACGATTTCCAGGAGTGCGCTGTCGTCACCCAGGGAGTAGGCACCGAAGCCTTCACCGAGATCTGCCACAAGATCAACCGTGCGACCCATAGTGTGTGCCTTCCTTCGTGGTGTTCTGAGCTGTTGTGCCCCGGGTGGGGGCTGGAAACTTGCGCGGGAAGCGGCCGCCGCGTGGTGAGTCATCGCCATTGCTTATGGCTGCAAACCGCGGTTCCGGCCCTACCCAAAAGTCTGGCACCGTGCGCTGCCCCACACAAAGACGTAATCCATGTCACGGGATAGGCCGCGGTTATGACCCGGGCCTATCCCGTGCGCCTAGCGCAGGGCTTTGCGCAGGCCCATAACACGCTCAACGACCACGACGACGGCGAGGGAGATCAGGATGAGGATGACGGACAGCGCCGCCACGGCTGCGTCGGCAGAGTTCTCCACGTACCGCAGGACCTGCACGGGCAGCGTCGGCAGCCCTGACTCGGCCACAAACAGCGAGATGACTGCTTCGTCGAAGGAGACGATGAACGCGATGACGCCGCCGGCGATGACCCCGGGCTGGATGATCGGCAGGGTGATCCGCCGGAAGACCGTCCACGACCCTGCCCCGAGGATCCTTGCCGCCGCCTCGCAGGACGTGTCGGTAGTGGCCAGGCTCATCAGCGTCGTCCTGATCACGAACGGGATGGTGATGGCCACGTGGCCGATGATGATGCCGGTGTAAGTGTTGTTCAGGTTCAGCGGACCAAACAGCAGGACCATGCCCAGCGCCAGGACGATGCTGGGGATCAGCAGCGGCGAGAGGAAGAATGACTGCACCGCTGCCTTGGCCTTGAACTCAAACCTGTCCAGTGCCAGTGCCACCGGAACTCCGAGCGCCAAAACGATGGCCGTGACGATGACGGCGACAATGAGGCTGACCCGCATGCCGTTCATGAAGGTGCTTTCCTCCGGCAGCATCTCGTACCACTTGAACGTCAGGCCCTCCGGCGGGAAGGACAGGTACTGGTTGGAGGCAAACGAGACAACAAAGACGATCAGCAGCGGCGCCAGGAGGAACACGTAGAGCAGGAACACCAGGATCCCGAACGCGGGCTTGGCCGGGTTGAACCGCGGCTTGAACAGGCGGGCCTCGGACATGGCTAGCCTCCGATCTTTTTGGTGAGGCGCTGGTAAACGGCGATGATCAGGCCGAACAGGACCAGCAGGATGACGGAGAGTGCTGCCGCGAACGGCCAGTTGAGCAGCCCGGTGGTCTGATCGTAGATTTCCGTGGCGAGCACCTGGACGCTGCCGCCGCCGAGGAGGCGCGGGGTGATGAACGTGCTGATCGACAACACAAAGACCAGCAGGAACGCCGTGAGGATGCCGGGCAGGCTCAACGGCAGGGTCACACGGGTGAAAATCTGCAGCTTGCTGGCGCCCAACGATCCGGCGGCTTCTTCCAGCTGCGGGCTGAGGCGCCCGAAGCCCGAGATCATCGCGAGGATTGCATAGGGCATAAAGATCTCAACAAGACCGATGGTTACGCCGGTCATGTTGTTGGTCAGCTTGAGCGGCGTATCAATCAGGCCCATTCCGTCCAGCGTGGAGTTGACCAGGCCGTTCGTGCCCAGGATGACCATCCACCCGTAGGTCCGCACAACCGCCGAGGTCAGCAGGGGTGCGATGGCGACGGCGATGAGTAGCCCCCGGTATTTGCTGGTGCTCCGGGCGAGGAAGAGGGCCACCGGGTAGGACACCAGGACGCAGAGCAGTCCCACGGTGACACCCATCTGGAAGGTGTCCAGCGTGACCCACCAGTAGTACGGATCGGTCAGCGGCTGGATATACGTGTCCAGCGTGAAGGTTTCCTCGATGACGCCGTCCGGTGCACCCTTGTTGAAGGACATCCGGACCATGTAGGCCAGCGGGAAAACAAAGCTGACCACGAGGCCAAGGACGCCCGGTATCAGAAGGGCGAGATAGGTCCGCCTGTTGCGGCGTCCTGTGGACTTTTCCAGTTCGCCTTCAGCTGCGCCGGTCCGGCGGGCGGCGGGGGCCTCGGTCTGGGTGACGGTCACGCTGCCGGCTCTTTCACTGGGGTGGGCAGCAGGTAGGCATCCTGCTCGTTCCACGAAAGATAGGCTGCATCGCCGGTGCGGGGCAGGTCGCCGCTGGACGTGGGCATCTGGGCCTGCAGGACGCGGTCGCCGGCCTTGACGGCTACGGAGAGGGCATCGCCGGTGTAGTTGACCCGTTCGATGACGCCCGCAATGGTTTCAGTCCCGGCCGGCTGCAGGGACACCCTGAGCCGGTGGGGGCGGATGACGAGTTCATGGGCGGATCCGGTCAGGCCGGGCGCGCCCACCGCACCGAACTGGCCGAGCCCGTCGATGGAGACCCGGTAGTGGGTTTCGCCCCTGGCGGCGGAACCCGACTCGGAAAGGACCCGGGCGTTGAGGAAGTTCGCCTGGCCGATGAAGTTTGCCACGAACCGTGTCCGCGGCCGTTCGTAGACGTCGGTGGGCGACCCAAACTGTTCGATCAGGCCGCCGTTCATCACGGCGATGCGGTCGGCCATGTCCAGCGCTTCGTCCTGGTCGTGGGTCACGAACAGCGTGGTGGCCCGCGTCCGCTGCTGGATGGAGCGGATCTCGGTCCGCATCGTTTCGCGGAGCTTGGCGTCAAGGTTGGACAGGGGCTCGTCGAGGAGCAGGAGCGTGGGCTCCACCACGAGGGCGCGCGCCAGGGCGATGCGCTGCTGCTGCCCGCCGGACAATTCCTTGACCTGCCGCTTGGACAGGTGGCCGAGCTGGACCATGTCCAGCGCCCCGGCCACCCGGCGTTTCTGCTCCGACTTTGACGTCTGGCGCATCTGCAGCCCGAAGGCCACGTTCTGTTCCACATTCATATGCGGAAAGAGGGCGTAGGACTGGAACACCATGCCCATGCCGCGCTTGTTCACAGGGGTGTGGGTGATTTCCTTGCCATCCACCACGATGGAACCGGCGGTGGGGTCCATCAGGCCGGCCACCATCCGCAAGGTGGTGGTTTTGCCGCAGCCTGACGGGCCGAGGAGCGCCACCAGGTGCCCCTCCTCCACCTCCATGTTCAGGCGGTCGACGGCCGGGTCAAGACCGGCTGCGTATCTCTTGGTCAGATCCACGATCGACAGTTTTGATTCAGTCACGATTTCAGTTCTCCTGAAGCAGGTGGGGGGAGGGGCGCCGTGGGGACGGCTACTTGGTGATGATCTGGCGCTTCCAGGTGTCAGTCCACTTGTCCCGGGCGGAGGACAGGAACTCAACATCGAGGGGGACGATGTTCAGGGAGCCGTCAGTGGGAACCACGCGGTCCTTGACGTCCGCCGGCAGTTCGGCGTTGGTCACAGAAGGGGCGTAGAAGAGAGCCTTGGCGAAGGCGGTCTGCGCTTCGGCGGAGAGCGCATAGTCAACGAACGTCTGGGCGGCAGCCTTGTTGGGCGCATCCTTGACGACGTTGACGGTGTTGATCTGGTAGACGGTGCCCTCCTTCGGGAAGGTCACACCCATCTTCTTGTTGCTCTGGTCGCTGTAGAACTGGCCGCGGGCGTTCTGTCCCAGTCCCAGGACCGTCTGGCCGGTGATCACGTTCTGGTATTCGTCCGGGTTGGGGGCGAACGTCTGGACGCCCGGCGCCATCACCTTAAGGCGGGCAACCGCCTTGTCGATGCTCTTGGTGTAGTCCTCGCCCTCCATCTTGGATGTGATCGCAGTCAGGGACAGACCCAGCAGCGACGGCGGAGCGTTGACGTTGATCTTGCCGGCGTAGGCCGGATCCCAGAGCACATCCCAGCTCTCAGGCGCCTGGGGGAAAGTTGCCGTGTCATAGAGCAGGCCAACCGCGTCCAGCATGACTACCGGACCGAATCCGCCCTTGTTCTTGAACTGCTCAGGTACGTTCGCCAGGTTGGGTACCGCGGCGGCGTCGATCTTGTCGAAGAGTCCTTGGGTGTTGCCCGTGGTGGACACGGAGTTGTCCATGATGGCCACGTCAGTGGCCGGATTGTTTTTCTGGCCCTGGAGTGCGCTCAGCATTTCGGCGGAGGAGCGCTTGGAGGAGTAGTTGATCTTGATGTCCGGGTATTTGGCCTTGAACGGTTCGATCACGGCAGCCGTGTACTGGTCCTGCCAGACACCGGAGTAGGCAATCAGGTTCAGCTCGCCCGACGTGGCGCTGGAGTTTCCGCCGCTGCTGGACCCTGCGCTGCCCCCGCAGCCGGTCAGCACCAGGGCTGCAGCTGTCGCGGCGGCAGCTAATGCGATTTTGCCTTTAGTGATAACTCTCATTTGAGTCTCTTCCTTAGTCAGGAGGGAATCCGTCGGATTCTGGAGGATGCTTCTAAAAGGTATGGAGCGTATATTTCGGGAATGTAAAAGAAAGCGACGCTTTCTGTAAACGGCGTGATTATGCAAAAGCCATATAGGGGCACCATCGCCGCTTATGGATGGAGGGGTATAATCTGTTTGTCACAGAAATTGTGTTCTGAAGATCAACCTAGTGTCCGAGATGTGGATCACACAAAGACCTATTGCGTATCCCTCCATAAAATCCGGATATGACCCGTCGGGGCTTCAGGGCGCCGCAGAGGAAAGAAATGCCGGCATGGACACTCGAAAACTCGCCTACTTCGTGAAGATTGTTGACTCAGGGAGCATCACGAAGGCTGCCGCAGCCCTGCACGTGGCCCAGCCGGCCCTGAGCCAGCAGGTCTCCGCACTGGAAACCGAGCTGAAGCAGCGGCTGCTCATCCGCAGTAAGCAGGGCGTGCAGCCCACAGCCGCCGGCCACACGCTCTACCGGCACGCCCAGACCATCCTGCGCCTGGTCGAACAGGCCCGCCAGGATGTGGCGAGTTCGGGGGCCGCCCCTGCCGGCCGCGTGTCAATAGCGATCGCACCGTACAGCATGGCTTCGAGCCTCACCCCGCGCATTATCGGTGAAGTAGCGCGGCGCTACCCAGACATCGTGCTCCACCTGACGGAGATCTACGGCGGTGTGCTGAGCGAGGCCATCAAGAACGGCAGACTGGACATGGCCCTGATCTACGAGCCTGGGCCCATCCGCGGCGTGCAGTTCACCACCATGATCGTGGAGGATCTTCACCTGGTGGTGAACGGCAAGAACGCGGCGGCGTCAGCCAAATCGGGCGAGATCACCCTCAAGGAGGCAGCGGAATTCGGCCTGTTCCTTCCCGAGCAGAACCACACCCTGCGTCAGATTGTCGAGACCGGCATGCGGGACAAAGGACTCAGCCTTCGCTTGGTGGGCGAGGTGGAATCCGTGCCTTCCCTGACGCGGCTCCTCCGGGCGGACATGGGCGCCACCATCTTGCCGAAGTCAGCAGCCGATGCGCTTTTCCACGAGGAAGACTTCCGGGTCCTGCGGATTGTTGATCCCGGGCTGCAGTGCAAAATAGCACTCTGCACGCCGGATCACGAACCACTGTCAGAGGCGGCATCGGCCGTCCTGATGGTGTTGAAGGAAATGCTCCAGGAGATGCTGAGCGCTAAATACACACGGTAGCTTTGGATCCAAAGCTTTTCCTTATCAGGGCACGTGGATTTGGTCTTAGTAAACGCGCTTCCGCGAAACTAATCTTGAAATATGAAAACCGGATAAACCGGCAATCATTTCTTCAGTGGAATTAGTTGATTGGGAGCACATCGTGAAAAAGATCAGCAGTGCGAACCGGGTCCTTTCGGGCGGGAGCCGTTTGGCGGCGAGAACCGGATCCCACTGCCCCGCGAACGGGTTCTGGCTTCCCGAAGGACAGCCCGGTCAGGCCGTGTTTGTGTTTGAAGGCAGCATCATGCCCAGGGGCGCGTCAGGGGCGACGCTCTGGCTCCTGGACGAAACCGCCACCGGCCCGGCCGCCTATCCCCTGCCCGGACCACAGCTTGCCGTTTCCAGGGCCCACACGCTCGTCGGCTGAACTCGTTGGACGGCAGAAATAAGCAGGATTAACACCAGGCGTAACCGGACACCTCTGGCGTCGACGACCGTGATGGCACGGGTAAGCCTGGGCCAGCCGCGGAAAATGTCAGACCCCCGCTGGATGATTTTAGACATGGGAAACCCGGCAGTGGCGAAGGCATTCAAGGACATCAATGCCGCTATTGCTGTGCTTACCGCCGTTGTGGCTGAATCAGGCTCCGAGGCGTTTTACAGGGGCGATCCGCGGCATGGGTTGGCCGAAGATTGCCTTGACGTTCTGGCCGGGGCCGCGGCGTCGGATGCGCGGATGGCCGCCCTGAAAGCCCAGGCCGCCGCGAAATTCGCTAAAACGGCGGAATCTGTAGCGCCTCCCGGCGCATCACCCGGGGAAGGTCCGGCGCAGGAGGCTGCGGTGACTGCGGAGGTCGCCTGCATCCTGGCGATCGGTGAACGGGCTGCAGGGGCGTTGCTGAACCAGTCGCAAATGCTCACGATTGCTTTGCCGCTGACGCTGTCCGCCCTGCAAGCGGGCACCATCTCGTGGCAGCACGCGCGGGCCATGGTGGAAGAAGCCGCAACCCTTGACCCGGCCGGGGCCGCGGCTCTGGAGGCCCACTTTCTGGACCCGGATGCCCCGAACCCGGCCCGCGGCTGTCCCGCAGGGGAAATGCCGGCGTCCCGGTTCCGTCACCAGGCACGAACGTGGCGCGAACGCCACCACACGGAGAGCATCGAGAAGCGGCACGCAAAGGGTGTCCTGGACCGCCGGGTCGAGTACTCCCCGGACCAGGACGGGATGGCCTGGCTCTCGGCCTACCTCCCCGCGGACCAGGCGGCAGCAATCTGGAACCGGACCACCGCGGTCGCCCGCGGTCTGCAGGGCCCGGACGAGCCCCTGACCCTCACACAGCTCCGCGCTGACGTACTCGCCACAGCCCTCCTGAGCAGCGGTATCCCGGCAGAACATGATCCCGGGCAGGTTCCGCCGCCTCGGGCCCACGTTTTGGTGACGGTCCCGGTGTTTTCCCTGTTCGGCGCTACCGAGGAACCGGCGATGCTTGACGGTTTCGGTCCGATCCCGGCGTCGATGGCCAGGGACCTCGTGGCGAACGGGGCCGATTCGTTCTACCGGGTTCTGGTTGACCCGCGGGACGGGGCGCCCCTGGAGATCGGTCGAGCCAGCTACCGTCTCACCAAGGCCATGCGGAACTGGCTCCGGATGCGCGACGGTAAGTGCCCCTTCCCGGGCTGTTCCAATCATTCCCTGGACAACGAAGCGGACCACATCCTGGCCTGGCACAAGGGCGGAACCACCGGCATATCGAATTTGGGACAGCCCTGTCCCAAACATCACCGCCTGAGGCACACCAGCACTTGGAGACCCACAGCGGCGAGCAAGAGTGAACCACCGGGCTGGATATCGCCCACTGGCCGGCACTACAAGAGCGAACACCAGGACTGGGAACCACCACACTGGCCAAGAGGACTGAAACCGGAACTGACATCAAACGGGCACGTGCCATGCTCCGCCCCGCGTGATGCCCCCGGCTGTCAGCCGGACATTGTGCACCTCGGGATATCCCTCGGTGAGGGCCGATTGGAACGGTTTCTCCACGCCCGCGCCTGAGCGCCTGACCGGCTGCCCGACACACAGACAAGACGGACAGCACCACGCAGAATCCACCGGGCGGTCCACTCTGCTGCAGCACTGTCAGGTCTGATCTGCGGCAGAACTGTCAGGTCTGATCTGCGGCAGCACTGTCAGGCGTGGAGGAGCCCTGTCAGCTCTGCGGCGGCACTGTCAGGCGTGGAGGAGCCTTGCTAGGCCTCTTCGACCAGCAGGCCCTTGGCCTTGAGCACCTCGGTGAGGTTGCACAGCTCGATGGTGGTGCCGCCAGCCTTGTACAGGCCGATAAGGTCGCGCTCGGCGTCGTCCCGTTCCTGGGACAGCCGGATGACTTCCTCGATCTCGTCCTTGCGAACCACAACCACGCCGTCGGCGTCGCCGCGCAGGATGTCACCGGGGTAGATGATCTCGTCGCCAAAAACCACAGGGTGGTTGATGGGGCCGATGGTTTCCTTGACCGTTCCCTTGATGCTGACGCTGCCGGAGAACACCGGCAGACCCAGCTCGATCAGGTCCTGGGTGTCCCGGACCCCTGAATCGGTCACCATGGCGGCAAGGCCCTTGGCCTTCATGGCGTTGCCCAGGACGTCGCCGAACGTCCCGGCCTCTTCGAACTCGCCGGCGGCAACCAGGACAACGTCGCCCGGCTCCGCATAATGGATGGCAACCTGCAGCATCAGGTTGTCGCGGGGTGCGCAGCGGACCGTTGTGGCGGGTCCACAGAAGGACATGCTGCGGTCAATCGGCTTGATCTTCGAGCTGAGCGCACCCTTCCTGCCCTGGGCTTCGTGGATGGTCGCAGAGGAGAACTTGGACAGCCTGAGGACGGCGTCCGCCGTCGGCCTGTCAACGTTTGTCTTGACGTGGATCATGTTGTGTCCTTCGGTTTGGGGATTGATCAGCTGAGGGCTTGGACGGCTTTGTCGATGGCGGCGACAGCCTCTTCGATGACGGCCAGGCTGGTTGCATACGAGATCCGGAAGTACGGCCCGAGCCCATAGGCGGAGCCCGGAATCGCAGCGACGGAGGCGAGGTCGAGGAGGTAGAGCACAAAATCCTGGTCATCTCGGATGACGCTGCCGTCCGGCGTTGTTTTCCCGAGTACCCCGCCGCAGTTCACGTAGGCGTAGAAGGCCCCCTCCGGCGTCGAGCAGGACAGCCCGGAGATCGCGTTCAGGCCCGCGACGGCGGCGTCCCGGCGGCTGCGGTACACCTCGCCGCTGGTGCGGATGAAGGACTGGTCCCCGCTGAGGGCGGCCGCGGCCGCTGCCTGGCTGACCGAGGACGGGCACGAGGAGATCTGTGACTGCAGTTTGTTCATGGCCCCGATCAGGCCGGCCGGGCCCGCACCGTAGCCGAGCCGCCAGCCCGTCATGGCGTACGCCTTCGAGACGCCGTTGACCACCAGGACACGGTCCTTCAGCTCGGGAGCCGCTTCCACAAGACCTGTCAGTTTGCCTGCACCGAAGTAGATCTGGTCGTAGATTTCGTCGGTCAGGACAAAGACGTGGGGGAAGCCGGCCAGGACGTCGGCGAGCGCACGTAGTTCGGCGCGGGAGTACACGGCCCCGGTGGGGTTGGAGGGGGTGTTCAGGATCAGCCACTTGGTCCGGTCCGTGATGGCGGTGCGCAGGGCGTCGGGGGTGAGTTTGAACCCCGAGTCCTCGCCGCACGGGACGATCATCGGCCGGCCGTCATTGGCCAGGACCATGTCCGGGTAGGAGACCCAGTAGGGGGCGGGAATGATGACCTCGTCGCCGTCGTCCAGGGAGGCCATGAACGCGGTGAAGATGACCTGCTTGGCCCCGCCGCCGATGGTTATTTCGTTGGCGGAGTAGTGCAGGCCGGTGTTCAGCTCCAGGGTCTGCAGGATGGCCTTCTGCAGGGCAGGAGTCCCGGTCACGGAAGTGTACTTGGTTTCGCCGGCGGTTATTGCCTCTACGGCTGCGGCCTTGATGTGTTCCGGCGTATCGAAGTCCGGCTCCCCCACCGTGAGGTCAAGAATGCTGCGGCCCTCTGCTTTGAGCTCCCGGACGCGGGCGGCAGCGGCCACGCTTGGGGACGATTTGATGCGTGAAACACGCGATGCAGGCACGAATTCAGACATGGTCTCTTCCAATGGTTCATCAGTGAGGGGACTTGTGTCTTTCGAGCCTATGGACTGCTGGCGGCTGTGGATAAGACGTATTCTGCGTGGACGGATAAGGAAGCCTTATGGCCCTGACACCACACGATTCACTTATTGCCGCACCGGATTTAGGTATTTCCCGGGAGCGGCGGACGCGCCTAGCGTTGTGCGTACCGTTCAAGGGAGAGGAACCGATGGCCCGCCACCAACCAGCAACGGCACGGGACGGCGGGGCACTCCGGCACCCGGTGCGCTCCCCAGCCCGGGGAGGCTACCGCTATCGGGGCGAGCAACGCCGGCAAGCGGCGGACCAGCAACGGGCAGAGTTCAGCCGGCTGCTCACGGACAAGCAGGGCGCCATCCGCTTCCGGTCGAGCCGGATCCGGGCTCTCGGGGCAACCCTCAACCAACTGGTGGCACAGGCCCTCCGGGACGGTACTCCCGTCGCGGACCTGGCTTGGATCACCCACCGGTCCGCCCTGGCGGTGCGGCGGACCGGCCGCGCCTTCGACGACCTGCAGCCGACAGGGCTGGCGGCGGCCGATCACCTCAGGGCGATCTCACAATTGCTGCAGGAACTGACCGCCGTGGAGGACTCGAAGGCGGCGGTCGAAATGGCGCGCCTGCATCTGCTTGCCGAGGCCAGCCGGCAGCAGATCCTTGACGAATTTCAGCTGGCAGCCCTGACCGGACTCAGGCCTGAACAGATCAAGAAAATGACCCGCGGTGCAGCGGCGCAGCCCCGAAGGAATTTCGCGGACCACCGTGCCACCGGTAATGGGCTCGCTGGCTGACCGGCTAGCTGGCCGTGATCACCAAGGCAACGCTGTGTCCGCCGAAGCCAAAAGCGTTCACCAGACCGGCAGGGGCCGAGCCGGGCGCCAGCGTGTGGGCCTTGTCCGTTACCACGTTAAGCTGCACCTCGGGGTCCAGCGCCTCGATGTTCACCGTTCCGGGGAGCTGACCGGTCTGCAGGGCCTGTATCACCACAACCGCCGCGAGCGCACCGGCGCCGCCCAGCAGGTGGCCGGTGTGGCCCTTGGTGGAGGTCACGGGCACGTCGGCACCGAAAATGGCGTTGATGGCCTGCGCCTCCAGCCGGTCCCCTACCGGGGTGGAGGTGGCGTGCGCATGGACGAAGCCGATTTCCGAAGCCTGCATCCCGGCCGACTCCAGGGCCTTCTGCATGACCCGCCGCTGCATGGCCGGGTCCGCGGCCACGATGTCGTTGGCGTCGGAGGTTACCGCCCCGCCGGCCACTGCGCCGAGGATGGCGGCACCGCGCGCCAGGGCGTGGGCTTCACTCTCAAGCACCACAATTCCGGCGCCTTCCGCGAGGACAAAGCCGTCGCGGCCGCCGTCGAAAGGGCGGGAGGCGAACTGGGGTTCGCCGTTGCGCGTGGAGAGTGCCCGGATCTGGGAAAAGCCGGTGATCACCAGGTCGTTGACGGAGGCGTCCACGCCACCGGCAATCACGACGTCGGCCGCGCCGGAGCGGATCATTTCGGCGCCCTGGACAATTGCTTCCGCGCCCGACGCGCAGGCGCTGACCGGGGTCCGGGCTCCGCCGCGGGCGCCGAGGTCAATGGAGACCCAGGCCGCGGGGCCGTTGACCATAAGCCGGGTGAGGGTGTGCGGCGAGACCCGGCGCGGGCCGCCGCTGGCGAGCGCACGGTCCTGTTCGAGGGTGGAGCCCAGGCCGCCGTAGGCGGAGCCGATCACCACGGCGAACCGTTCGGGGTCGACGTCGGGCGCCCCGGCCTGCTGCCAGGCTTCCCGTGCAGCCACCAGCGCCAGTTGCCCGCACCGGTCCATCCGCTTCAGCTCGCGCGTGGTGAGATGCTCCGAGAGATCCGCGGTGACCTGTCCGGCGATCCGCACGGGCAGTTGCTCCGCCCAGTCCTCGTCCAGGGCGGCGATGCCGGACTGTCCCGCCAGCAGGCCGGTCCAGGTTTCCGCCACGGAGGAGCCGAGCGGGTTGATGGTGCCGGCGCCGGTGATCAGTGCGCGGGGTTGGTCTGCAGGCATTGGTCGCTACTTTGCGGGGTTGTGGGTGCCGATGGGCACGAGGGTCAGATCGGGGTGGTTCTTCTCGATCCGGCGCAGGGCCCAGACGTCGTTGAACAAGGCGAGGTATTCGCCGTCGGACCTCAACAGCACCTCGGCGCCGGGCACGTTGGCCAGCGCGGGCATGGCGTCCGCCGTCGAAATCCTGGCGATGGAGTACGGCAGGCGTTCCAGCCGCATGGGCGCGCTGAAGTCGTGCGCCATCCGGTCCTCCACGACTTCGAACTGCATGGGTCCGACGGCGGCAAGCACCGGCGCCTGGTCGCCGCGGACGTCGGAGCGGAGCACCTGGATGACGCCCTCGTGCTCGAGCTGCTCGATGCCGCGGCGGAACTGCTTGAACTTGCTGGGGTCCTTGGACCGGGCCACCTGGAAGTGTTCCGGGGCGAACAGCGGGATGGCAGGGTACTCCACCGCGCCTTCGAGGAAGAGGCTGTCGCCCACGCGAAGTGTGGAGGCGTTCACCAGGCCCACGACGTCGCCGGGGTAGGCCTCGTCGATGACCTCGCGTTCGCGGCCGAACACCTGCTGGGCGTACTTGGTGGCGAAGGACTTTCCCGTGCGGGTCTGGGTGACCACCATGCCGCGTTCAAAGACTCCGGAACAGACGCGGATGAAGGCGACGTGGTCGCGGTGGGCCTTGTTCATGCCCGCCTGGACCTTGAAGACAAAGCCGGAGAAGGACGATTCAACGGGGCGCGGGCTGCCCTCAACGTCGGGCCGGGGTGCGGCGTGCGGCGCGAAGTCCACCAGGGCGTCGAGCAGTTCCTTCACGCCGAAGTTCAGGGCGGCGGAGCTGAACAGGATGGGGGTGGCGGTGCCTGCGTGGAAGGCGTCGACGTCGAATTCGAGGTTGGACTCGATGACCAGGCCCGCCTCGTCCACGGCGTCGGTCCAGTTGCTGCCCTGCGTCTCCGCGGCCTCTTCGGGGGTGAAGTACTCGGTCAGGGCAATGTTGGCGCCGGAATTGTTGCGCTGGAAGCGGGCGAAGCGGTCCTGGCGGAGGTCCCAGACACCGCGGAAGTCACCCGAGATGCCCACGGCCCAGGTCAGCGGCATGGGCTGCAGGCCGGTGCGCTCGGTGAGCTCGTCCATCAGCGCCAGCGCGTCCAGGCCGGGCCGGTCCCACTTGTTGATCACGGTGATGATGGGCAGGTTGCGCGCCTTGCAGACCTCGAACAGCTTCATGGTCTGCGTTTCCAGGCCCTTGGCGGCGTCCACGAGCATCACGGCGCAGTCGACGGCGGCCAGGACCCGGTAGGTGTCCTCGGAGAAGTCCGCGTGGCCGGGGGTGTCCAGCAGGTTGATGACAGTGTCCCGGTAGGAGAACTGCAGGGCGGCGGAGCTGATGGAGATGCCGCGGTCCTTCTCCATCTGCATCCAGTCCGAGACCGTTTCCTTGCGGTTGGCCTTGCCGCTGGAGGCCCCGGCGGTGCCGATCACCTTCGCGTGCAGGGCCAGCGCCTCGGTGAGGGTGGACTTGCCGGCGTCGGGGTGCGAAATGACAGCAAACGTCCGACGCCGGGCCGCCTGTTTGTGAATCTCGTTGACCCGGGCGGGGCTAAGGACATCTTGGGACACGGTGCTACTTTCGCTGCGGCGGGGTTACCCCAAGGCGCTCGGCAGGCCTCAAGGGGAAGCATGGCTCTGTGACAGCCAAGTTCCAAGTTTATCGCAGCGGCGGGCCCGCACCGAAGGCGGCAGCTTATCGCCCCCGAAACCAGCACTTCAAGACTGCGGACATCGCCCTTTTCGCTTCTCTGGGCGCCTTCGCGGGGACAGGATGTAGCGGCGTTCCAGCCGGCCTGCCGAGTTGCGGACCTTGGTCTCGGACGTCGGAACCCAACCGGCACTTCCGTAGGAGGAGATCGCTCTCTTGTTGTCGGCGATAACCCAGAGCTCCATAGGAGTCTGTGCCTCCACCGAGTGGTGTCGGAGGTGGTCAAGGAGTTGCCGCGCAAGACCCTTGCCCCAGGCTTCCGGGTCAACTGCGAGGTAGAGCACTTCCAAGACCTCCGCATGAGGGCCGATCGCCTCTGCGCATCATCAGTAGTAACGCCCCGGCCACGGCAAGCGCCGATTCAATACCTGGCAGCCGCACCATACTGGATCTATGCAGGCGACGACGGTGTTGGTCGAGGGCGAGAGTGACCGGATGGCGGTCGAGACACTGGCCCTTCGCCTTGGCCATGACCTGACAGCCGAGCGAGTGACGGTCGTGCCGATGGGAGGCGCGACCAGTATCGTCCACTTCCTCGACCATTACGGCCCGGACGGCGCAGGCCACCGGTTGCTCGGCTTGTGTGATGCAGCGGAGTCTCGTGGCATCGCTCGAGCGCTCGCCCGGGCAGGCGTCGGGTCCGGTTCGCTGTCCGAGCTTGGGTTCCACGTCTGTCACGCCGATCTGGAGGACGAACTCATCCGCTGCCTTGGCGTCGAGGGTGTGCTCGACGTCATCGCGGCCCAGGGCGAGCTCGCATCGTTCCGGATCCTCCAGCGCCAGCCCTCACAGCGAGAACGGCCGATAACGGCGCAGTTGCGCCGGTTCCTCGGGGGACGCAGCGGCAACAAGGTTCGATACGCGCGTCTGCTCATCGACGCGTTGCCGGCCGGACATGCGCCTCCGCCACTCGACCGCCTCGTTTCATCATTCTGAGGTGACCACCCCGCCCGGCGGGCTGTTTCGTGAATGGCCACAAAATGCTTATCGGACAGCCGTCGTCGAACGCGTTCCCGAGGCACTTCGCGGCACCCCCTAACGAGGCACTTTGGGGCTTGTCCGTGCGGTTGTTGGCATTTCTTACCTCTATCATTGAGCTTGCGGGAAACTGCATACTTTTGATCCCGCCGGCTGAGTGTAAAACCGGCGTACCTGCGGGCGGCAGCCTGCACCTTTGAAGGGAACACTATGGCTCGGAGCCCCGAAGAATCGCTCAAGGCGACTCTGGGCAGAGTGGCTCCAGGCACTCCGTTACGTGATGGGCTGGAACGGATCCTCCGCGGGCGCACCGGCGCGCTGATCGTGCTGGGCTCGGACAGGACCATCGATTCGATCTGCTCCGGCGGCTTCGACATCGGCATCGACTTCTCCCCCACAAGGCTCCGTGAACTGGCCAAGATGGACGGCGCCATCATCTGCGACAAGGACGCCGGCAACATTCTGCGCGCCGCGGTCCAGCTGGTCCCGGACGCAAGCATCGAAACCCAGGAATCCGGCACCCGGCACCGCACGGCGGAACGTGTGGCCATCCAGACCGGCGTTCCCGTGATTTCCGTCAGCCAGTCCATGCAGATCATCGCGCTGTACGTGAACGGGCTCCGGCACGTGCTGGAGGGATCCGAGAAGGTCCTGGCCCGCGCCAACCAGGCCCTCGCCACGCTGGAGCGGTACCGTTCGCGGCTGGACCAGGTGACCAGTTCCCTGTCCGCCCTGGAGATCGAGGCCATGGTGACCGTCCGCGACGTCGCCGTCACCCTGCAGCGCCAGGAAATGGTCCGCCGGATCTCCGAGGAGATCTCGCAGTATGTCCTGGAACTTGGCGAGGACGGGCGCCTCCTTTCCCTCCAGCTCGATGAGCTCACGGTGGGCCGCGGCCCGGGCAGCGACGTCATCATCCGCGACTACTCCGGCCCGGACGCGTCCGCGGAGGACATCGAACGGGCCGTCAGCGCGCTGGTGAACCTCGGCCCCACAGAGCTGATCGACCTCGGCAAGATCTCCGGGATCGTGGGTTTTGCCGGCGGCGAGGCCAACCTCGACGCCGTGGTTCAGCCGCGCGGCTACCGGCTGCTGTCCGGCCTCAAGGCAGTCCCCAAGGCTGTTGCCGACCGCCTGGTGGATCACTTCGGCGGCCTGCAGTTCCTGATGGCGGCCACCATCGACGACCTCATGACCGTTGACGGCATCGGCGACCAGCGCGCCCGCACCGTCCGCGAAGGCCTGAGCCGCATGGCCGAAGCCAGCCTGCTGGACCGCTTCCTCTAGATTTCCTCATCCATTGCTCCGCATGGGCCCTTTCGATCCCTCAACAGGGCGAGGGCCCACGCCGGCAGGGTTCCCTGGCCGAGCTTGCGAGGCGAGGGGGCCGGTGGGGATCAACCGATGAGAGTAATGCGTCAGCTGAGCTGGAACACTGCCTTGGGACTGGCCCTTGAGCCGAGCTTGGCCGTGAAGATGTAGTACGCCCCGCCTGCTCCGGGCTTGGCCTCGATGAGGCTGCAGCCTTCCAGCGTGCGGTTCCGGCTCCAGGGGAAGTTCGCCGTTTCGCTGGCGCCCGGGGCAATCGTCTTCACGAGGTCTTCGCTTGTGGCCTGGCAGTCCCTGGACGAGAAGATCCTGTCCGCGCCGCTGGTCACCAGGAACTCCATCTGGGACGTTCCGATGTTCACCTCGCACGGCATGGTTCCGCCGTTGGTCACCTTCAGGGTGAGCAACGGGTTCTCCTCGGGGCCGTAGGCGGCTTTGTCGGTCGACGCGGACACCGTCACCAGGTTTTGGTTGCAGGAAGGCGCCGGAGTGGGAGTGGGTTCGCTGCCTGCAGTTTCCGACGGCGAGGGGGCGGGTGCGGGGGCCGTTTCAGTTGCGCCGTCGGTGGAGGATGCCTGCTCGGTGCCGCTGAAGGCACCGGCCACGGCAAAGCCGCCGAACGTGAGCGCCACCGCCATCAGCAAGGCTGTTCCCACAAACAGCCGACGGCGGCGGTAGACGGCTGCGCTCGGCTGCCGGGTAGCGCCGGACTGGCCCCGGGGACCGGATGCGGATGCCGTTTTGCGCGCTGATGAATTGTCTTGCCTGCCCATCCTTCTAGGCTAGAGAACCCACCGGATTCTGCCGTCCCACCACGCCGGTCCCCCGGCCAACGCTAGGTCACAGTTTGTCCGCGGCAGCTTCGCGCGGGCTCCCGGGAATCCACTACAGTGTTGGGATCGACGCTACAACCCTTTCCCCAGCCCGGCCCGCGGACGGCGCCCCCGCTATGGCCCAGTTCGGTGCGGATGACCTCCGCCCTGACCAGCTCGCGGCGCTGCACCGCAGGATCACCGGCTGGTTCGCCGAGACGGCGAGGGACTTGCCCTGGCGCGAACGCCACTGCTCACCGTGGGGAGTCCTGGTCAGTGAGATCATGCTGCAGCAGACCCCAGTGGTGCGGGTGCTGCCGGTCTGGCGGGAATGGCTCGAGCGCTGGCCCACCCCCGCCGCCCTCGCCGGCGAGCCTGCAGGGGAAGCCGTCCGCTCCTGGGGCAGGCTCGGCTACCCCCGCCGGGCACTCCGCCTGCACTCAGCCGCCGCTGCCATCGTCCGCGACCACGGCGGCAGTGTCCCCGGCAACTACACGGAACTGCTGGCCCTGCCCGGGGTGGGCAGCTACACGGCCGCGGCCGTTGCCGCCTTTGCCTTCGGACGCCGGGAGACAGTGGTGGACACGAACATCCGGCGTGTGCACGCGCGCCTGGTTTCCGGCGTCGCGCTCCCGTCACCATCGCTGAACGCTGCGGAGATGCGGCTCGCGGCGGAACTGCTGCCGGACGACGTCGGGACCTCCGTGCACTGGAATGCTGCGGTGATGGAACTGGGGGCGCTGGTCTGCACGGCGCGGGCGCCCAAGTGCGCGGACTGCCCGGTGCGGGACTCCTGTGCCTGGCTGGCAGCCGGCGAGCCGCCGCCGTCGTACGTTCCCAAAGGTCAGGCGTGGCACGGAACTGACCGGCAGGTCCGGGGTGCCGTGATGGCTGTGCTCCGGCTTGCGGACGCACCGGTGCCGGCGGAAATGTTCCAGCGGGAGCCTGCTGACCTGGGCTTTGCGGCGGACGGAATCGGCGTGCCCCTGTCTGCACTGCACCGCCTGAACTCCGCGCCGGAACAGCTCGAACGTGCCATGGCCGGCCTACTTGGCGACGGGCTGGCCGAGCTGCACCAGGGAGGCTACCGGCTGCCAGCCTGAGGCGCCTTTAGGGTGGCCTGCGGCTGGATGGCATACTTTCTGGTGACTCGAACCGGGGGAATTCATGAGAATCGTGTTGTACGTCATCTGGGCGCTGTTTGTTGCGGGCGTCATTTTTGCGCTGGTCCGTTCGCTGCGGAAAACCAAGCGGCAGGAAAAACTGATCGCTGGCTGGCCGAAGGTCCAGGCGACCGTCACCGGCAACGTGGCGGGCTGGACACATGGCGGAGGCGGCTCAACACGGAGCCGGCGCTTCTACCCCACGTACCAGTTCGCCGACCCCAACGGGACCCTGTACGCCGGCGAATCCGAGGTGTCGTACGCCAACCGGCGGGCACCGGGATCGCCCCTGGCAGTGGCCTACAACCCCGTAAATCCCAACCAGTCGTTCCAGGTGGCGTCCGAATCCAAGATGGTGATCGGGTGCCTGATGCCGGTCTTCGCATTCTTCGCCCTGCTGCTGTTCTGGGTCGCCGGCGCCTTCCCGCTGGGCTGAACCGTGGACTCCCTGAAACTGCTGTTCATCGTGCTGCCCGGGCTTTTCCTTGCCGCAGGCCTGATCCTGATGGGGCTGTCCCTGGCCGCGTCCTTCCGCCGGAAACGTTCCATGGCTGGGTGGCAGAAGGCGTCGGCCACCGTCACGGGAAACCTCCACGGCACGGACGGACCCGCGAGCAACGGCCGTAACCGGTTTGCGCCGTCGTATGAATTCGCGGACGCCGGCGGCAAGCGCTGGCTGGGGCAGTCCGATATCTACAGCCAGGACCAGGCGATCATCGGCACCCACATCCCGGTGGTCTACAACCCGGCCAATCCCGCCGAATCCTCGCTGCCGGTCTTTGTTGTTGCCAAGGGCCGGATGGCGACGGGTCTCATTATGGTGATCTTCGGCGCAACAGCCATAACAATGTTTACATCAATTTCCTGGTAGCAGTGCCGGCTTCCGGCTCCGGATTTACGCTGAAGTATGGGCAAGCCCGGTGTACTTCTGGCAGTGATGACGACGGCGGTTCTCACCTCCGGTTGCTACTACTACCCGGTCCCGCCGCCGTGCCCGATGATTGCCCAGGCGTCAGTGGTCTCGGTGACCGTGGCCCGGGAGTACGTGCCGCAGGTGGGATCACTGCGCCTGAAGGCCTGCCAGGACGGCGTCTGCAAGGAAGCCGCAGTCGAACTTTCTCCCGGCACCACCTCGATTGACCAGGGCTGCACGCCGGACGGCGCCTGCTCCGCCACCGCTTCCCCGGACGGGACCATGATCGGGATGCTGATGCTTGATTCCCTCACGGAAGCCCCGATGGCGCTGACCGCCACGGGTACTTCTCCCGGCGGAAGGGCCCTCCCTGTGCGCACCCTGGATTTCCGGCCCCGCGGCGCCTATCCCTTCGGTGAGCATTGCGGAAGGTTCGTCACGGCTTCGGTGATTCTCGACGCCGAGGGACTGCGACAAGCCGTTTGACGGCCCTCGCTGGCGGCAAATAAGCCCAGCCAAACCCGCCCTTGACTTCCACTCAGGACACTTCTACGGTCTGTATTACCAGCATCGGCAACGTTGGATTCAGCACAGGTTCCCCGCCGGGAAGGGGTAAGGATGCCACTTTCAGATAGGGAGCGGAAACAGCTCGAGGAGCTCGAATCTGGCCTGGCCGCAGAGGATCCGAGGCTCGCCGAGGAACTCTCGACGGGCTCCGTGGGCCTCAGGTTTGGGCACCGTATCTACCTCGGTGCCATCGCATGCCTGCTCGGGCTGGTGTTGCTGATTGTCGGGGTCAGCACGCAGATCATCGTGGTCGGCGTCGGCGGCTTCCTGCTGATGGGAGCCGGGACGTACCTGCTCGTGGACAAACGGTCCTTTAGTCTGGGCCGCAGCAGCAAGGTGAAATAGGCAGCTCAGGCCACGGCCTACGGCTCGCCGAAGCCTGCCTGCACCAGGCCGCCGACGTAGTTCAGTGCACGCTCGGCGTCGGGCCCCCAGGCCTCGATATGGAGCAAGGATCCCTTGCCCGCCGCCAGGGTCATCAGGGACGTCATTGACGCGCCATCCACGCCGTTCACCGTGACTTCGGCGTTGAGGGACGCCAGACCGCCCGCGATCTTGGCGGCCGGCCGGGCGTGCATGCCGGCCTCATTCACCAGTTCGAAGTCGCCGGTGAAGTCCGGTCCTTTACCGGTGACGGACCCTTCAGCCACGGTGCTTTCGGCGAGCCCCCGCGAAGCAGCCGCCACCTCCGGTCCCAATCCGTAGACCGCTTCGGCGGCACGTTTGACTGCCTTCACGTCGGCGCCGCCCTGTGCGGCCACGGCGGCAGCCACGAGGCCTTCCACGAGGGGCGCGTCCGCCAGGAGCACGCCGGCCGGCTCCTCCACGAGCTCCAGGGCCGATTCCGCCGTCATCACTGCAGATCCCAGGTCCGTCAGGACCACCACGCCATCGCCGCCGGCCGCCTTGTCCAGGGCAGACATGACTTTCTCCAGGCTCGTTCCGATCCTGCCGTCGGCGGTGCCCCCGGCGGCGAGGATGACGACGTCGGGCGCCATCTGGGCGGCGAGCTCCACGGCGCCGTCGGCAATTTTTTCGCTATGGGACACCACCACCAGGCGAACCGTCATGCTGCGGCCCCAACGGCTGCCCGCAGAATGAGGGCGCTGGAGGCGGCCCCGGGATCGCGGTGGCCCGCGCTCCGCTCCCCCAGGTAGCTGGCGCGGCCTTTGCGGGCCACCAGCGGATCGGTGGCCACGGCTCCGGCTTCAGCCGCCTCGGCTGCGGCGACCAGCACGCCAAGGACGTTGTCTGTGCCGTCCGCAGCGGCAGCCTGCGCTGCCTCCGCGGCGGGGGTCCAGGCGTCCACCATGGTCTTGTCGCCGGACTCGGCCTTGCCCCGCGCCACGATCCCGTCACGGGCGGCCACAAGCGCATCGGCAAGGTGTCCCGGATCAATCTCGGCGGCGTCGCCCAAAGCCGTGGAGGCGCGCAGGAACGCGGTTCCGTACAAGGGACCTGCGGCTCCGCCCACCTTGGACATCAGGGTCATGGCAGTCAGCTTCAGGGCCGCACCGGGCGTCTCAGGCTGCGCTTCAGCCAGTTTCTCCAGCACGGCCTGGAAGCCGCGGTCCATGTTCTCGCCGTGGTCCGAGTCCCCGATCGCACGGTCGAGTTCGATGAGCCACACCCGGTTTTCCGCCATGGCCTGGGCGCAGAGAGTCAGCCATCTGACGGCCCAGTTCACGTCCAGCACCACGGTTACACGCCCCAACGCAGGGCTGCGGTGTGGACCGGAGCGTCCCACAGCTGCGTCAGTTCATCGTCGAGCCGGAGCACCGAGATGGAGCAGCCCTGCATTTCCAGGGACGTGATGTAGTTCCCTACCAGCGAGCGTTCGACGGCGGCCCCCCGTTCTGTGATCACCTGGGCAGCGCGGCGGTAGACAATGTACAGCTCGCTCAGGGGGGTGCCGCCCATGCCGTTGACGAACAGCAGTACTTTCTCGCCGCCGCTGATGCCCAGGTCGCTGAGGACCGGGTCCAGCAGGCGGTCCGTGATGCCGTCCGCGTTCTCCATCGGGATTTTATGCCGACCGGGCTCGCCATGGATGCCGATGCCGATCTCGATCTCATCATCCGCCAGGTCGAAACTGGGCGATCCCGCATGGGGCACTGTGCACGCGGTCAGCGCGACCCCCATGGTGCGGACGTTGCTGTTGACGCGGTCACCGATCGCGGCCACGGCATCGAGGCTATCGCCCCGCTCAGCCGCGGCGCCGGCGATTTTCTCGACCAGAACAGTGCCGCCCACTCCGCGGCGTCCTGCCGTATACAGGGAGTCCTCCACCGCGACATCGTCATTCACCAGGACCGTGCGGATGTCCACGCCTTCGGCCTGCGCCAGTTCCGCTGCGGTCTCAAAGTTCAGGACGTCGCCGGTGTAGTTCTTCACGATATGGACGACGCCGGCGCCCGAGTTAACGGCGAGCGTCGCCGGAAGGATCTGGTCCGGCGTCGGCGAGGTGAACACCGCCCCCGGCACGGCGGCGTCGAGCATTCCCAGCCCGACAAACCCGGCGTGGAGCGGCTCGTGGCCGCTGCCCCCGCCGGAAACGAGTCCGACCTTCCCGGCCACCGGCGCGTCTTTGCGCGTGACGTACTTCGGATCGGCAGTGACGGTGACCAGTCCCGCGTGGGCCAGACCGAATCCCTCGACGGATTCGTCAACCACGGAACGGGGATCATTGATGAGCTTTTTCATGGCAGAACTCCTGGGGTGTGGGTGCGTCCTGGAGGATGCACTTTGACCCTACTACCGGCGCCTGAAGTCCGGTAGCCTGCGACGATGCGGCGGAAGCTGTAAGGGACAGCCCCCAATGACCGTCCCTTACGGCAGGCCCCACACTGCAACCTTGTCAGTTTATCCATCAATTCGACATAAAGCTATTTTTGTCACAGGGTGACTTCTTGCCGCTATCGTCGGCGGCAGGGTGATTGGGGGTGCCTAGAGGGACTTGATCATGCGGGTGTTGCCCAGGGTGTTGGGCTTGACCCGCGCCAGGTCCAGGAACTCGGCAACGCCTTCGTCATGGGAGCGCAGCAGCTCGGAGTAGACCACCGGGTCCACGGCCGTCTGGTCGGCCATGACCTCAAAGCCGTGGCGTTTGAAAAAATCCACCTCGAAGGTAAGGCAGAAGACTCGGGCCACGCCCAGTTCACGGGCCTCGGCCAGCAGGCTTTCCACCAGCACATGCCCTACCCCCTTCCCGCGCCACGCGTCCGATGCGGCCAGCGTGCGGACTTCGGCGAGATCCTCCCACATAACGTGCAGGGCGCCGCAGCCGATGACTTCACCGTCGTCGGCTTCTGCGATCCGGAACTCCTGGAGGCTCTCGTAGTAAGCCACCGTCTCCTTGGCCATCAGAATCCGCTGCTCGGCCAGCGGCGCCACCAGGTTTTTGATGGCGGCGACATCACTGGTGCGGGCAGGGCGGATATGGAAGGCGTCAGTCACAGGATCCATCCTACGGTGGCCGCACGAGTGGCCGGGGCGCTCTGGCAGCGGCACAGCGAAGGCGCCGGGGTCATGTGTATAGCTTGCGTCAGAGCGACGAAGGAGCAGCAAGCGGCAAATGGCTCCGATGCCGAAGCGTCCCCGGACGCAGCCCTGTGCCGTTAAGGCGAAAGCCCCGCCGTCTCCTGGTGGAGAGGCGGGGCTTTCAGTGATGCTGGTTAGACGCTGGGGGCGATCTCCGGGATGCGCGGCTTGGCGTTGCCGGCGAACGTGAACTTGGCGTCGTCGCCTTCGCCATCCACGTCCACTACAACGATGTCGCCGGAGTGGAGCTCGCCGAACAGGATCTTCTCGGAGAGCTGGTCCTCGATCTCGCGCTGGATGGTGCGGCGCAGCGGCCGGGCACCCATGGCGGGATCGTAGCCGCGGGTCGCCAGAAGCACCTTGGCCGCGGTGGTGAGCTCGATGCCCATGTCCTTGTCCTTGAGGCGCTTTTCCAGGCGGCCAACGAACATGTCCACGATCTCGATGATCTCGTCCTGGGTGAGCTGCGGGAACACCACAACGTCATCCACGCGGTTCAGGAACTCCGGACGGAAGTGCTGCTTGAGCTCTTCCGTCACACGGGCCCGCATCCGGTTGTAGCCGGTCTGCGTGTCTGTGCCGGACTGGAAGCCGGTGGCAACGCTCTTGGAGATGTCCCGGGTGCCCAGGTTTGTGGTCATGATGATCACGGTGTTCTTGAAGTCCACCACGCGGCCCTGGGAGTCGGTCAGACGGCCGTCTTCCAGGATCTGCAGGAGTGAGTTGAAGAGGTCAGCGTGCGCCTTCTCCACTTCGTCGAACAGGACCACGGAGAACGGACGACGGCGGACCTTCTCGGTGAGCTGGCCACCCTCTTCGTAGCCGACATAGCCCGGAGGGGCACCGAAGAGCCGTGAAACAGTGTGCTTCTCCGAGTACTCGGACATGTCCAGCGTGATGAGGGCGTCCTCGTCACCGAACAGGAATTCGGCCAGGGCCTTGGCGAGCTCGGTCTTGCCGACGCCGGTGGGGCCGGCGAAGATGAACGAGCCGCCCGGACGCTTGGGGTCCTTCAGGCCTGCACGGGTACGGCGGATTGCCTGGGACAGGGACCTGATGGCCTCATTCTGGCCCACCACACGCTTGTGCAGTTCGTCTTCCATCTTCAGCAGGCGCGTGGACTCTTCCTCGGTCAGCTTGAAGACCGGGATGCCGGTGGAGTTGGCCAATACCTCGGCGATGAGATCCTCATCCACCTCGGAAATGTCATCCATGCCGCCGGACTTCCAGTGGCGTTCCTTCTCGGAGCGCTCGGTAATGAGCTTCTGCTCCTTGTCCCGGAGCGAAGCGGCGCCTTCGAAGTCCTGCGCGTCGATGGCGGATTCCTTCTCCATCTTCAGCTTGGCGATCCGCTCATCCATGGCCTTCAGCTCCGGCGGAGCGGTCATCCGGCGGATGCGCAACCGGGCACCGGCCTCATCGATCAGGTCGATCGCCTTGTCCGGCAGGAAGCGGTCCGAGATGTAGCGCTCGGCGAGGTTCGCGGCCGACGCGAGGGCGCCGTCGGTGATGGTGACGCGGTGGTGCGCCTCGTAGCGGTCACGCAGGCCCTTGAGGATCTCGATCGCGTGCGCGACGGAGGGCTCCTTGACCTGGATCGGCTGGAAGCGGCGCTCGAGTGCGGCATCCTTCTCGATGTGCTTGCGGTACTCATCCAGGGTGGTGGCACCGATGGTCTGCAGTTCACCGCGGGCCAGCATGGGCTTCAGGATGGACGCAGCATCGATGGCACCTTCAGCAGCACCGGCACCCACAAGCGTGTGGATTTCGTCGATGAAGAGGATGATGTCGCCGCGGGTGCGGATTTCCTTGAGGACCTTCTTCAGGCGCTCTTCGAAGTCACCGCGGTACCGGGAGCCGGCCACCAGTGAACCGAGGTCCAGGGTGTACAGCTGCTTGTCCTTGATGGTTTCCGGGACGTCGCCGCGGACAATCGCCTGGGCGAGGCCTTCGACGACGGCGGTCTTGCCGACGCCGGGCTCACCGATCAGGACAGGGTTGTTCTTGGTGCGGCGCGAAAGGACCTGCATCACGCGTTCCATCTCGGACTCGCGTCCGATCACCGGGTCCAGCTTGTTCTCGCGCGCAGCCTGGGTGAGGTTGCGGCCGAACTGGTCCAGGACCACGGAACCGGCAGGAGTGCCTTCGGGCTGGCCCGGACCGACGCCGGCACCGGTGGTTTCCTTGCCCTGGTAGCCGGAGAGGAGCTGGATGACCTGCTGGCGGACCCGGTTGAGGTCTGCGCCGAGCTTGACCAGCACTTGGGCGGCAACACCTTCACCTTCACGGATGAGGCCCAGCAGGATGTGCTCCGTGCCGATGTAGTTATGGCCCAACTGCAGGGCTTCCCGCAGGGAAAGTTCCAGCACTTTCTTGGCGCGCGGGGTGAAGGGGATGTGCCCGGACGGGGCCTGTTGGCCCTGGCCGATGATCTCCTGCACCTGCTCGCGCACGCCGTCGAGCGAAATGCTCAAGGACTCAAGAGCTTTGGCGGCAACGCCTTCACCTTCATGGATCAGACCCAAGAGGATGTGTTCGGTACCAATGTAATTGTGGTTCAGCATGCGTGCCTCTTCTTGGGCAAGCACAACTACGCGACGGGCACGGTCCGTAAATCGCTCAAACATTTCGCCACACTCCTAGCTACGACGTACTTTGATGCTACGTGGCGGACCCCCACTTGGGGAGCGTGTTCGCCACAGGGGAAACATGACGTGTTCAACCTCCCGTCACCCTGCACCGCTTGGATCAATGCAAGAACCTCAAGCAAGGAGAAACGTCATGGAAGTCATCGCCCTGCTCATGACCGCCGCGACCGTAGCCCTCGCCGGGATCGGGGGGCTCTACTACTCCTACGCCTGCTCGGTGATGCCGGGGCTGCGCGCCACCGATGATGGGACATTTGTCGGTGCCATGTCCGGGATCAACGCCGCCATCCAGAATCCTGTGTTCGCGCTGAGCTTCGTCGGCGCCTTCCTCGCATTGGCGGGCTCGGCAGCCTTTTCGTGGGCCGACGGGCTTGCCAGCACACTCCCCCTCTCTGTTTCCCTGGCCTGCTACACGGCCACGCTGGTCATCACCTTCGCCGCGAACATCCCCTTGAATAACGCTCTGGACCTGGCGGCCGCGTCTGGAGATGCCGCGGCGGCCAGGAAATCGTTCGAACGCCGGTGGACCCGGTGGAACATCCACCGCACCTGGCTGTCGCTGGCCGCACTGCTCGCGCTCAGCGTTGCCTGGGCAGCGTTGGGTCAGCTGTGAGACTGCAACAGCGCGCTACTTCCGGAAGTCGAACAGCGCCGTGTGTGTTGTCCCGTCGTTCAGTCCCAGTGTGAATTGCCGGCACGTCCCTGCCCAGGCTTTCTGGGTTTTCCACACGTAGGTGTACGTATCGGAGCTGGCTGCGTAGCTCAGCGAACTGTTTCCCGCGGCGAGAGTCTGTTCGATGTCGTCCAGGGCGGTGCCGCCGGGGCACGCAATGACGGACGACGACGGCGCTCCCGCCGCCAGGATATCCAGCCCCCGGTTCCCGCCGACGCCGAACTTGATGGGCACGGCAGCGCCGGCCTTCATGGCGTTCAGCGTGCCGCCGTTGTCGACCGGCTCCACGAACCCGCGGAACGGCCAACGCGGCTGGCCCACGGCGAATGGTGAGAAGGAAGTGGTCCGGCCGCACACTTCGCCGGGGATGCCGGTCGGCGGTCCGGTAATGTCCACCCAGGCCCCGTCCACGTAGTGGTACAGGTGCTGGCCCACCGCCTGGTCATCTGACATGCCCAAGGTGTCGAACGTGATGCAGACAAGGACCCCGAGCGTTGAGCTGAAGACCGCGGTGGTTTCGATGTCGTAGTACAGCGGAGGGCTAGTGAGCGAGGAGAACCCGCCGTCGGGGTAGGCATCTCCGGACTCGAGCCGCGTGACAGTGGTGGTGCCGGGCGTTCCCACGTCAGCGAATTTCAGGGCCACATCGGTCCTTCCGGCGTTGTCCACGGGCGCCACCACAACGTTCGCTCCACTGATGGTTAGGCCTGGATCCACCGGCCCCACGGCGTTGCTCTCCATCGTCGTGTACGTACAGCCGACGCCGGCGATGTCCAGGCGCGCGGTCACGGATTTCCCGCCGGCGGCGAGGGGCACTGCAAACGTTGGGCCAAAGGCGCCTGAAACCTCTTCGGTGCCAACAAACCAGCTGTACCGTTGGAGGCAATCCTCATCGGCCCAACCAACGCCAACGCCGTCAGGCGACGCTGTCAGCGTGGCGCCGACGGCAGGCTCACCGCCGAGGTGCAGCATCTGTGCCGGATCAACTACAGCTGGAGTGGCGAGGAAAATTGCGTAGGCGAGGTTGAAGTGGTTGGCGCCGGTCAGGGTGATGGGTTCGGCCTCGGCCCGGTTAGGCGTTTCGG
This sequence comes from Pseudarthrobacter humi, assembly GCF_024294965.1. Classification (NCBI taxonomy): domain Bacteria; kingdom Bacillati; phylum Actinomycetota; class Actinomycetes; order Micrococcales; family Micrococcaceae; genus Pseudarthrobacter; species Pseudarthrobacter humi. Next base: position 143,711 of record NZ_JANCLV010000004.1, read on the forward strand.
GCCACCAGCGCTGCTCGCCCCCGTGTTGGAAGCGCACCTTGTAGGCTCCAGGAGCCACGTCCAGGAAGGTGTAGTAGCCGTTCAGGTCGGTGTGCGTGGTGGCGGCCGGCTCGGTGTCAGGATCAGTCGCGGCCTCGTCGTAGAGCTCAACACTCACGTTGGCCAGCATGGATCCTTCCGCCACCGAAAAGTCCTTTGCCACGGCCCCGGAGATGGACGACGGTGTGCGATGCAGCACCGTCCAGCCCTCGGAATTCCAGCTTGAGGTGCCGGTGGCGGAGCCCACCACAATCTCATCCGCCGTTGCGAACGTGTCCCTGTCCTGGTAGCCAAGCAATTCCGCGAACGCGTTCCCATCGCGACCTGACGGTATCGTGTACCAGCTCTCCAGGAACCCGGCGGCCGTTGCCCTGATCTTGTAAGTTCCATCCGTCAGATCGAACGACGTGCTTGCCACGCCCGAACTGGCCGTTTGCGGGATCGCAAGCACAAGACCGCCATCAATGGCGTTGAAGACCTCAAAGGTGATGTCGGTGGCAATCGCAGGACCCGGACTGGCGTTGATGCTGGCCAGGAGTTCCGTCGAATCCAGGACGACGTATAAGCGCACGTCATCATTTGCAAACGCCGGAGCGCCGAGGGGCGCAGCCAGCAGCAGAATCAGCGTCGCCAATACCGCCGTAAATCGCCGAGGCCCGCTAATTCCAGACATTCCAGGCTCCCGCCGCGTATACATTCGAGTGGGCGAATTCGAGCGGGCATCCCAGACCGAAGGCTCAAACCGAATCGTCCGCTCATCCCAAGGAAATTGCGCGACGATTAGCCCAACCGTACGCCCGGATGCCGTTAGTCAGCAAGGATTTTGCGCATACCCAAGCCCGTCTTTGCGCATTCAAATTGGCATCAAAAAACCCTGCCCCCACCCGAAGGTGAAGACAGGGCCTAATACGCCGTCAGAGAGACGTGGGTCAGGAATTTGCCTTTTGGTAGGCTTCCTGGATTTCAGCCTGAATTCGGCCGCGGCTGTTAACCGTGTAGCCGTTATCCCGTGCCCACTGACGGATCAGCGCGGAGTCGTTGGTACGGGGGCCAACCACCGCTTTGGTGCGGGTGGCTCTGCCGGCCGACGTCTTGCGCCCGGCGGCAACAAAGCGCTCCAGGGCAGAACGGAGCTCGGCCGCGTTAGCCGAGGACAGATCGATTTCGTAGCTGACCCCATCGAGGCCAAAACGGACGTTCTCGTCCGCAGATCCCCCATCCAGATCATCGACGAGGATGATGTTTACTTTCTGTGCCATTAAATATGTCTTCCTCTTGGAAAGGTTCGGTTGTCAGAAAATGAGGATGTTCCTATTAAAAGTATGAACCTCTTTATGGCAACGCGTCAAAGCGCCGGATGGTTCCTGTGGAAATCCACAGGAACCCGCAGAAAGCTCTTCGAGCTATTTGTCCGTTTCCGGGTTCTGCTCGTTCAATGGCGCTGCGGAACGAGATTCCGCCTCGGCCTTGGCCCGCGCTTCGGCCTTACGCTCGGACTTATCGGCATTGAAGATGGATTTCATGGCGAACCAGAAAAGCAGGCCAACCACAAGCGAGGGCAGGAGTACGGCGACATATTCCATGATTAGTGGCCTTCGGGCTTCAGAAGCGGGAAAAGGATGGTTTCGCGGATACCGGCGCCGGTGAACAACATCACCAGCCGGTCAATACCCAAGCCGATGCCGCCCATGGGCGGCGCGCCGTATTCGAGGGCCCGCAGGAAGTCCTCGTCCAGCTGCATGGCCTCGACATCGCCCGCGGCAGCGTGCCGCGACTGTTCGGTCAGCCGCTCGCGCTGGATGACGGGGTCGATCAGCTCGGAGAAGGCCGTGCCGCGTTCCATGCCGCCGATGATGAGGTCCCAGGCTTCGATCAGCCGGCCGTCCTCCCGGTGCGGGCGGGCCAGCGGCTGGGCAGACGGCGGGTAGTCGTACACAAACGTGGGGTTCAGCAGCGTGGGCTCCACAATTTCACCGAACAGCTCCACGGCCAGTTTCTCGGCGTCCCACTTCGGGTCCACCTTGACCTCGTGCGTTTGGGCGATCTCGCGCAGCACCTCAAGCGACGTATCAGGCGTGACTTCCTGGCCAACGGCGTCGGACAGTCCGGGGTAAACCGAAACCCAGGCCCAGTCGCCGTCGAGGTTGATCTCCCCGGCTTCGGTCTGGAGGGTGCGGCCCACACCCACGGCGTCAGCGGCGTCGAGGATGATCTCCTTGATGCGCTCGGCCATGACGAACTGGTCCGCCCAGGCTTCGTAGCACTCCAGGGTGGTGAATTCGGGGCTGTGGGTGGAATCCACGCCCTCGTTGCGGAAGACGCGGCCCATGTCGTAGACGCGGTCGATCCCGCCCACAACAGCACGCTTGAGGTAAAGCTCGGTGGCAATGCGGAGGGTCATTTTCTGGTCGAACGCGTTCATGTGCGTCTCGAACGGGCGGGCCAGGGCGCCGCCGTGGACCAGCTGCAGGATGGGGGTTTCCACTTCGACGTAGCTGTGGCGGTGCAGGCTCTCGCGGATGGAACGGGTAATCGCGGCGCGTGTGTAGACCATTTCCCGGGCTTCGTCGCGCACCATCAGGTCCACGTAGCGCTGCCGGACGCGGGTCTCCTCGTTCAGTTCCGCGTGCAGCACCGGCAACGGACGGAGCGCTTTGGAGGCCATGGACCAGGACTCGGCCATCACGGACAGCTCGCCGCGGCGGGAGGAAATCACTTCCCCCTTGATGAACACGTGGTCTCCGAGGTCCACCAGCGCCTTCCAGTCCGCGAGCGCTTCCTCACCCACGTTGGCCAGGCTGAGCATCGCCTGGAGCCGAGTACCCTTGCCGTCAACGCCGCCTTCCTGGAGCGTGGCGAAGCAGAGCTTGCCGGTATTGCGCACAAAAACCACGCGGCCGGTGACCCCAACTACGTCGCCCGTGGTGTCATCAGCCTCAAGGTGCGCGTACTTTTCGCGGATCTCCGTGAGGGAATGCGTGCGTTCCACACCCACCGGATACGCCTCGGTGCCCCGCTCGATCAGCTTGGCACGCTTGTCCATGCGGATGCGCATCTGCTCGCTGGCGTCGAGCGGCTCTGGGGCATTTTTTGGGGTGGGGGTGTTTTGGGAAGTCACAATTCCCAAGTTTACCGGGAGTTCGCACCACCGGCTCCCGGCGGACGCCCAGGCATAGACTCGGGCTGTGGAGACGTGGCAAGTTGAAGCGGACGACGGCGGGCGCCTCGACGTGCACTCGTTCCGCACCCCCGCAGGGCTGGACCCGACGACGGCGGGACCCCCCGGCGTCGTACTCATCCACGGAACTTTGGTCACCGACGCCCTCTACCGGCCTTTTGCCCGGAAGCTCAGCGTCCTGCTGGGCCGGCCGGTGCACTGCTACAACCGCCGCGGCAGGGCGGGGTCAGCCCCGCAGCCGGAGGACTATTCGGTAAAGACGGAGGTCAGCGACCTTACGGCGGTCATGCGCCAGACCGGCGCGACGGACGTGGTGGCCCACAGTTACGGCGGCTTCGTGGCGCTGCAGGCGGCCCGGACCCTGCCCGTGGGCCGGCTGGTGACCTATGACGCGGCGGTGTCGCTGGCCGGAAACCTGAGCCACCGCTGGCGGCCGGAGCTTGAGGATGCCGTCGCTGCGGGCCAGCTCAACCACGCCTGGGCGCACCTGGTCCAGGGCCTGGCCACGGCGGGTCCGCTGTCCTACCTCCCGCTCGGCGCGCTGCGGATGCTGAGCATCCTCTCTGCCAGGACCAACCTGGGCGCGGAGATGCGCCAGCTGCTGCCCACGGCCGTCGCCGAAATGCGTGCCGTACTCGACGCCGAAGCCGAACTGGACCATTTCACCACCCTCACCACACCCGTCCTCATGCTCAGCGGCGGCTGGAGTCCGGCGTACTTTGCCGAGACGGGCCGGCAACTGGCCGCCGCCGTGCCGTCCATCAACTTCCAGGTGGTCCCCGGCCAGCTGCACGAAGGACCCATCAGGCCCGGCAAGAGGCTGGCCGTGCGGATCGCCCGGTTCCTCAACGGAAGCGACGGCTAGGGCGCGAGGCGTTGGCCGACGGGCTGGGCGACGGATGGGCAGCGGACGTCTATGACCGGCGCGGCAGGGGCAACTCCACTGAGCAGCCGGCCGACTATTCCATGGCCACGGAGATTGCCGATGTCCGCACGGTCATGGATGCAACGGCGCCCGCAACGTACTGGGCCATAGCCTGGGCGGATCGTTGGCGCTGAACGCCGTCCAGGAATTCGTGGGCACCTCCTACGAGCCGGACAAGCTGGCGGTCTACGACGGTGCGGTCACCATCGACGGCGGCATGTCCTGGCTGGACGAGTTCGAGGCCGCTGTCAGCGCCGGCAACGTGGGGCATGCCATGGCCCGGATGAAAAAGGGCATGCAGCACGCCAGGAACTTCGCCGTCCTGCCCGCCAGCACGCACTTTATGGCGGGCAGGACGAGGGGCTTCCACGGCTCCATTCCCGCCGCGGTGAAGGAACTTGTCATCGCGGAATACTTCAGGGGCTAAGGTTTCCCCAGGTTGCTCGGCTAGGCTCGGATCATGACGAGCGAGAACATCAAGACCCCCGACGGCGGCACGCTGGAGCTATACTCCACGGGTGCTGAACTGGCGTCCGCCGGCTCCGGCGTGGTTGTGGTCCCCGCCTCCATGGTGACCGCCGCGGACTACACAAAGTTCGCCCAGAAGCTCAGCGCAGCCTTGGGCCGCCCGGTCCACACCTTCAACCGCCGGGGCCGTGGTTCCTCGTCGCCGCAGGCAGAGGACTACACGCTGGACGCGGACATCCGGGACCTGGATGCCGTGATGAAACACACGTCCAGCACCGACGTCTTTGGCCACAGCTTCGGCGGCGCGGTGGCCCTGCACGCGGCCCGGACCCTTCCGGTGGAGCGGCTGGCCGTGTATGACCCCGCTGTGTCCGTGAACCACAGCGTGAAGGCCGACTGGACCACTGAATACGAACGCGCCACGGCTGCCGGGGACGACGACCGCGCACTGGCCGTGCTGCAGCGCGGCCTTGAGGCGGGCACCCGCTCACGGATGCCGCTGTCCATGCTCACCATCGCCAACAAGCTGACCGCCGGCACGTCCGAGGGCAAGCAGCAGCGTGAACTGATGCGCACCGGCGTCCGGGAAATCAAGGCGATCATCGCCGCAGACATGCCGGCCGAGCCATTCCTGGAACTGCCCCTGGAAACGCTGATTATTGTGGGCGAGAAGAGCCCAGCGTACTTCGGTGTTGCCTGCGGCCAGATCCACGACATCCTGACCGGCTCCAGCTACACCATCCTGCACGGGGCCGGCCATGACGGTGTCCTCCGCGCGCCGGACAAGCTCATCACCGAGCTGAGCGACTTCTTCGCCGGCTAGCCTCCATCACTGCAACGCGGGGTCACTTATCGCCCTATACGGCGGCCCGGAAGGGCGTAATGTGACCCCGCGTTGGATTGCGGGTGTCCTTTAGTGGCCGGCGGCTTGGCCCGGGGCCGCGCCTTCTGTCTTACGCATCATCGCAGAGAGTACGACGGCGGCGAGGGCTATGACGGTTGCCGTCAGGAACGCTGCACTCATGCCGGCAACGAGCCCCGATGCGGCCGAGACCACGGCGAAGATCGACACCAGCAGCGCCGTGCCGGCGGCACCGGCTACCTGCTGGGCTGTGCTCATGATCGCCGAGCCGTGCGAGTAGAGATGCGGCGGCAGCGGGTTCAGACCGGTGGTAAACGCCGGCGTGAACAGCAGCGCCAGCCCGAAACTGAGCCCCACGTGGAGGGTGACGATCCACCAGACCGGAGTGCCGGCGTCGAGCATTGAGAACTGCCACAGGGCCAGCACCATCAGCACGGAACCGGTCACGGTGAGCGGCAGCGGACCCACTTTGTCGAACAGCCGGCCGATGAACGGGCCCAACAGGCCCATTGCCAGGCCACCCGGAAGCAGCGCGAGCCCTGTCTCCAGCGAACCCAGGCCGCGGATTTCCTGCAGGTAGAGAGGCAGCAGGATCACGCCGCCGAACAGCGCCATCATGGCCACGACCATCAGCAGTACCGAGACCGTGAACATCCTGAAGTTGAAGGCGCGGAGGTCCAGCAGCGGGGCTTCGGCTTTCTGCAGCCGGAGCTGGCGGAGCACAAAGACGGTCAGGCTGGCGACGCCGATGACCAGCGCGGCGATGGCCACGGTGCCCGGACCGCTTTGGCCTCCGTGCCCGCTGCCGATCTGACTGAGGCCGTACACCAGGCCGCCGAAGGCAGGAACCGTGAGGAGTACGGAGAGGAAGTCGAGCTTGGTCTTCTCCGTTTCGCCCACATTCGTCAGGTACTTGGCGCCGATGGCCAGCGCGGCCAGGGCGACCGGCAGGACAAAGACAAACATAAAGCGCCAGGTGAAATGCTCCAGGATCAGCCCTGAGACGGTTGGCCCCATGGCCGGCGCCACGGAGATGGCGATGCTGACGTTGCCCATGACGGCGCCGCGCTTGGCCAGCGGGACGAGCGTGAGGATGGTGGTCATCAGCAACGGAAGCATGATGGCGGTGCCGCCGGCCTGGACGATACGGGCCAGGAGCAGGATCTCGAAACCGGGAGCCACCGCCGCCAAAGCGGTGCCGCCGGCGAACAGTCCCATGGCCAGCATAAAGACGGCCCTGGTGGACAGGCTTTGGAGGATGAAACCGGTGGTGGGGATGACCACGGCCATGGTGAGCATAAAGCCCGTGGAGAGCCACTGCACGGTGGGCGCGTCCACATTCAGGTCAACCATCAGCCGCTGCAGGGCCACATTCATGATGGTCTCGTTCAGGATCACCACAAAGGTCGCCACAAGCAACGTGGCGATGATGGTCACCGATTCGCGGGACATCTTCTCCGGCGCCGCGGACTTCGGCGCCGCTGCCGGCCCGGGCTGCCCGGAGGCGTTCGAAGAGACTTCTGTAGACATGGGTGTTCCCCCAGGGAGTAAGAATGAAGTGGCTCGCGAGCATCGTCGCTGCAGATTCCAACACTCTACCGTCCGGACTAATTCCGGGACACAGGAAATTTTCTTCGGCACGGGCTTTATCTGAGCGGTCGCTTTGGCTCGCCGGTGTGGTTTAATCAGCGCACTGAGTATGAGTCGGGGCTGGGGCCTCTAGTGATGTTCGACCGCGCAAGCGGTCAGGCAGGAGCCCCAGTTGGACGCGTACTCCCCCGCATATCCGGCGGGCCGCCACTACCACGGCGCTGGCCGAAGCCCGTTATCCCTGGTTCTTTCGGTGGCTGCCGCTTTGATGGTTTTGCTGGCTGCCGTCACATCGGCCGTGGTCCGCTCTGAGCGCGTCACCGGAACCGTGAGTGCGGCTTTCGCCGGGACCGGGCCGGTTGGCGCCATGGCCGCGGTTGGTGCAGGCACCCAGGTAGGCGCCATGGCCGCGGTTGGTGCAGGCACCGAGGACGGGAGCATCGCGAGGACTATCAGCAGGGTCTCCGGCTTCCGCGTTGGCGTGGCCGTCGCGGACACAGCGGGAGGACCGGTCCGCACTTTCGGCGACACGGCGGCCTATACTGCGGCCAGCACTGCCAAGCTCATCACCGCAGCGGCCTATCTCAGGCTTGTGGAGGCCGGTGAAGCGCGACTCGATGAGACGCTGGGAAAATACACTGCCGCTTTCCAGCTCAAGTCCATGATCAACAGCAGCAACAATGATTCCTGGCTCCTGTTGATGGGCAGGATCGGCTACCAGCGGCTGATCCAGTACGCAGCCTCGATTGGCATCGCCTACGATCCTTCAGACAACCGGCTGAGCCCCGGGGAAGTGGCCCAGGTCCTGACGAAGCTTTACGCGGGACAGCTGCTTAACCCCAGTGACACTGCTCAGTTGCTGATGTACATGCAGGAAACCAACAACGAGGAACTTATCCCCGCCGCCTCGGGGCCCGGCATTACCGTCTATCACAAATACGGCCAGCTGGGCGGAAACCTCCACGACGCAGCCCTTTTGGAACATGGCGGGACAACGTATGCGCTGGTGATCTTCACCGAAGGCGCCGATAGCACCGACGAGGCCGAACGCACACAAATGATCCACGAGCTGACGCAGGCGTTCGTAATGAAGCTCTTTCCGTCGCGCCAGGCAACGTGCTGTTGACTCCGTGCCGTCCGGGGTTCGGGGGCCTAAGTGTCCCCTCGCGCCGGGTGGTCAGCTGCGGTGGTGCTCAATCAGCCAGCCGGCCATCTGCTGGGCCCGCTTCGCCGCCTGGGTGTCCCCTTCGGTGGCTGAGACGATGGACCCCTTCATCAGGATGTGCCAGGAGCGGGCAAAATCCTCCGGGCGGTCCAACCCTGCCTGCTCAGCGAGGTCCTGCACATGGCCCCTGATCCTGGCCAGGTAGTCAATGCTGGCCTGGCCCAGCGGATGGTCCGGGCCCATTTCCAGCAGGATGTTGATGAACGAGCAGGCCTCGAAGTCGTCGCGCAGGAACCAGTCGCCGAAGACGTCGAAGATGGCGAGGAGCTGTTCAGTGGGGGTAGTGCCGCGCAGTTTGGCCTGGCCAACGATGGCATCAACTGTCCATACCTGGTCCCGCTGCTCCAGGAACGCCAGAACCAGTGCGTCCTTGGACGGGAAGTGCCGGTAAAAAGTTGCCTTGGCCACGCCGGAACGTTCGATCAGTTCATTAACACCCACATCCCGCACACCGCGGCGGGAAAAGAGTTCATAAGCCACAGCCAGGATCCGGCTCCGGGAATCGGCAGGCAGAACTGCCGCCTCGGCGGGTAAATCCGCCGGAGACAGCGCGGGTTCTGCAGTGTGGTCTGCATCGGAAATCATCGTAGGAATAGTTTACTCCAAGGTGCAGACAGACCGGTCTTACTCGTTGTAATGTTTTCCCAGACGCAGTGCTATGACGTCGATGGGACCCCGTAAAGGCCCCGTCGGCTTGGTGCAAGGAGGCCCCGATGTCAGCAGAGCGAACCTACGATTTTATCCCGTGCGATGACACTGACCCGTGGATAGAGAGTGCCGCTGCGTCCGCCGAGGTCCGGCACTTCGCCCGGGAATCCTTGCGGTGGCAGGCGCAGGAAATCATTGATGAGGTGCTCCGCGGAACGGTTCCCGGCGAGGAGTTGTCCCGGGCCCGGTTGCGCCGCTGCGTCGCCCAGAACCCCGGCAAGCCCGAACGCGCCCTCCTTCAGCAGCTGATGCTCAACCGCGACCCGCAGGCTGAATCACCGCAGTAACGGCAGGCCTTACAACGTGAGGCTGCGGTCCACGATGCGACCGGCGGTCATGTGCAGGCTCTGGCTGTTGGCGCGGGCATGGTTCCGGAGCAGGTTGAATGCTGCGTCCATATCCACCCCGGCGGTATGGGCGATGACGCCCTTGGCCTGCTCAATCAGCACCCGGGTGTTCAAGGCCAGCTGCAGCTGCTCGTTGACCAGTACCGCTTCCCGGATGGTGCGTTCCTGCATAAGGCTGATGGTGGCGACGTCGGCAAGCGCCTGACCGATCGCGGCATCCTCTGCAGTCAGGAAACCCTCCCGGGCGCCGAACAGACCCATGGCCCCGATAATCCTGCCATGAACGCGCATGGGCACAGCATGCACGGAGCGGAAGCCCTGCGACAGCGCGGCATCGCGGAAACCCAGCCACTTGGTAAGCCCGGCAATGTCGTCCACTGAGACTGCCGACCCTGTCACGTAGCACTCAACGCAGGGACCGGCTCCGGCTTGAAGCTGGAGCACCTCGACGAGTTGGCTCTGCTCGCTGGTGGATGCGACAACCTGCAGTTCTCCGCTGGGATCGGCAAGCAGCAGACCCGCGGCTGCGACATCAAGCAGGCCCACAGACTCTTCAACCAGGACGTGGAGGAGGTCCAAGACGTCATAGTCGGCCACAAGCGTGTCCGTGAGCTTCACAAAGGCCACGCTGACGCGCTCCGCGCGGGTACTGGTTACCATGGCCCCATTTTACTGCAGCACCGGTCCGCCGGGCCCACCGTTTCCGGTGTCGAAGCTGAGCCTTCCCTCGAGCACGGCGGCGGCGGTCTCCTTCAGGGTGAGGTCATTGGCGAAAGCGTACGCACGCAGCATCAGCAAGGATTCTGAAGCCGTGGCACCGGACTGCGCCAGGACCATCCCGGTGGCCTGGTGGATCTCGCGTCGTGACATCAGCGCGGGCTCCAGGGCGGGATCCGTATCCGGCGACCTGAGGGTGAGGATTTTGCGCAGGAGGTACCAGGAGGTCTGACCGGCAAGCACAGCCGCCATCGACCGGTCGGACCGGCTCAGGTTCCCGCGGACGGAGTGATACAGCTCCACAACACCGAGGTCCACGGCACCCACTGTCAACGGAAAGACAAACAAGGCCGCAGCATCCGTCCCCGCGATGGCCTGGTGGAACATTGGCCATTCGTCTCCCGCGGTGGACTGGGCATCAGGGACCAGAACGGGCAGGCGGGTCTTGTGAGCCCGCCACCGGGGACCTTCGCCCAGGTTGAACTGCAGTTCGTCCAGACGGGCGGCGAGTTCGTCGCTGGCGGAGACCAGGGTCTCGGCGGTGGCGCCGCCGAAGAGGGTCACCGCAGCGCCCGTTATGGGCAGCTTCGCCAAGTACGGGGCACACACGTCTTCTTCACCCGCGGCCATGTCGGGCGCAATGTCCATGGTGAGCCTCTGATCCCTGAATCATCCCGCGGTGAAAAAACCGGCTGCAGGCTGAACCGGAACGGCGGAGTTGTCCCTTCAAGGATACCTTTTGCCGCGAAGCCGCCGATCGTTCATGACCGGGTATCAGGCAGGCCTTTCCTGGCCGTAGGCATTAACCACTTCCGAGGTGGCCATCAAATGCGCCCGTAGCGCCCGTTCGGGTGCGCCCGGGTGGGCGGCCACACACCTGCGAAGGCGCCATTTGACCTCGGTCAGATCCGGTGACGGATCCTCCAGGATGGACGTGATGATTTCGTATGCCTGCCACCCGATCGGCGAGATTCCTTCAGCCGCAGGATGGTAGGACATCACGGCCTCCACCTTAGGGATCGTGGCGCTCACGGGTCTCTCCGAAAGGTACAGCCTCGCTGACCGCAACGGTATAGGTGTCGTGCGCGTGGCGGGTTACCAGAATCCCGCACAGGCCGGTGCTGGAGGCAAACTGGCGGGCCATGTCAACGGCCGAATTCAGATAGTCGTCCAGGACGGACGCGTGATTCACTTTGACGAGATAGGACAGCCCGTCATCGATTGTGCGGATCATTGGATTCGCTCCTGACGTGAGCGTGGCCGGTAGGCCACGGGGATGGGGAATGCACGCGAGCATCCCGCTTGCCGTGTATGCGGCTGCGCCGGGCAGAAAAGAGCCGGGCAGCACAAAAGGCCGAGGATAACTGCGGAAGAAGCATGGGGTGCCCTGCGTGAAATTTGTCCTCCTGGAGTACGCCGAAATAAGGCGATGCCAGGGTCCGGGGCAACAATTTCAGCATAGCCGATGCCGAGACAGACGGACAGGGATCGGAGGCCTTGTGTGCCCCGGAAGCGGACCCTGCTTATCAGCTGCTGAGCGGCACGTTGTCGATCAGCCGGACCGGCCCCACCTTGGCGGCGATGAGAGCCAGGCCTTCGCCGCGGAACGGGACTTTCCGGCAGTTCTCGGCCAGCGGCTCAAGGGTGACCGGATCCACGACGTCGAAGTAGTCCAGTCCCACCAACGACTGCGATTCAACCATGGCCCGGGCCGATTCGAGATCAAGCGGCTGGTGGGCAGTTGCCCGCTCCGCCAGGAGCCGCAGCGCCCGTGACAACACCAGGGCGGCCTCGCGCTCCTCTGCGGAGAGGAACCGGTTGCGGCTGGACAGGGCCAGCCCATCCGCGGACCGAACGGTGGGCACGGCAACAATTTCGACGGGGAAATTCAGGTCCGCCACCATACGGCGCACCAGCGCCAGCTGCTGGGCGTCCTTTTGCCCGAAATAGGCCCGATAGGCTGGCAGTCCCCCGCCGCCTGAGGCAAAAGCACCGGCCGGCGGAAGCCCTGAGCCGGGGATGCCGTAGTGCAGCAGCTTGGCAACCACGGTGAGGGCGCCGTCGAAATGGCCCGGCCGTGAGGCGCCTTCCCACTTTTCCCCCAGGGAGCCGGCGGTCACGCGGACCAGCGGCTCGCCGCCGGGGTAGACCTCTTCCACCGGAGGCGCAAACACGAGGTCCACGCCCTGTTCCTCAAGCAGGGCAAGATCGGCGTCGAGTGTGCGGGGGTACCGGTCCAGATCCACCGCATCGCCGAACTGGAGCGGGTTCACAAAGATGGACGCCACCACTACGTCGTTCTGTTCGACGGCGGTGCGGGCCAGCCGGGCGTGGCCTTCGTGCAGCGCGCCCATGGTGGGCACCAGGCCCTGGGACCTGCCCGCCTTCTGCGCGAGCAGCCGGGCACTCGCCTCCCTGAGCTCCGCGGCAGTTGTCACCAGTTGCGTGGCCATGTCAGTTTCCCTCTTCCAGGGCCGCGCGGAGGGCCCCCACTTGATCCTCTTTGAGAAGCCCCCGGCTGCTGGCCCGCCGTGCCGTGGCACGGGCCATGGCGAGGTAAGCCTCCAGCACATCGCCGTGAGCACCGGCGTCGTACTCCCTTAACGCCTCGGCGTGGGCCGCCACTGTCCCCACATCGCCGCGGGCCACCGGACCGGTCAGCGCCGATTCGCCGGAGGCGAGCGCGTTCTCCAGCGTGGCCCGCAGCAAAGGCCCCAGCATCCGCTCCGGCGCGTCGACGCCAACGTCGCGGAGCAGCTGCGAAGCCTGCGCCACCAGGGTAACCATATGGTTCGAGCCATGGGCGAGGGCCGTGTGATAGAGCGTCCGGTCCCCCTCGGCGATGGCCACGGGTTCGGCACCCATCTCCACCACCAGCGCCTGGGCAATGGGCAGCATCGCGGCATCAGCGGTCACGCCAAAGGTGCAGTCCAGCAGTCGTGTCAGGTCCAGGCTCATGCCCGTGAACGTCATGGCGGGGTGCAGTGCAAGGGGGATGGCTCCGGCGGCGCGCACCGGGCGTAGCACCCCCACGCCGAACCGGCCTGAGGTGTGCGCCACGATCTGTCCGGGCTGCCACGCCCCGAGTTTGGCGAGCCCGTCCACCATTCCGGCCAGGGCGTCGTCGGGCACGGCCAGGAGCACCAGTTCAGACCGTTCCACAATCTCCTGGATCTCCAGGATGGGCACGCCGGGCAGCAGCGTCTCCGCCCGTTCACGGCTGGCCTCGGACACCGCGGAAACCCCGACGACGGCGTGCTCGGCCGAGCGCAACGCCGCGCCAAGGACGGCGCCCACTTTCCCGGCACCGATGATTCCAACGCCAAGGCGCCCGGGCTTAGCCACGTTGCGGGCCTTCCTGTTGGGGACTTTGTTGCGGCACGGGGGTTTCGGCAGGCTCAACCACCGAGGTTTCGATAGGCTCAACCACCGGTGCAGGCTCAACCACCGGAGCGGGCGCCACCGTTGCCAGCCATTGTTCGCTGGTCTGCCGCTCGCGGGCCAGCCGGGCGCGCGCGGACTGGGCATCAAAGAGGGCCCGGGCCTCGTCCAGCCCGGCCTGGGTGAGCCGTGGCGAGACCGGCCCCGCCGTGGTGTGCAGGACGAGGTCCGCCACACGGAACCGCCGTGCGAGCGGACCCTGGTGCAGTGCCATTGACTGGGTGCGCTGGTGTGGAACCACCACCAGTTCCCGCCACCACCGGCCCGAGCGGATCAGCAGGGCGGTGTCAGTGGTGGCGAAGCCGTTGCGGCGCCAGCCCAGCGGCGCGAGGAACCTGCCGCGGTGCGGCGTGGTGACAAATCCGCCGTCGGAATCCAATCCCGTGAGCCCGGCAGCGAAGATGCGTCCGGGTTCAGGCGTTCCGGGATCCGGCAGCACGAGCGCGAGCATGGACATCACGTCCGGCAGCTTGCCGACGGGCAGCAAGGTGGTCCGGGACGACGTCTCGCCGTTGCTCCCCAGCGCGCCGTACCCGGCCACGTTGACCTGGATCCGGTACCAGCCGAAGATCCGCCACAGCGGGGACTGCGCCACTTTCAGCGCCTGGATCCTGCCCGGGGGCAGCGTCTGTGCCTGCGTGTCCAACAGTCCGTAGCGGAGCCGGATCCCGTCCGGCGAAATGGCGGCGGTGAAGTTGTAGCCCTTGTTGAAGAAGCCCCAGTAGCTGGCTGCGAGGCCCAGCACCGCCGGGATCAGGTAGAAAAAGAAGCTCCGGTTGTCCGTCACGGCGGACAGGATCACGGCGGCGATGCCGCCCACCACCACAAAGAAGCTCTGCTCGCTGAGGAGCAGGGAACCGATAAGGCGCGACGGCGGCACGGACAGCACCGGATATTCGGGCGCCTCCGGCGCGGCCTCCTGCGGCCGGGCCGGGTCCGGGACCACGCCTGCGGCCCGTGCCAGGATGGTGGCCCGGAGCTGGCGGGCGTCGTCCATCCGCAGGTACGCCAGTTTGACGGCCGATTCACCGGCGTCGGCCACCTCGAACTTGAGTTCGGCCAGGCCGAAGATCCTGGCCAGGAGGGGCTGCACGATGTCGATGGCCTGGACGCGGTCCAGCCGGGCCTGGCGCTGCTGGCGGAAGAGGAAGCCGGAGTTGACCCGGACGTACCCTTCGGCGACCTGGTACTTGGTGAAGTACCAGGTCAGGATGAAGCCCAGCACGGTCACCACCAACACGATGCCGCCGCCGGCCACCAGCCAGGGTGCCCGGCCGGCGAAGTCCTCCTCGAACAAAGGACGGCCCTGTAGCAACCGTTCGAAAAAGTCCCGGCCGAAGAAGAAACCGATGGCCGCCAGTGCCAACCAGCCGCGCACAAACGGGGACGCCGGGTGCACACGCAGCCACTCGCCGTCGGGCGCCACCGGAACCGCGGTCGGTGCGCCGGCCTCCGGAACGTTTGCCGTCACAGCCCTGCCAGCCTCGCTTCACCGCGGGCAGCGAGCTGTTCGCGCAGGCGTGCCCCCTCCGCAGCGGGCAGGCCGGGGATGGTGGCGTTGGTTCCGGGCGAGGCGGTGTGGAGTTTGAGCGTGCAGAGTCCCAGTCCGCGTTCCACCGGACCCACGCCGATGTCCACGTATTGCATGCGGCCGTAGGGAACTGTCATGGTCCGTTGGAAGAAGATGCCGCCCCGGATCAGAAGGTCATCGTCACGCTCGGCGTAGCCGATGGCGCGCACCTGGCGCGGGATCAACACCAGCCGCCAGATGGCAAGGACCAGGGTCACCGCCGGGACGCTGATGGCCAGCCACAGCGGGGGCCAGCGCCACCAGCCGAGCAGGACAAGAATGAGGGGCAGGCTCAGGACGACCACCGTGACCAGGTTCCCGATGGCCCACTGCACCAGCCGCACCGTGACGTATTTCGGGGATACCCGCTGCCAGGTAATGCCCGGCGGATCAATCGCCTCTGTACGCATATTCGCCTTCCCCTGCGGCTTCGCCGCGTACCCCGCGGCCGCGTTTCCCCTCACCGGGCGTTGCATCGGTGTCTTCGGGCGGGATCTTGCAGAACCGCTCCACCAGCAGGCCGACCACGATCATCACCAGGCCGCCGGCAGCGATCGCGACTGCCACCCAGGTGATGCCCTGGTCGCTGCGCAGGTTCCAGATCCGCAGCTGGTCCAGGAAGATTCCAACATGCCAGCCCAGCAGGACGGTGCCCGCGTAGGCGCACGCCTGGGCCAGCACCAGGGTCCTGGCGGCCAGGAGCGGGTCCAACGCCTTTTTGCGTTTGGTGCTGTTGCGCCACCGGAGCACACGGATGCCAAGCACCAGGGTGATGGCAACAATCACGCCCATGGTGGCCAGCGCGGTGGCCGGAAGAACCGGCGTGGCCATGCTGTAGCGTGTGGTCACCACGGTGGCGGACCAGCCGGCCACGGTCAGGACCAGTCCGATCAGCAGCAGGCGCACAGGGTTGATGGGCTTCACCGGCTACTCGACCGCCCCGGCTGTGGGGACGCCGTCGTAATCGCCGAAACCGTCGAACGGGGCGAGGTCGTCAAAGTCCGGGGCACGGGCAGCCAGCTCGCTGATGCGTTCCCCGCCCAGGGTGGCCGCCGGCTCGATCAGGGACCACGGATACAGCACAAAGGCGCGTCCGGCCGCGCGCGGGTGCGGCAGGGTCAGCACCGGGTCATCACTGGTGAGGTCGCCGTAGGTGATGATGTCGACGTCGAGCGTCCGCGCCCCCCAACGCACTTCACGCACGCGGAGGTGCTTGTTTTCCACGGCCTGGCAGTGCTTCAGCAGTTCCGCCGGGGACAGCGTGGTTTCCACGGTGATGACCATGTTCAGGAAGTCGGGCTGGCCGGCCGGGCCGCCCACGGCTTTGGTCTGCACCACCGGGGAAACGGCCTGAAGTCGGACCTCCGGCGGGTCCACCAGGTCGGCAACGGCCTCGGACAGGGTGTCGTTCCGCTCGCCCAGGTTGCTGCCGAGGGCCAGGACGGCTTTGGTGTACGCGCCGCTCATGGCCGCTCCCGGTGCACGCTGACAGCCACATCCCCGAAGGGCACCTCGATGGGCGCCTTGGGCTTGTGGACGGTGATGTCCACGGCTTCGATGGTGAATTCGGCGAGCAGGCCATCGGCGATGCGGACCGCCAGTGCCTCGATCAGGTTCAGCGGCTCCCCCGTGATCCAGTCCTTGATCCGCTCAGCCACTTCGCCGTAGTGGGCAGTGTCCCGGACGTCGTCAGATACTGCGGCCTTGGCGAAGTCCAGGTGCAGCACGGCGTCCACCACAAACGGCTGGCCCGCACGGCGCTCGAAATCGAAGACTCCGTGATGGCCGACGGCGGTGACACCGCTCAGCATGATCCTGTCCATGGGTGCCCGGCCTAGGTGGTGGTAGGGGCGGCGGCCATCCGCGCGGCCACCTTGACGGCGTCAAGGCTTGGAGCGACGTCGTGCACACGGACGGCCCAGGCCCCCCGGAATGCGCTGATCGCGGTGATGGCGGCCGTGGCGGCGCCGCGTTCCTCCGGGGCGGCGGACTTGCCGGCGACCGTGAGGAGTGTGCCCAGGAAACGCTTGCGGGAGGCGGCCACCAGGACCTTGTGCCCCAGGCTGCCCAGCTGGTCCAGGTGCTGCAGGAGCTCCCAGTTCTGGGCGTCGTTCTTGGCGAACCCCAGGCCCGGGTCAATGATGATCTGCTCTTTGCTCACGCCGGCGGCGTAGAGCTTGTCGCGGACGCCAGCCAGTTCAGCCACCACTTCGCCGGCCACGTCCTGATATTGGGCCAGTGAGTCCATGGTGCGGGCGTCGCCGCGGCGGTGCGTGAGGACATAGGGGACCTTGGACGCGGCCACGAGCTCGGCCATCTCAGGTTCGATGGTCAGCCCGGAAACATCGTTGATGATGGCGGCGCCGGCTTTCAGGGCAGCAGCGGCCGTGGCGGCGTGGGTGGTGTCGATGCTGACCAGGGCGCCCGCTTTGACCAGGGCCTCGATGACGGGGATCACCCGGCGCTGTTCTTCCTCCGGGCTGACGTCCTCCGCGCCGGGACGCGTCGATTCGCCGCCGACGTCGATGATGTCCGCTCCGGCGTAGAACATCCGCAGGCCCGCCGCGATGGCAGTGTCCGCCGTCGGGTGTTTTCCGCCGTCGCTGAAGGAGTCCGGGGTGACATTCAGGATGCCCATGACCAGGGTGCGGCCGGTGGGCAGGTCCGCGAATTTCGCGGCCGGGCGCGGTTTGCGCAGGATGGGCAGCGGAGATGTTGCGGGCCCGGTTCCCGGGGCTGCAGCGAGTGAATCCATGGTCTGATACTTACCTTCCGAGGATGAGGCTCATGGCTTCGGCACGGGTGGCCGGGTCATGAAGCTGCCCGCGGACCGCGCTGGTGACGGTCTTTGCTCCGGGCTTGCGGACACCGCGCATGGACATGCACATGTGTTCGCATTCGACAACGACAATCGCGCCACGCGGCTTGAGGTGGCTGACCATTGCTTCGACGATCTGGGTGGTGAGCCGCTCCTGCACCTGGGGGCGCCGGGCGTAGATGTCCACGAGGCGTGCCAGCTTGCTGAGCCCGGTCACTTTGCCGTCGTGGGAGGGAATGTAGCCGACGTGGGCAACCCCGTGGAAAGGCACCAGGTGGTGCTCGCACGTTGAGTAGAACGGGATGTCCTTGACCAGGACCAGTTCTTCGTGGTCCAGATCGAACTTGGTGGAGAGGACGTCCGCGGGATCGTGGTGCAGTCCCGAGAACACCTCGGCGTAGGCCTTGGCCACCCGTCGGGGGGTGTCTACGAGGCCGCTGCGGTCCGGGTCCTCGCCGATGGCCAGGAGGATTTCACGGACTGCCGCCTCGATCCGGGGCCGGTCCACTTTCTCGTGTTTTTTGTGGTGGGAGCCGTCCTCCGCCGGGTGTCCGGCGGAGGCGGGAGCGTCGTCGTCGTCGAAGTGAGTCACAGGAGAAAGCTTAGCCGTGCGTGGCGTCAGGCCCCGAGTCGGGGATGCCGCCCTGGTACGCGGCGTCTTCCGGGACACCCTGCGCGTGCGGCGGCTGCGCGTCCAGGGGTTCCTCGAGGCGGGCCTGTTTTGCTTCTTCCTGGGCTTCGCGCTCAGATTTCTCCAGGCGGGATTCGACAGGGCCGGCCTGCTGGACCGGACGGGTCTCCTTGGACAGCCACACTTCGCGGAAGTCACGCTTGCGGATGTCCGTGAAGATGTGCGCGATCTCGGCCTGGTTGAGGGTCTCCCGTTCCAGGAGTTCCAGGGCCAACTGGTCCAGGACATCCCGGTTTTCGGTGAGGATGGCGTAGGCCTCGTCGTGCGCCTGGTCGATCAGGCGGCGCACTTCCTCATCCACCACGTAGGCGATCTGGTCCGAGTAGTTGCGCTCGTGCCCGGCGTCGCGGCCCAGGAAGGGTTCGCCGCCGCCCTGGCCCAGGCGTACCGCGCCGACACGCTCGCTCATGCCGAACTCGGTGACCATCTTGCGGGCCGTGGAGGTGGCCTTTTCGATGTCATTGGAGGCTCCGGTGGAGGGATCGTGGAAGACGATCTCCTCCGCCACGCGGCCGCCCATCGCGTACGCCATCTGGTCCAGCAGTTCGTTGCGGGTGATGGAGTACTTGTCGTTCTCCGGGACCACCATGGTGTAGCCCAGGGCACGGCCGCGGGGAAGGATGGTGATCTTGGTGACCGGCGCCGAGTTCCGCAGCGCGGCCGCCACCAGGGCGTGTCCGCCCTCGTGGTACGCGGTGATTTTGCGCTCGTGTTCCTTCATCACGCGGCTGCGCTTCTGCGGGCCGGCCATGACGCGGTCGATCGCCTCGTCGAGGGCGCGGTCATCGATGAGGTTGGCGTTGGAGCGTGCGGTCAGCAGGGCCGCCTCGTTCAGGACGTTGGCAAGGTCGGCGCCGGTGTAGCCCGGGGTCTTCTTCGCCACGGCCTTGAGGTCAACGCCGGGGGCCATCGGCTTGCCCTTGGCGTGCACCTGCAGGATCTGGTCGCGGCCGATCAGGTCCGGGGCGTCCACCGAGATCTGGCGGTCAAAGCGGCCCGGACGCAGCAGTGCCGGGTCCAGGACGTCGGGGCGGTTGGTGGCAGCGATAAGGATGACGTTGGTCTTAACGTCGAAGCCGTCCATTTCAACCAGCAACTGGTTGAGGGTCTGTTCGCGTTCGTCGTTGCCGCCGCCGATGCCTGCACCGCGGTGTCGGCCGACAGCGTCGATCTCGTCGACAAAGATAATGGCCGGAGAGTTGGCCTTGGCCTGCTCAAAAAGGTCGCGGACACGGGACGCGCCCACGCCGACAAACATTTCCACGAAGTCCGAGCCGGAGATGGAGAAGAACGGCACGCCGGCCTCACCGGCGACGGCACGGGCCAGGAGGGTCTTGCCGGTTCCCGGAGCACCATAAAGCAGCACGCCCTTGGGGATCTTGGCGCCCACGGCCTGGAACTTGGCCGGTTCCTGCAGGAACTCCTTTATTTCCTGGAGCTCCTCCACGGCCTCGTCCGCGCCGGCTACGTCAACGAAGGTCACCTGCGGCATGTCCTTGTTGACCATCTTGGCCTTGGACTTGCCGAACTGCATGATCTTCGAGCCGCCGCCCTGCATCCGGGTCATCAGGAACCAGAACAGCGCACCGAGCAGGATGACAGGGATGAGCAGCGAGAGCAGGCCGGAGAACCAGTTGCTTTCGATCGGCTGGTCCGTGTAGCCGTTGGCGGGCTTGGCTGCTGTGACGGCCTTGACGACGTCGATGGCGCGGGCGTCGACGAAGAAGAACTGGACGCTCTTGCCCTTGTCCTGGCCGTTGACATCCAGGTTGTCCTTGAGGGTCAGGTCAACGCGGTTTTCGCCGTCGAAGATCTTTGCCTGCTCAACCTTGCCGCTGTCGGCGAGGAGCTCAAGGCCCTTGTCTGTATCGATCCGTGCCGCACCGCCGGGGGCCAGTGTTGCAAAAGCCACGAGGAGCATGGCGATCACAACAACGATCCAGATGCCCGGGCCCTTGAAGAAACTCTTAGCTTTCATCTGTTCGGGGGCTGGCCCCGTCCCTCCTGGTAGTGCTGCACGGCGAGTGAGTCTACGCGCGTGTGGTGCTGCATCAGCTACTAGCTATACACCGTTCGGAGTAAATCACGCACGGTGCCGCGCAAAAGTTCCCTCAGGGCGTAGCGGGATGTGGGAGGCAAACGGGACTCCCCAGGTCAGCCGGCTGCGGCGACAGCCAGTTTCCGGAGGATGGCCGCGCCGCCCTCGGCGAACACGGACGAACCCTTGTTTCCAACGCACGGGAAGATCAGGTCGGTCAGGACCACTTTCCCGCCCTGGGCGAAGACCTCAACTGAGCAATGATCGACGACGATGCGCAGCGTGAGCACTCCGTCCTCCAGCAGGACGGGGGCGGACTCCACGGACGCGAAGGCCGGGTGGAATGCCGTTTCCCCCGCATCTTGGCGGTCCAGGGTCAGCACCCCGGCGGCGGGGTCGTAGGCGAGGACGGCTGCACCGCCGTCGGAATCCTCCCAGAACCGGAAACCGCAGTGGTCCGCGGCGCCCGGAAGAATCTCGGCGTCGATGACCTGCGCTTCGCCTGGCAGGATTTCCGGCAGCGGCAGCACACCGTGAAGCTCGCGGCCGTCCAGGAGCTGGACACTCTCAAGGGGCGGAAGAATGGGGGCCTGCACCAGGGCCGGACGCCCGTCCACCGTTTCCAGCGAGACCTCACGGACCAGCGACATCCCGGACCGCCACGGGAACGTGGGCAAGCTGTTGGCGTAGTCCCAGTTGCTGAGCCAGCCGATCATGAGGCGCCGTCCGTCGGGAACATTGCTGAAGGAGACGGCGGCGTAGTAGTCGCGGCCCCAGTCCAGCCAGCGGCATTCGCGGAGCCGTCCAGCCTCGGCGCCCGCACCGCTGGTTGCGTAGACCGGAGAGTCAAGCAGGGATGACGGATCAGGCGTGAACGTGAAGCCGTCAAAGTCGCCCACGAAATATTGCCCGCCAGAGCCTCCGGCCACTGCGCCGGGGTTGATGTTGACCACCAGCACCCACTTGGTCCGGTCCGGATCGCCGTCCACGGGCAGCGGGAAGAGGTCAGGGCATTCCCACTCTCCCCCGGCGGCGTTGGCGGGTCCGAACTCGCTGGCCAGCTCCCACACGCGCAGGTCTGTGGAACGGTAGAAAACCACCTTTTGCTCCCGCGCTTCGACAGCGGCCATCACCCAGCACAGGCCGTCAGGGCCGGGGTAACTGAAGACCTTGGGGTCGCGGAAGTTTGCCGAGCCGCGCGTCAGGACGGGGTTGCCCGCGAACTTGGTCCAGGTCATGCCGGCGTCGTTGCTGTAGGCCAGTGACTGGGCCTGGGTGCCTTCATGGGCGGTGCCGGGCTTGAACGCGCTGGTGTAGATGGCCACCAGGGGCGGGTTTTCGGCGCTGCCGAAGCCCGAGCTGTTGGCATGGTCCACCACAATGCTGCCGGAGTAGATGTCCTCGGCATCATCGCAGGCAATGGCCACGGGCTGCTCGGTCCACTGCACCAGGTCGGTGGACGTTGCGTGGCCCCAGGACATGTTGCCCCACACGGTCCCGTACGGGTTGTTCTGGTAGTAGAGGTGGTACGTACCGCCGTAAAACACCAGGCCGTTGGGGTCATTGAGCCAGGTGTCCCGCGCCGTGTAGTGGAGGGCGGGACGCAGGTGCGGCGTTCCGGCCGGGTCCGTCTCGGGGCGTGCGTCATCAAGGTAACTGGGCATGGGTGGTGGGTCCTTGGTCTGGTGTGCGTAGGTTCTGGCCTTGGCCTTGTAACTGGCGGTAACGCAGCAGCGGTCAGCGCGCGGGCGCCGCCACCGAATCGCGCCGCACCAGCGGGCAGTCCAGGATGGTCGGGTGGAGCGCCATGAGGGCCAGGTCCGTCTTACCCTCGATGGCGTCGATCAGGTTCTCGGCGGCCCAGGCACCCATTTCGTAGTGCGGGAGTGAGACGGTGGTAAGCGCTGGGTAAAGGTTTTCAGCGATCAGCTCTTGGTTGTCGAAGCCAACCACGGAGAGGTCTTCCGGAATGTTGAGGCCCAGCTCGCTGGCGGCTCGGTAGGTGCCCATGGCCATGCGGTCGTTGTAGCAGAAGATCGCGGTGGGCCGGTCCTTCCGCGTCAAAAGCCGCAGAGCAGCCTCATAGCCCCCGGGAACTTCTGAATGTTCGGCTTCGACCAGATCCGTATGGAACGTCAGCCCGGCATCTGAGATCGTGTCCTTGAAGGCTTGCAGGCGGGAGTGGGTGGCGGGGACGTCATCGGTGTTGTTGATCATGCCGATCCTTTGGTGTCCTGCGTCGATCAGTGTCATGACCGCGGCCGTCGCTCCACCGGCTTCGTCAGGGATGACTGATGAGATTGATTGGTTGGTGTCTTCAGAGTCCACGAGGATCGCGGGGACTCCGTTGAGGTTGTCGGGGAGGGCCAGACGGCGGTGATACATGGTGGCGTACAGGACGCCGTCCACTTGGCCCTTGAGCAGAGCTGCTATGTCAGCTTTACGGGACTCGTCAGTGGCTTTGCTCGAAGTGTTGATGATCATCAGGTGGTACCCGCGTCTGCGGGCAGTTTCCTCCGCACCCAGGATTATCCTGCCGGCGTGCGGGGTGGTGGCGATTTCCTCACTGATGAATCCGAGCATGCCGGAGCGTTGTGTGCGCAGGGCCTGCGCCAGGCGGTTTGGGTCGTAGCCGAGCGCCTCAGCGGCGTGTTTGACCTTGTCCCGGGTTTTGGAGCTGATGCGTGCGTACGACACGTCATTCAGGACGTGGGAGACCGTGGTAACGGAAACGCCGGCGGCGCCTGCGACGTCCTTGATGCCAATGGGTTTGTTACTCAACTGTCTCCCACATCCATTTCTAGTTGGTTAGATGTTGCGGCTTCGCCTACTCGTCGCAGAGCCCGTACTCGGGCCAGCGGCGGGGCAACCGGTCTTCCACTGGGGGCAGCTCGGCGACGTCCGCACGTTTACCCGTCTGTTACCAACACGCTACAGAGGAATAGTCGTTGCCCCGATCGCGACTCGTCTTTGCTACATCTTCATACGCTCTTCTCCTGTATGCTGCCGCCGCCCTCGATGATGGCGATCCCCGGGGTCTCGCCGGGCCTGAGCGGGCTATTGGGCCACAAATGCATGTGCCGCCTGGAAACCGACCGTGGGCGTGGCCCTGAAGGCGTTAAGCGCCCTATCTGCGATAACTTGGGCGTCACTTCCGGAATCAAGGATCGTATTCCGAGCTGATTCGGAATCGACCATGACGGCGGTAACGGCGAGGCTGTCCGCAGCCTGGGTGGTCAACAGGGCGTCCACTTGAGCCTCGAAGCAGGAGTCGCTTGACGTGGAGTGAACGTCCATCGCCACCACATGGTTGTTGGAGACGAAATTGGCCACCCCCGCCTTCAGCCGGATGATGACAGGCGTCGCCCCTGCCGGCCGGATGCTCTCTGAGTCGATGATCTGGGAGAAGTGGTTGGCGACGACGGTGTTGTTGCTGCCGCTGACACGAAGAAGCCCATTCAGGTCGTCCAGTCCGTTGTCCACTCCAAGGAAGGGCGTCCACGGCTCATGGTCACGCAGGAAGTGATTCGTGGCCACGAGGTTCTCCGAACTGTTCGCGAGAATCACCATCCCAGGGTAGAACGAGTGCAAACGGTTATTGGTGATGCTTGACCGCGTGACGCCGTTGAGATGGACGCTGCTCGCGCCACGGGGGAACACGTTGTTCGCGGTAATCAGGAGGCCGCCATGGTTCTCGGCGTAGATCGAGTGGCCCTTAGGGCCTGCTCCCACCAGGTTGTCGGTGATCTTTGATGCCTGTCCCCACCCGCGCAGCTCGATGCAGCTTCCGCATTCGGCGATGAAGTTGTCGTGGATGGAAAGCGCGTCTGCTTTGTAGACGGTGAGCGCGTTCTCAAGATAGACGAACCCCATGCCGTTCACGCGGAATGAGTCATTGGCGTCCGCGACGTATATCCCGGTCTTGCCGTTGACGTAGGTGTTCTCCGGAGGCATCCCTGAGCCATCCGGGGTGAAGTGCAACCCGTCGATGCAGAAGTTGGAGAACTCGATCGAGCTGATCCGCGGGCTCCCGCTTCGCGCAACGTAGAAGGCGGCTCCCTTGGATTCTTCCCCGTCTTCGCCGAGGGGAATGTCGACGAGAATCCGACTCCCGCCGGGCCACAGCTCATGCAAGCCGACCCACTCCTCCTCGGGAACGTTGAACCGGATGCTCGACGACGTAAAGCCGTGTCCCGAGCCCTGGATCCTGAGGAAGCTGACGTCAATCACCACCTGCGTACGAAGGTGGTAGTCCCCGGGCGGAATGTAGATCACCGCGCCCGGCTTTCCTCCATTGTTCACATCGGTGACCGTCTGCCGGGCCTTGATGTCAGCGATGATGCTGTTGATTACTTCACCGACGTCCTCGGACGGATTGCCGACGGGCCACGTAGTCACGTCGTAGCAATTATTGCTTGACACAGGTTCTTCCCTTTGTGTTGTGGTTTCTCAGCCCTTGACGGCACCGAGCGTCATGCCTGCGACGATCTTGCGCTGCAAGAGAAGCGTGAGAAGGATGACGGGGATGGAGTAGACGGCAGCGAGCGCCGTCATGGATCCCCAGTCGAGGCCGAACTGGGTCTGGAAGTTTGCAATGACCACCGGGGTGGTCTGGGATCGGATCGCCGTCATGAGGAGGGCGAAGAGGAATTCGTTCCAGGAGGCCAGGAAGGCGAAGATCGCGGTGACCGCGATGCCACCGGAGACCACCGGGATGACTACCCGCCAGAGCGCACCGAGTCGGCTGCAGCCGTCCACCGTGGCCGCTTCCTCCAGGTCCTGCGGAACGGCTTCGAAGAAGCTGGACATCAGCCAGATGGAGAGTGGCAGGGAGATGGTGGCGTGGGCGATGGACAGCGCGATGGGGGTATCTGCAAGTCCCGCCGTCGCCATCATCGATGCGAGCGGGATGCCGATGGCCACAGGCGGCACCATGCGGGTGACCAGGGCCGCCATGATGAAGACGCGGCCGCTGGGTGTTTTGTACCGGGTGATGCCGTACGCGGCCGGAACCGCCAGCACGAGGGACAATACCGTGCTGATGACGGCCGTCTGGGTGCTGTTGATGAACGAGGCCAGCACCCCGCTGCGTCCCAGGGCGTTGGTGTAGTTCTCCAGCGTCCATTCCCGGGGAAGGATCGTCGGCGGCACCGCGATGGTGTCGATCGGCGTCTTGAAAGACGTGAAAAGAAGGTAGAGGAAAGGGAAGGCATATAGCACCATGGCGGCTGCCAGCAGGATCCAGAGCAGAGTCCGTGTGCTGCGCTTTCCGGCCTCGAGGCCTTCCGCGTTGTAGCGGCGCCAGCGCCTGGCGGTACTTGCCGGAGCACCCGTGGTAGGCAATGTTGGGGCTGTTGCGGTGGCCAATGGGATCTCGCTCCTGTTATGCGCTGGGGAGAGGCGCGCTACAACGCCTGCGTGACGTCGTCGGTAGGCGACGTCGGGAGTCGGCAAGGTGCCGTCATCTGGAGTTTGGGCGATGCTCATCAGGTGTCCTTTCCGGGCCGCCAGATGGTAGCGACGGCGAAGAAAGCTACGCCGAGCATTGCCAGCAGGTAGATGGTGCCCATGGCGCTGGCCAAGCCGGGATCGCCGAAGCGGATCATGGTCTTGTAGATCAGCAGGCTCATGGTTTCGGATGCGGACTGGGGGCCGCCGTTGGTCTGGATGAGGATGGTGTCGAAGGCCCGGGCGGCATCGATCCCGCGGACTACCAGGGCCACGGCGATCACGGGCCGCAGCAGCGGCAGGATGATCCTGAACAGCATGGCGGGTGCACGGGCGCCGTCGAGGCGGGCGGCCTCGATGATGTCTCCGGGAATGTTCTGGAGACCGGCGAAGAGGATCAGGCACATGAAGGATGTGGTCAGCCAGATA
The DNA here is from genome assembly GCF_024294965.1 of Pseudarthrobacter humi. Lineage (NCBI taxonomy): Bacteria > Bacillati > Actinomycetota > Actinomycetes > Micrococcales > Micrococcaceae > Pseudarthrobacter > Pseudarthrobacter humi. Next base: position 170,205 of record NZ_JANCLV010000004.1, read on the forward strand.
TCCGGAACGGCCACGGAGAACAGCACGATGTCCGGGTTGGACAGCCAGCCGATCTGGTTCGGGTTCTGAAGGATCCCCGCCTGGTGCAGGAGCGTGCCGATCAGGCCGAAGTTGTCGATCATCAGGAATTTCCACAGCAGGCCGGCCACGATCGGGGCGATCATGAGCGGGTACAGGAACACGGTCCGCCAGATCTGGGAGTTGCGTCCCAACGTTGTGAACAGCAGGGCCATGCCCAGGCCGAGGGCAAACTCGAGAGTGACCACCACGAGTGTGTAGGCCAGAGTCCGCCAGCCAGCCCCCATGAAGGCTTCCGAGGTGAATGCCCTGACGTAGTTGTCCAAGCCCACGAAGTCGCGGGGGCCGCCGGCCATGGGTGAGATCTTATAGAAGCTGTCCGCGATGAGCCGGAACAGCGGATAGGCCACGAATACTGCCAGGAACAGGGCCGCCGGAGTCATGAGATACAGGGCGAAGCGGCGATCGGAGATGCGCACGGTTTTCTCTTCTGTTGGTTTGGGACCGCGGCCGGCACCGCATCTGCGGCGGTGCCGCGCTGGCTGGTGCCGGCCGCGGAGTCTTATTTGAGCAGGTCCTGGATCTGCTTTTTGGCGTCAGCCAGGAGGGAGGCGGAGTCCCCGCCGGCCACGGCCTTCTGTAGGAGGGGCACCAGGACCGTGTCCGTGATCTGCTGCCACTTTGCGGTTGCCGGTCGCGTGGCTGTGGCCTTGCCGTTGAGCGTCTGGATCAGAGGGCGGAAGCTTTCGTACCCTTCCTTGTCCTGGTATTTCTCGAACGCCGAAATCCGGGAAGCGAGGCCCAGGCTGGATTCAATACCGAGGCTGTTGTGGTCGTAGGCGCACTTGATGAACTTTTTGGCGTTGTCCGTGTTTTTCGTGGCCTTGGGGACTGAGAGGTACCAGGGTCCGGGAACGCCGGCCACGCCTGCGCTGCCGCCGATCATGGCTGCGGCGCCGACTTTGCCGGCCACCGGTGCGTCCTTGGGGATCTGGCGGTAGGCGTGGGCCCAGAAGCGGGTCATGGCGGTTTTGCCCTGGTTGAACAGGTTCTGGGCTGCTGCCCAGTCCACTTGTGCTGCGCCCGGGGGGGCCGACTTAGTCATGCTGACGTAGAAGTCGAGGGCTTCCTTGTGGGCGGCGTTGTCGATGATCACGTTGTTGTTTTCGTCCAGGACCATGGCGGATCCTGCCTGAAGGACGTGGGCGAGCCATTCGGTTTCCACGGCCCCCTTGACGTCGGTGCCGTACATGCCGTCCTTGGTGAAGAACTCGGAAATGTCCTGGTATTTCTGCCACGTGGTGGGCGCTGCCAGTTCGTAGCCGTACTTGGTCTTGAAGTCCGCCTTGTTCTTGGCGTCTTCGAAGAGGTCTTTGCGGTAGAGGATGATCTCGGCGTTGGTCCAGGCGGGCATTCCGATGAAGTGCCCGTCTACTTCGGCTTCCTTCACCAGTGCGGGGAAGATGTCCTTCTTGGCTTCGTCGGTGAACAGTTCGTCGATGGGCTGGACTGCGTCCTTGAAGCTGGGCAGCCAGACCGAGTCGAGCGCGGCGACGTCGAAGGAGACGGTGCCGGAGGAGAACTCGCTGGAAAGTCTGTTGAACAGTCCGTCATACGGGAGCTCAATGAAGTTGACGCCGAGTCCGGTGTCCTTCTTGCATTGTTCGGCCACCCCGGTCAGCTCGGCGTGGCCGCCGGCCTCAACCAGGACGTTCACGGTGCCACCAGCGCTGCCCGAATCTGTCGGGCCCCCGGCGCCACAGCCCGTGGCCGCAAGTGCGACGGCGGTGCAGAGGCCACCAATCGTGGCGAGTCTGTTGATGTTGTTTCGAGTGGACATCGCTGTCGACTCACTTTCTCTGGGAAGGGAACTTCAAAGAACTCTGGAATTTGCCAAACCGTTTTGCTAAAACGACTTGGCACCAAGCGTAAACCAGGCTCATTCCCAGTGTCAAGGGTCACAATGAGAGTTTTGGCGAGAGCGGCTCACCTTGACGCTGGGCAGGAAAACGTCTCTCGGCCTGCTCGGTTGTTGCCGGGATGCTAGCCGACCGGCAACAGCCTTCAGCCACAAACGGTGTCGTTGCGTCGCAGGTGGGGGGAAGTTGCGGGGCGTGTCAGCAACCTCCCCCACGGGTTCCCATTGGGGTGCGTTAGTTGTTAAGCGTGATTCCGGCGAAGTCGCGTACGCGGGCTGTGATGGCCTGTTCTGTTGGCAGTCGTTCCATTGACGATGCGCCAAAGAATCCGGCCACGCCCGTTGTGGCGTTGAGGACGTGAGCTGCATCCTCAGGATTGGCTAGGGGACCGCCGTGGCATAAAACGATAACGTCCGGGCGTACGGCGACGGCGGCATCGCGTATGGCCTGGATGCGCGTGATGGCTTGATCGAAGCTCATTGCAGTGCTGGCACCGATGGTCCCGCTGGTTGTCAGCCCAACATGGGCCACCAGCACGTCCGCGCCGGCGTTGGTCATGGCTCGCGCTTGGTCTTCATCAAATACGTAGGGTGCCGTGAGCATTCCGCGCTGATGCGCCTCCTGGATCATTTCAACTTCGAGTTGGTAGCCCATCCCTGTCTCTTCAAGATTCTGGCGGAACACCCCGTCAAAGAGTCCCACCGTGGGAAAGTTCTGCACGCCGGCGAACCCCAGCCCTGCGAGCTGGCCCAGAAGGACAGGCATCTGTCGAAATGGGTCGGTCCCGCAGACGCCCGCCAGGACGGGGGTCTGTTGAACCACAGGGAGAACTTCCCTGGACATGTCCACGACGATGGCGTTGGCGTCGCCATAGGGGAGCAGGCCTGCCAGCGATCCGCGCCCGGCCATCCTGTACCGTCCCGAGTTGTAGATGATGATGAGGTCTGCTCCGCCGTCCTCGGCACATTTTGCAGAGATCCCGGTCCCGGCGCCGGCGCCGATGATCGGCCTGCCCGCCCGAATCTTCGCGCGGAACTGTTCCATGACTGCGTTTCGTTCATTCATGCGGTGTCCCTGCATTTCTTCCCTGCGGCTGAACGCGGCGATGTGAATTGTCGTCCTTGATCAGCCGGTCTAGCTCCTCCGCAGCCGCCACTGCGAATGTCCGATCGTTAATTGAGGCCTCCATCTCGATGATGTTGACGGCACTGTTTTTCAGTTCCCCGCGTAGGGCTTCGAGAAGCGCGGAATCAGCGCCCGGGTCCCAGAACGGACCGTCACTGATGTCCAGGGCTGAGAGGCCATGGAGCGGGACGAACAGGGTGGCCTGACCAGTCGCGGCGCTGAGTTTCGCTCCGATGATTCGCCCAAGTGTCTCGTTTTCAGCCCTGGTCGTCCTCATCAACGTAATCGTGTCATTGTGAACGTGGAGTTGGCGTTGGCGGAAGGCCTCTGGCACCGTCGCCAAAGGACCGAAATTGACCATGTCCAGTGCTCCCAGGCTGACGACCTGTGGGACCGCATTCTTTCCGGCGGCGTCGAGTCTGCTGGCTCCAGCGCTTAGTACTCCACCGACCAATTCGTCGGCCAGTTCCGTAGTGGTGAGGTCGAGGACACCGGCAAAGAAACCTGAAGTGATGAGGCGTTCCATGGAACGCCCGCCCGACCCGGTGGCATGGAACACGAGCACTTCGTAGCCCAGTGCCTCCAGATGGTCGCGCGCGGCTGTCACCCCGGTCGTTGTGACGCCGAACATCGAGGCAGCGATCAGCTGTTTTTCCGACGTCGTTGCCGGTTCAGTTTCGCGTGGATCCGATGACGCCATTCCTGCCATGGCGGCGGCGGCGTTTCCGAGGATTTTCCGGGAGATGCTGTTGATTCCGGCAATGTCGACGATGCTGTACATCAGTGTGACATCGGCGGTCCCGATGTAGGGAGAGACGTCACCACTTGCCATCGTAGATACGAGAAGTTTGGGCACCCCGATGGGCAGTTGCTGCATTGCGGCACCGGCGATGGACGACCCGCCCGACCCGCCGAGGGCAAGGACACCGTCCATATCACCGTCGGCTAAGAGCCTGGTCAGCACGGCGCCCGCGCCGTTAGCCATGACGGACATGGCAGCACCTCTGTCGTGCTGATCGCGGAGCGCCGCGAGGCTGGATCCGGCCGCCCGGGCGACCGTGTCGGCGTCAATGTCGGGGGCGAGTGCGGGGTCGAAAATCCCGCAGTCAATCAGGACTGAGGAGCACCCCAGTTCGTGGAGTCGCTGCTTCACCCAGCTGTACTCCGTGCCCTTCGTGTCCATGGTCCCCAGTAGGGCAATGGTTGGCATGTTGCCTCCTAACGTCGTCGTTGAGTGAAGCTGGGTGGTTTTTAGGTGTGCACGTCGGCGGGGACGCCTACGGGTTCGACAACCCGGTTTGGGGAGGAGTAGGAAACCAGAACGTTGAGGACTTCGTCGCCGGTGTTTATGGATGAATGTGGCACTCCTCTGGGAATCACGACACCTTCGCCGGCTGTCAGCGGCCGAATGCTGTCGCCAACCCGCTGATCGCATTGGCCACTCATGACGTAGATGACCTCCTCGCAGTTCGGGTGCCGGTGTGCGTCATTTGAGTGGCCGGGCTGGATGGTCACGACGCCGATGGTTTGCTCTGCCCCTGAGACAAGCTCCGCGTTGACGAGCCACGTCAGAGATCCCCATGAAGCGTTGACGCTGTGCGCCGTGTCTCGGGAAAACGTTTCACCCTTGCTCATGCTTTTTCCTGTCTTAGTCAGTGATATTTGCGATGACGGATAACCGCACATCGTCGATGTGTTTTTTGAGAAGCTCCGATGCCCGCTCGGGATTGCGTGTCTGGAGCGCCTCCAGAAAGAGGTGCCTGTTGACAGCTGCATCTTCGGCTATGTGAGGTTGCCGGTTTCCAATAGCGCGGACCATCTGGATCTGACGGCTCAACAGCGACAGCATGTGCTCAACAGCAGTGTTTTCGCTTTTCGTCACGATGAATTCATGTAATTGCCGGTCAAAATCGCCATAGGCAACTAAGTCCCCGTTTTCCAGGGCTTCGTCGCACTGCCGGACGAGCTCGGCACAATGCTGGATGTCTAGATCCGACATCCGCGGAAGGGCGAGTTTGACGGCGAGCCCTTCCAGTTCCTGGCGGGTGACGTAGACGTCACTGATGTTTTTCCGACTCAGGGCCACAATTGTGTTTCCTTTGTACGGGATCCTTGCGACGATCCGGTCCTGGACCAGCCTGTTGATGGCTTCACGTACGGGCGTCCTGCTGACCTGCAGCCGTGCTGCGAGAATCCGTTCGTCAAGCCGATCTCCGGGGAGGAGCTCCCCCTCAAGCACGAGTCCCCAAATTCGTTCATAGGTACTGTCGTTTAGATTCCCCATGGGAGCCCCTCCAAGTTTGGCGTATACGGTTCGATTACTTCACGCTATCGCCCTTGAGGTCGATGAAAACCCCAGACGGATGGGTGCGGATGGCTTCGAAGATGCGGATGATCTCCAGGCACTGATCGAGCGTTCCCTTTGTGACCGGCTCTTCGGCGAGGACGCTGTGGCAGAACTGATTGATCTCATTGAAGTAACCAAGGAGAAAGTTGCCGTTGTTGAACAGGGCGCCGTGAGAGAACTCCGGGGACCAGGTGAGAGCGGCCGATTCGGTTGGCACGAGGTAGCTTGCGCCGCCATAGTCCGGGCCGGGTGAGGGTCGGTAGTACGTCAGGTCCACGCCGTTCTCCAGGACGACGTTTGCGTTCTGGCCCACAACCTCGACCCGTTCCAGGGGACTGGAACCAGAAATACCGGCAGCGAAGTGAAGGGTACCGATGGCCCCTGAGGCGAAGCGCAGCAGCAGGATTGAACTCTGCGATTTGGGTTCCCATTCATACGTGAACTTATCGACGGTGCCCATCAGGTGGAGAATCGTGGCCATCGGATGCCAGATGTGGTCCAGCAGTCCGTAGACGGCATGCAGGTCTCCGCGCTCTTCCATCGGCGGAATGATCTGGGGATATCGGACTGTAATGGAAGCCGGCGTTCCGAACTCTCCGTTTGAAATGATCTCCTTTACGCGCTCCACCCCGGGGGTGAACATCTTTTTCAGTCCCGTCATGACCGTCTTGCCGGCGGCATCTGCGGCGGCCTTAATCTCTTCGATCTCGTGGACCGATACCCCGGTGGGTTTCTCCATCCAAACGTTTGCCCCGGCGGCAATCGCATCGAGTGCGATTTGAGTCCCCGGCGACCGGCCGTCCTTGTCATAGCTGGTCACGATGAATACGGCTTCTGGACGCTCAGCGGCGAACATTTCCCGATGGTCGGTGTATGCCTTCGTTGCTCCGAAAGCGCGGGCCGCCGCCTCCGCCCGTTCTTCGTTGAGGTCACTGATTCCGACAAGATCAACAGGAGCAAACCTCAGGACCGGCAGCGTGTTGAAATACGGGTGTCGTCCGGCGCCGACCGCGCAGACCCGGAGCCGCCGCGGATATTCGTGGGCGTAGCGGATTGCTCCGCCCTCGTAGTTAAAGGGCTTCTTGATAGTTTCCAACATCGTTGATCCTTATCCTCACCATTGGGGCACGCAGGAATCTGCGGCGCATTCACCTTGTCGGACGGCATCGGGACTGTTGGACGAACACCAACAGTGCTGGTATGCCAAGACTGACTTTGGTATGCCTATCGTTGCACCTTGATCCGAGGCCGTCAAGGCCGCAACACCCGGGCATCTTCTTGGAGGGTCTTGACATGGCACTCGAGCGACTTTAGCGTTGGCATACCACCCAATCGGCTGGCATGCCAGACTCAATGAGGAGTGTCATGTATCAAAAAAGGGTCACGACCCTAATCGCTCTTGCCGCCGCTACTGTCCTGCTCGCGGCCTGCAGCAGCGCCCCACCAGGAGGAAGTCAGACACCGATGGCCGATGAGGAGGGGCCGGTTACTTTGCAGGTGACAGCACTCGAACGGCCTTTCATGAAGGATGCGATTGCGAAGTTTGAGCAGGATCACCCCAACGTGACTGTCACGTTTACCAATCAGCAGCCAAAATTCGAGGACGGTTCGGTCCAGACAATCTTGCGTTCGGGGGGAGGCCCGGATGTCCTTGAGCTTTCGGCAGGTCCGGCGCGCGTAGGTCAGCTGATCAAGAATGGACTCATTCCGGAAATCAATGCGATCTACTCCGAAGAGAACCTCACCACCAATCTTCGTCCGTACGTGCTGAAGCAACTCGACGCGTATTCGGAGGGCAAATACTCGGAAGTAGTCAGCGGGATTGACGTCTTCCAGGTGTATTACAACAAGGCAATCTTCGCGCGACTCGGACTCGCTGAACCAAAAACATGGGAAGAATTCCTACACATCTGTGCTGCAGTCAAGGACACTGGCGTGCTCCCGATTGTTGCCGGCTTCCGTGACAACCTGCAGGGCGGATGGATGTTTGGCAACATCGTCCAAGCAGTGGCAGGTACGCAAGCGATGACCGAGGTCATATACGAGGACGGAAAATTCGACCAGCCGGCGTTGATTAGGGCGGGCCAAACCCTCAGCGACTTCGTTGATCAGGGATATATCGATGGCGGACAAGCCTCAGCCCTGGGATCAGACCAATCGATGGCCGCCTTTTTCCAGGGCCGGGGCGCGATGACCGTACTCGGCCAGACACACCTCATTCGTGCTGAAACCAACGACAAGGTCGACATTTCGCAGTTTGGGTCGTTCCTCATGCCCTCACCAAACCCCGGTCAGGCGCCGGCGGCCACGGCAGGGCTTGGAACCAGCTGGGTAATGAACCCGAACTCTCACGCCCCCAAAGCCTCACGCGACTGGCTTCGATGGGTGGCCAGTGAAGAATACGTCACCATGGCGCTAAAGAGCGGCGGTTTCAATTCCGTTCCGGCACGCAAGCTGCCAGCGGGCGTCTCTATGGGCCCGATGCTGGACGCTGCATCCAACAATGTCGACGGAGCAGGATACAACCCAAGCGTCTTCCTCCCCGCCAAGGCCGTGGCGGCCTGGTATCAAGCACCGCAAGCCATAGTCACGAAGCAAAAGACGCCAGAACAGGCTATGGCCGAGATCCAGTCGGCGCTTTCCCAAGCCAAAGCTGCGGGCTAGCCCCACACCGTCCCCGAATCAACCGGCGCGCTGACAGGCGCGTCAAATCAACAGGAGAAAATCACTTGAAGGCATACATCGCAACCCCCGATCTGTCCGAAGCAGTTACCCTGATGGACGCACCGAACCCGGCTGCGGAGCGCGACAGCGCTGTGATCTCGGTCGAAGCCGTATCTTTGAACCGCGGGGAGTTTGGCGGACTCAGTGAAGCCGGAGCGCAGCCTGGCTGGGATTTCGCAGGACGGGTAACGGCGGAGGCCCTGTCCGGCAAGGGACCCCGGGTCGGCGACCGCGTTGCCGGAGTCGTCCGCAGCGGGGCGTGGGCGGAACAGATCGCCGTTCCGGTCGGCCAGCTTGGCCTATTGCCGGACGATGTTTCATCCAGCCAAGGGTCAACACTTGGAATTGCGGGCCTTACCGCCCTCCGACTTATCCGCAGTCTCGGCAACGTAGCGGGCAAACGGATTCTTGTTACGGGAGCTTCCGGGGCCGTCGGACGCTTTGCTGTCCAGCTTGCGGAGCAATCCGGGGCGAGCGTCACCGCGTTGGTAAGCACTCCCGAGCGGAAGCCGTCTATTTCTTCGCTAAGAGCCAGCGAAGTAGTCTCAGATCCGGCTGAACTCGCGGGACCGTTCGACTTTGTCATCGACGGCGTGGGCGGACCGGTTCTGGAGGCTGCGATTCGCTCCGTCGGCGCAAACGGGACGGTTGTCACTTATGGAATCGCAGGAGGAGCGCCGGCTCAGCTTCGCTTTGCTGACTTCCGAAACGGTCCCGGCAGCTGCCTGCGGGGCTTCTTCATCTGGCAAAGTGACCTGGACAGCTTCGGAATCGACCTGACGTACCTCGCCGATCTCGTCAAGTCTGGCGCCCTTGAGGCCCACGTGGCGCTCGAAGTTGAGTGGTCCGAACTGAACCAGGGACTGACAGCGCTCAAGGAACGCCGGACAGAGGGCAAGGTTGTCGCCCGGAGGGCCGGATGATCTCCACCGCCGAGGGAACGGACCTCGAAAGGAGCATCTCCAAGAATCAGGGCGGGCATACTAGGAAATTCCGCCGGACCTCCAGCTGGACGCTCTCTGCACTCTTCCTTGCTCCCTCGGCCGTTTTCATAGTGCTGTTCCTCTTCCTGCCGGTTGCAGAAGCCTTTCGCCTTTCGTTCTTTGACTGGAACGGCCTATCCGCAACGATGAACTTTGTTGGGCTCGAGACATTCATCGATACGTGGACGGATCTGCGGCTTCTGTCATCGCTGTGGCTCACGGTCGTTTGGTGGGTTCTGCACGTCGTCCTCGCAATCGGCGGTGGGCTGTTCCTGGCGGTGCTTCTGGCGAACCTCCGATGGGGCAGGGGACTGTTTCGAACGCTGACGTTCCTGCCGCATGTACTCTCACTCAGCGTGGTTGGTGTTATCTGGGCACAGCTATACGATCCGGGAATCGGCGTTCTTAATCAGGTACTGAACGGCGTTGGGCTGTCCGCTCTTACCAGAGCCTGGCTGGGAGACCCCCAGACGGCGCTGGTTGCTGTGGCGGTAACCAGCGCCTGGCAGGCCTTCGGCTTTTACATGGTGATCTATCTTGCTGCGATCCAGAACATAGACCCCGGCCTATATGAGGCAGCCCGTGTGGACGGCGCATCTGCCATCCAACAGTTCCGTCACATCACGCTCCCCAGCCTCCACAACGCGACAACCGTTGTGCTGATCCTCGGGTTCATCAGCGCACTTAAAGGGTTCGGGAGCGTATGGGCGATGACCCAGGGCGGCCCGGGTACATCGACAGAACTCATATCCGTATACCTATACCGCCAAGCGTTCCAGTACGGAGAGGTGTCACGGGCCGCCGCAGGGGGACTGACGCTCGGATTCCTGGTCATCATCCTGACCGTCCTATTCAACCGATGGAGAGACAGGAGGTCGGAAGCGTGAAACTACGCATCTTGATTCGGGCCAACGTGCTAGTTGCGGTGATGGCAATCATCGCCTTTGCCATCCTCGTACCCTTCATCTGGGTGATACTGAGCGCATTCAAGAACAACTCCGAGATATTCGGCGAATCTCTGGGCCTGCCAAGTACATGGCGCTGGGAAAACTTCGCCACGGCGTGGACAGAGGGGAACCTCGGCGCATACTTCGGCAATAGCCTCTTCTCCGCCATTGTGGCAACGGCAGTCGGAATTCTCGTGGCGTGTCCGGCGGGGTACGCCTTCGCGAAGCTCTCAATCCGCCGGGTCACACCTGTCTTCTACATATACGTGTTCGGTCTCACGCTCCCCATCCAGACGATCATGATTCCGGTGTTTTACCAGATCAAAGGGTATGGACTATCCGACAACATCTGGGGACTCATTCTCGTCCTCGTGGGCACCGGAACGCCCTTTGCTGTATTCCTCATGCGCGGCTTCTACCGTGACCTCCCGGAGCAACTCAGTGAAGCGGCCAAAATCGACGGCGCCTCCGAATGGACAATCTTTGTCCGCATCATGCTGCCGCTCTCCAAGCCGGGGGTGCTCGCCCTCGCAGTCTTCAGCTTTTTGCAGGCGTGGAACGAGTACCTGTTGGCACTTCTGCTCTTGACCTCGGACAAGAGCAGAACCATTCCCACTGGGCTGGTGATATTCGCCAATTCGGATGTTGCCAATTACGGTCCACTGTTCGCCGGCATGGTGCTGGCCATTGTGCCGTCGGCATTCGTGTACATCCTCCTTCAGAGGTCATTCACGCAAGGACTTGTCGCCGGTTCGCTGAAGTAACTGATCACCATGCCAGCCGCCCATGGATCTGGCGGACGAAAAAGAACACAAGGACACATGACATGAATCTTTCATTCAGTACGGTTGCCTGCCCTGGCTGGAGTCTGGCGCAGGCTGCATCCGCAGCGCACACATTCGGATACCAAGGCATCGAACTTCGCGTGCTCGACGGCAAGGTCGTTGAGCCGTCAACACTTATCGGGCGGTCTGCGGAGGTGCTCGAGACTCTAGGTGACATCAAAGTCGCCTCGATCGACACGTCCATCGCATTGGCCGTCGACGGACCCGAATGGGCCGGACAGTTGGAGGAGTTCTGTGCTTCAGCTGCCGCCGTCGGCGCACCCGTCGTTCGTGTTTGGGGAGGCCGCTATCCCAGTTCAGTCCGATATGAAGAAGCCGTCGAGCAGGTCTCCAAGCGCCTGAACGAAGCTGCGTCCATCGCTGAGGCCGCCAGCGTTCAGGTACTGCTGGAGACTCATGACGCATTCTCTGCCTTATCCGTCATGGAAGACGTGTTCGCCAACATCCCCAGCCCTCATGTAGGCGTACTTTGGGATGTTCACAACACGTACGCGGTGGGCAAAAGTTCCCCCCACGAGGTTTGGTCGTCATTGGGTGACCGGATCGCTCAAATCCATGTGAAGGACGCCCGGCCGGGCGCGGGCGAGCTGTGGGACCCGGTTCTGCTCGGCTTCGGAGCCGTACCCGTCCGGGAATCGGTCGAAACACTGAAGCAGGCAGATTTCGGCGGATGGCTTTCGCTGAACTGGCTCAAGTTCCAACGCCCGGAACTCGAAGAGCCCGAGATTGCGCTTCCGCAATACTCAGGGCTGCTCCAGGAATGGATCAAATAGGGCAAGCGTGGCTGGGCGCCAGCAATGGCGCCCAGCCACAACCATCCGCCGAGTTGTCACTATCCGATGATCTGCGAATGGTTTTGGGACAGGACACCATCGTGGTCAACGGTGCCGGCCAGCGGCAGAATGCGGTCACGGCTGGACAGTCCGTGCCGGCAGCCTCCATGAACTCGGCCCGGAACGGAAAATCAAACGCCACTATCTACGACGTTGCGATGGTTGCCGGCGTCAATCCGTCCACTGTGTCCCGGGCGCTGAGCAAGTCCGGCCGGGTCAGTGCCAGGACGCAGAAGCTCATTGAGGCTGCCGCCACCGGGCTGAATTTCCACGCTAACCCGTTCGCCCGGGCACTGCATACTGGCCGCACCAACACGTTCGGGCTCATAGTCGCGGACCTCACCAGTCCAGCGTCCTTCGACATCATCCGGGGCGCGGGGATCACCGCTACTGTCCGCAATTACACTTTGGCGCTTGCTGGCTCAGCGGATTCGACGGTGACTGAGCTGATCGCAGCCCGCCGCATGATGGCCACCGTGGACGGTCTCATCCTTGCCAGCCCGTGTATGGATGACGATGACATCCGGACCCTCGCCCGCGACAAGCCCGTGGTGGTCATCAACCGCGAGGTAGACGGCGTGCCGTGCGTGGTACCCGACGAAAGCAAGGGTATCAGGGAGGCTGTCCGCAGTCTGGCCGCCAACGGACACACCAAGGTTGCCTTTGTTGCCGGGCCGCCGCAGTCCCCGATGTCCATCCGCCGCTGGGAAGCCGTGCAGGCATCGTGCGAGTTCTCCAGGCTCGACGCCGTTCGCCTGGACTCCAGCAGACCCACGGTCGACGGCGGTCGGCAGGTTGCGCAAGACGTCCGGGCCAGCGGTGTCACGGCCGTGCTGACCTCTAATGACCTCCTAGCTTTCGGGCTGATGCAGGAACTCCAGGCGGCCGGAATGGTGGTTCCGGACGAGATCAGCATCGTGGGCTTCGATGACATCTTTGGGGCCGGTTTCACCACACCGCCGCTTACCACCGTGCGATCACCCCGAGAGGAGTGCGGCTCGGGCGCTGCCACACTCCTATTGGACCTCCTACACGGGACAGCGCTGTCATCTGGTGTCCCGACCATAGTGACAGAGCTTGTCCAACGGGGCTCCAGCGGCAGGGTGTCGGCCCGGAAAATGTCCCCAGCACGGTGCCGCCGCCACGAGATAGAGGCAGAACTTAGGCGACGGGCCTGAGATGTCCTCCTGCGGGCGGTAATCTCGGTGGGTTTTCCCAGAATCTCACGCCAGTGTCGGATCCACATTGCCGATCACGCATCTGGCTTCTCATTTGAGGGCAAGCCCCAAACAGGAAGACGTAAGTTTCCGACCCTGTACGTTCGGCGCCTTAAATGCCCGCGGCGGCCTCCGAAGAGGCCGCCGCCGGCAATGCCGTGCCTGAGTCTTTACTCGTAAACGTGCGGGGCGAGGGTGCCCACGAAGTCCAGGTTGCGGTACTTCTCGGCGTAGTCCAGGCCGTAGCCCACCACGAACTCGTTGGGGATGTCGTAGCCGACGTACTTGACGTCGATCTCCACCTTGGCGGCCGTGGGCTTGCGGAAGGCGGTGCAGATCTCCACGGAAGCGGTGCCGCGGGATTCCAGGTTGGTCTTGAGCCAGGACAGGGTCAGGCCGGAGTCAATGATGTCTTCGACGATCAGGACGTCCTTGCCCATCAGGTCCGTGTCCAGGTCCTTGAGGATCCGGACAACACCCGAGGACTGGGTGCCGGAGCCGTAAGAGGACACTGCCATCCAGTCCATCGAAACGTGGCTGTGGAGCGCGCGGGCGAGGTCGGCCATAACCATCACAGCGCCCTTGAGTACACCGACCAGAAGGATTTCGCGGCCTTCGTAGTCCTTGTCGATCTGCGCAGCGAGCTCCGCGATCCGCTGTTGGATCTGTTCCTTGGTGTAGAGAACGTGCTTGAGGTCTGCCTGGACGTCGTTTGAATCCACCAATGGCTCCTGTGTAGATGCGGGGTGCGACTATTCTTGGGGCGGTTTTTGAGGCCGGAATACTAGCTTCCCACAGCGGGCCGCTTCACGGGGAACATGGGCGCCGCCGTCGGGACCGTCGGGCCGCGTTTCCGCCGCGTCCCGCTGGGCCAGTTCGGCGAGGGACAGCCGGTACACGCTCACACCGCCAGGCAGCTCCACGGGACCGGCGGAACCCTGCCGGCGCAGCAGCGCCTCCGCTGCCAAAAGGCGCTGGTAGCTGGGCTGTTGACCCCCGACGTCGGCCGCTGCCTTGGCGATGACCCGGAACCTGATGGCCGGGGAAAGTTCCCCCAAAGCCTCCTCCGGGAGGCTGACCTCCGGTCCGGACCGCTCGGCCAAGGCTGCAAATGTGCGATCTGCCACGTCCTCCAGATAGTCGGCGTCCAACTGCAGGATGGACGCTGTCCGGGCCAGGGATTCAGCCACGCCGGGCCCGAGTTTTTCCTCGAGCATCGGCAGTACTTCCACCCTGGTCCGGGAGCGGGCAAACGACGGGTCTGCATTGCTGGGATCGTGCCAGGGCTCGAGGTCTTCGACATCGCAGATCTCCAGGGTGTCTGCGCGGCGCAGGCCGAGGAAGGGCCGGAGCAACAGGCCGCGGGCAGGCCGCATTCCAGCCAGCGAGCGCGTGCCGGAGCCGCGGGCAAGACCCAGCAGGACCTGTTCGGCCTGGTCGTCCAGGGTGTGGCCGAGCAGGATGGCCGCGGCTCGGTGCTCCTGGGCGGCCGCCTCCAACGCTGCATGGCGGGCATCCCGGGCGGCGGCCTCCGGGCCCATCCCGGTGCTGGCGACGGTGACGGTCCTGAGGTCCACGGGGGAAAGGCCCAGTTCCTTCAGTGCGTGGACTGTGGCCGCAGCCACCTGGGCCGAGCCTTCCTGCAGCTGGTGGTCAACCACGACGGCGCCGACCGTCAGTGGGTGCCCGTCAACGTGGCCGCGGCGGGCGAAATAGGCCGCCACCGCAGCGAGGGCCATCGAATCCGGGCCACCGCTGCAGGCCACGAGCACATGGGCCGGATAGCCGGCGTCCGCCAGGGCGTTCTGGACCATTTTGCGAGCCTTGCCGACGACGGGCGCGAGCCGGCCAGGCCGTCGTCGTCCGCTTGAAGCCGTGCGGGCTTCCGGCACTTTTGGGGCGTCCGGCACGTTTGGGGCGTACGGCACCTACAAGCCCATCCGGTCGACCCACAGCTTGGCGTCGTGGATTTCGGGCTCAGTCGGGAGGTTGTCCGCGGATTCCCACACGCGGTTAAAGCCCTCCATCCCGGCCACGTCCACTACAGCGCGGACAAACTTGGCGCCGTCGGAATACTGGCGCATCTTGGCGTCCAGGCCCAGGAGGCTGCGGATGAATTTCTCCATCACGCCGCGGTCCTTGCCGCGGTCGGTGAAGCGCTGCCGGATGGTCCTGACGGAAGGGACGATACTGGCGTCGACGGCGTCCATCACAACGTTGGCGTGGCCCTCCAGCAGGCTCATCACGGCCGTCAGGTGGGATAGTGACGCCTTTTCCTCGGGGTTCTGCAGCAGGTCCAGGATGGCGCCGCGGCCGGGAGTATTACCGGTGGCGGTCCGGTCCTTGAGGGAACGCGCGGCGGCGGAGGCACGCTCCATCAGCGAATCTACGTTGCCCAGCAGGTGCCCGCTGAGGTTGTCGATCTCGGAAAGCATGTGGTGGCGGAGCCAGGGCGCAGCCGCGAACTGCACCCGGTGAGTCTGTTCGTGCAGGCAGACCCAGAGCCTGAAATCGTCCGGTGCGACGTTGAGCTCGCGCTCCACGGCCACGATGTTGGGCGCCACAAGCAACAGGCGGCCGGCGGCGGGCGCTTTGGAACCTTCGGCCAACGCGGCGAACGGATCGTACTGGCCCAGGACCTTGCTGGACAGGAACGCCAGGACAGCGCCGAGCTGGCTGCCCGTGATGGCGCCGCTGACGCTTGCCGCCGCCGGGCTGACGTTGCCGCGTCGGCTTTCGAGCATTTTATCCATGGCGGGCTTGAGCATCACGGCAAAGCTCTGTGTGTTTGCCTTGGCCCAGCTGGCCCGGTCCACCACCAGGACAGAGGAGTCGCGGAGGTCCCGTGCGGCTTCGAGGCCAGTGATTTCGTGGACGTGCGGGACGGAGGCGTCCGCGAGGCGGCGCAGGCTGTCCACGGCTTCGCCGATTTCCGCCGAGTTGAGGGTTGGCCCCGCGGAGGCCAGCCGGGCCGCCGTGGACGCGGCCAGGTCCCAGTTGATCAGGGCCTGGGCCGGGCTGGATGATGCCGGGGCTGACGAATCACGCGCAGTGGACTCCATAGTCCCCATCACATCACAGCCGACGGCGGATGGTCCTTAAGTTCGCTGACCGGCGAACGGCTCGGGGCATCGGTGACCCGCGCCTGTGGTTCGTTTCAGAAATCGACCGGTTGCGCTGTCCTTATACTCGCGTCACGGAGTCTTGGTGGCAAGTTCGGCAGGAGCGGTCTTGGCGTAGACGTCCTTACTGACCTCATATCCGTGCTCGTCGAGCTCAAGTGCTTGTTCATTGACGTCGGCCAGTTGGGCGTCAGAGAGCTTTTCGATTTTTTCGAGGTCCAAGGTTTCCTGTTTCACGCCGCCCTCGGCTGTCACCCTTACCAGCCCAGTACCGGCCGAATAGAACTTACGCTGGTGGCCTACATCCGGCTCCAGCGGATTGTGCTCATCAATCACCAGCACGCCTTCGTAGCAGTCGGTGGGGACGCATAGCGCCACGTTGTCCTCGTAGGCACGCGCGCAATCGAGGAAACCTACTGAGGCCGCGTGAGCCTGAACATATTCCGGCGTGCCGGTCCGTGGCTTCGCTTGCATTGCAATTCCGGCTTGGCTCCCCGAAATCCCGTGAATGAAAGTATTGGGCGCCCCCATAAATTTCTCGTTTTCGAACTCCTCGGGATACTCACCGAAGAGCCAAACCGCTCCAGCGTTATCCTGGGCAAAAAAGGCCAGCTCCGATTCAACCAGCGCCCCGTCCTGGTAATCACGGTCCCACATCACCAGGGTTTTCACCCCGTCAATGACCTTGGTCAGGCCGGTTACGGTGTGTGTGACCCTGCGTTCGGTGGTGCCATCTTCAGCGGCGACCGTGCCGGTGGTGGTATACACGGTGCCTGGCTTTAGCGGAAACCACTTGTTGTCGATCGTCGGAGAGCTTTGGAAAGCCGTCTTGTCGAAGCTGACCGCAGACCCTGGCCCGCACAGCTCTGGCGCCTGCGATGTCGCTGTCGGTGACCCTGACGGCGATGCCGGCCCCGAAGTGCCGGTGGAGTTGGGCTGTGCCTGCCCGGCATCCGGCGCACCGCACGACGCCACAGTCGACATCGTCAGGAGCAGCGTGAAAGCGGAACTGAGGGCTAATAGTCGCCTATGTGGCTGGAACATGATTGTGGCCTTCGCTGTCGGAATTCATTGCTTTCAGCAACTGCCACGGGCGCCCCGTTTCGGAGCCCACCGAGGGGCAGCGCTGTCGAAACCGCGCCGGATCTGAGGCGATCCGAAGACGCCATCTATGGGCCGCGGCGAGCCGCCGAACGCGCGGCCTCGAGCACAAGGTCATGCCGTCCGCGTCCTGGCGGGAGTGGGTGGGGGCGGCGTCGGAGTTTGATCGGAAATGGACACCAGCCTCCCCCTTCGTCACGTTTCAACGGCGGATGTCCTCTGCGTAGCCGAACACACGGAGTCCGCGTGTGGTTGAGCCTAGGGCTGGCCTCCGTCGAGTGTCACGAGTAGCCGGTACCTGCTTTTCCGCCCGCCGCGCCGCAAGTAGGTGTACCCAAAAGAGCAGGCCCGCATTACAGCGGTCAGCACCCGCACGAACGGTGTTGCCCGGCACCGCTATTGCGGTGCAGGGCAGCGGTTGCGGTAGGAACCCGGTTGCGTGAGGAGCAGGTCAGCGGCAGCCGCAGGCGGCGAGCGCGGTGGCGGCCCGGTCCAGGGCTTCCCTGTTCCCGGCGGCGCCGGGCTTCAGGTCGTTGCCGATGAAGGAGAAGACCAGGAGCCGGCCGTCGGCGTCCACCACGTAGCCGCTGAGGGCGATGACCGAATTCAGGGTCCCGGTCTTGGCCCTCACCAGGCCGGCGCCGCGGGCCGTGGAGCCATTGACATAGCGGGTGTCCAGTGTTCCGGTCAGCCCCGCGACCGGAAATCCATCCAGCGCGGCCCGCAAACGCGTGTTGGTCCCGCTGGTGATGGCACGCACCACTTCCGCGAACTGGCGGGCGGAGACCTGGTTGGCCAGCGCCAGCCCGGACACGTCCGCGAGCCGCATGGCGTCCGTAGGGATGCCCAAATCCGCGAGCTGTGCGCGGACTGCTCCGGTGGCGCCGTCGTTGCTGGCAGGCTCCCCCGCAGCCGCCGAGGCCATCCGGCCCAGGACCTCTGCCAGGTAGTTGTCCGAGGTCTGCAGCATGAGATCCACCTGCTGGCCGACCGTTGCGGACTGGACCTCGGCAAGGACCGCCGGCTCTTCTGCCCGGGGCGCATCGCCCGAGGGTGCGGTGTAACGTTCGACGCCGGCCGCTACCGTGAGTCCCGCAGCGGCACCCGCCGTCTTGAGCTGCGCGGTAAACGCCTCGGCGGCGGTGATTGCTGAGTCCTGCGGGCGGGGGCCGGTGGTCACGGCCGGGTCAAAGCGCGCCGAGTTCAGCGCAAGCGGGTACAGCGGGGCAACCTCGCCCGCGGCAACGTCCCCGTCTGCCCAGGCGGGGTTCAGCGTTGGGCCGGTGAACAGGGAGTCGTTAACCAGGACCGTCAGCTCGCCGGTTGTTCCTGCGGTTTGGAGCGCGTTCACAGTGGACGTGGCGAGGGTGGCGAGTCCGGCGTGGCCCATCACCTGGTTGGGCGCGGATTCCCCGTCACCCAGGAGGACGTCGCCGCCGCCGGTGAGCACCACCTGGTTGGCAGCGGGCCCCGCCAGGACCTTGGTGCTGAAACGGTGGTCCGGCCCGATTGCGCGGAGGGCGGCCACGGCAGTGAGCAGCTTCATA
This sequence comes from Pseudarthrobacter humi, assembly GCF_024294965.1. Classification (NCBI taxonomy): domain Bacteria; kingdom Bacillati; phylum Actinomycetota; class Actinomycetes; order Micrococcales; family Micrococcaceae; genus Pseudarthrobacter; species Pseudarthrobacter humi. The sequence goes on from NZ_JANCLV010000004.1 coordinate 188,933, forward strand.
TTGGAGGCGGGAATCCGGCTCTCCGAACCGCCGCGGTCAAACAGGACCTGGCCAGTGAGCGCATCCTGGACCAGCCCCGTGAAGCTGCCGTCGCCGTCGGGCTTTAAAAATCCGTCCAACTGAGCGGCGACCGCGGAGGGCAGCGGCGCGGGCGCCGACGCCGAGAGCGGAGAAAGGCCCATTCTGGCGGAAAGCGCGGTGGGGGCCTGCTGCCAGGCGGGCACTTCGGGTGTCGCCGCAGGAGGCGGGCTGACGAAAGCAGGGGCAACCAGCCATGCCGCCGGGAGGGCCAGCATGACGATCACGGCCAGGAGCAGCGCGGTGGGCCAGGAACGCAGTCCGCGGTGGAACGTTCGCCGGAATCCGTCCCTGAACGCGCCGAAGCCCGATGTTTCCTTCATGTTGGTGCTGGTCCTCAAGTCCTGAAATTTCCCCGCAAGTTCCTGAAACCTGGGCCTCTCGCTATATCCTCAATAGTAGTCGGCGGCACGGACACTCCTTTTTGTTGTTCGTCTCCTGTGCCGCGAACCCCCTGCAATTGCCGAGGAGCATTCCATGAAGCATGACGTGACCATCGAGATCCCCAAGGGATCCCGCGTCAAGTACGAAGTTGACCACGAGACCGGCCGCGTCCGCCTGGACCGCGTCCTCTTCACCTCCATGCAGTACCCCACGCACTACGGTTTCTTCGAGAACACCCTGGGCGAAGACGGCGACCCGCTGGACGCACTGGTGCTCCTGCAGGACTTCGACCTGCACCCCGGCGTCATCGTTGAGTCCCGCCCCATCGGCGTTTTCAACATGACCGACGACGGCGGCGGCGACGCCAAGGTCCTGTGCGTCCCGGTTGATGCCCGCTTTGACCACATCCAGGAAATCAGCGATGTCAGCGAATTCCTGATCAAGGAAATCGAGCACTTCTTTACCCGCTACAAGGACCTGGAGCCGGGCAAGTGGGTCAAGGCCGAGGGCTGGGGCGACCGCGCCGCCGCCGAGGCCGAGCTGGAAGCCTCCATCAAGCGTTACGTGCCGGCAGCGCACTAGTCCGCGCGGTCTCAGCAACGCGGGGTCACTTCCTGCCCATTCCATCTCCGGAATTGGGCAGGAAGTGACCCCGCGTTGTGGTTTAAGGTGGAGGGTGAGTTCCGAGCCTTCGAATCCCCCGTATTTTGAACCGCCGTATTTTGCGCCGCCGTGCGGGCCCATCACAGGGTGGCGGGACGGTGAGGTGGTTCGCGCCACCGGCATTCCCTATGCAACTGCAGGCCGCTTTCAACCTCCGGTGGCCGCGTCCGACTGGACCGCCAGCTTTGCCGCCACCACCCTCGCACCGGCCTGCCCGCAGGGCCCGGTTCCGTTCCTGGACGACGTCCTGGGTACCCGGTACGGCGAGCTCCCAGGAAGTGAGGACTGCCAGCGCCTGTCGATCACCGTTCCGGTCGGGCTTGCCGACGGCGAGCAGGTCCCGGTCATGGTGTGGCTGCACGGCGGCTCCTACACGTCCGGCTCCGGCGACCTGGCGATCTTTGATGCCACGTCCCTGGTGTCGGAGAACCGGGTCATTGTGGTCTCCGTGACCTACCGCCTGGGCCTGTTCGGATATTTGGCCACCGGCACCGGCCGGCCCGCAAACCTCGGCCTGCTGGACCAGTTGGAAGCATTCCGGTGGGTGCAGCGGAACATCGCGGCCTTCGGTGGGGATGCAGGGCGGGTCACCGCGTTCGGGCAGTCCGCAGGCGGCGACTCCGTGGCCCACCTCATGGCGACGCCCGAGGCGCCGTCCCTGTTCCAGCGGGCCATCATCCAGAGTGCACCGCTGGGCATCACCCGCGGCCGGCACAAGATGAGCCGTGCCATGGGCATCGCCGCCGACGCCGTCAGGGAGGACACCCCGATGCTGGACGTTGTCGCGATCGAAGACCACGTGTCCCAGGTGGCCCGGAAGTTTGGCCTGATGGCGGCCATGCCGTTCGGCACCCAGTACGGGCACGAGCCGCTGCCGCCGGAATCGCGCGTTGAGGCCGCCTGGAACGCCACGGCCCCGGGCATCGAGGTGCTGATCGGGCACACGTCCGACGAGGCGCGGCTCTTCCTGCCCCGCAGTCCCCTGGTCAGCCGGCTGGGCAAAGTCCCGGTGCTGGGTGCGGCCGCCGTGCAGGCGATTAATTGGGCGGTGACGGAGGCGGTCTACGGCCGGGCAGCCCGGAAGTTTGCCCGCCGTCACGCCCGCGCCGGGGGCAAGGCCTACAGCTACCTGCTGTCCTGGGGCGCACCGGGAAACTTCTACCGCGCCGCACACACCGTTGATTTGCCGTTGCTCTTCGGAAACCAGCAGACCTGGGCCGCTGCCGGGCTCCTCAAGGGCGCAACCTGGGATGAGATCGACGCCGTGGGCCGTGAGATGCGCCGGCTGTGGGCTGACTTTGCCCGCGGCGACGGATTGGGTGAGACAGGCGGGATTCCCGGCGCTCTTCAGTACCGTGCAGCTCGATGAGGACTCTGGGCGTCGATCTGGCAGCCGCGACCAAGAAGACGGCCGTTGCCGTCTAGGAATGGGATGCTGGCACTGCGCGCCTGGAGCACCTCGCCCTCGACGTGTATGACAGGGAAATTGTGGAACTGTTCGGTGCCAGTTCGATGACCGCGATCGACTGTCCCGTTGGCTGGCCGGACGCCTTCCTGCCGTTCCTGGCAGGCCACCTGAATTTTGACGCGCATCCAGTCCTGGACCACGACGGCATCGAGGGACGCCGACTGCTGGCCTACCGGGAAACGGACCGCTTCGTCACGGGGCACACCGGGCTGATTCCGCTCAGCGTCTCCGCCGACCGGCTCGCCCACCCGGCCATGCGCTGTGCTGTGATTCAGGCCAAGATCGCCGCTGAGCACGGGCCGCAGGCCAGGGACGGGTCCGGCCGCTTAGCCGAGGTCTACCCTGCAGCGTCCCTCAAAGTCTGGGGTCTCCTGGCCCGTGGCTACAAAGGCCGTGGCACCCCTGAGTCCGAGCGTCTTGGCGTGATTCTGGAGCAGCTGGTCGCGGCGGCGCCATGGCTGGACCTTGACGGCAACGAGGACCGGTTGGCTGCCTCCGACGACCTTTTTGACGCGGTGATCGCCTCTTTGACCGCCCGCGCCGTGGCGGCGACGCAGACTCTCCGTCCACCGGACCTTTATGCTGCCGCAGCTCTAACCGAAGGCTGGATCCACGTTCCGTCCGGCCAGCTGGCCGATCTCTTGGCCTAGCCGCTTTCCTTTTGGGCCATCAGCGTCCACTTCCGGATCTCCTCCGGGTCCTCGCCGTGTGTGCGGGTGTGTGCGCGGGCCTGGATCCGCCGGTCCTGAAGGTCCTGCCGCAGCAGCGAGTGCTTTTCGGCCAGGCCGGGTACGCGGTCAATGGCGTCGATGGCCAGCTGGAAGCGGTCGATCCCGTTGAGCATGGCCATGTCGAACGGAGTGGTGGTGGTCCCTTCCTCCTTGTAGCCGCGGACGTGCAGGCCGTCCTGGTTGGTGCGGCGGTAGGCCAGCCGGTGGATCAGCGAGGGATAGCCGTGGTAGGCGAAGATGATCGGTTTGTCCGGGGTAAAGATGCCGTCAAAGTCCGACGCCGGAAGGCCGTGAGGGTGCTCACTCACGTCCTGGAGCCGCATCAGGTCAACCACGTTGACCACGCGGACCTTCAGCCCCGGGATGCCCCACTTCAGCAGTTCGGCCGCGGCCACTGTTTCCACCGTAGGCACATCCCCGGCACAGGCCAGAACAACGTCCGGGTCCTCCCCTGGCACCTCCGAACCCGCGAATTCCCAGATGCCCAGGCCGCGGCGGCAGTGGTTCGCTGCGTCGGCCGGGCCCAGCCAGGTGGGCGACGGCTGCTTGCCGCTGACCACAATGTTTACGTAATCGGTGGAAGCCAGGCAGTGCTCCATGACGGAGAGCAGCGTGTTCACGTCCGGCGGCAGGTACACGCGGATGACCTCGGCTTTCTTGTTCACCGCGTGATCGATGAAGCCGGGATCCTGATGCGAAAAACCGTTGTGGTCCTGCTGCCACACATGGGACGAGAGCAGGTAGTTCAGCGACGCCACGGGCTGGCGCCACGGCAGCTTGCGGTGGACCTTGAGCCATTTGGCGTGCTGGTTGAACATGGAATCCACAATGTGGATGAAGGCCTCGTAACAGCTGAACACCCCGTGCCGGCCGGACAGGAGGTACCCTTCCAGCCAGCCCTGGCACAGGTGCTCGCTGAGCACCTCCAGAACCCGGCCCGAACGCGCAAGGTGTTCGTCGACGTCGTCAATCCGGTACTGCCAGACCTTGTCCGTCACTTCGTAGACGGCCTGAAGCCGGTTGGATGCCGTCTCATCCGGCCCGAAGAGGCGGAAGTTCTCCATGTTCAGCGAGATGACGTCCCGGATCCACGAGCCCAGGGTGATCATGGGGCTGATCCGTTCGGTTCCCGGCGCTGCGATGTCGACGGCGTGGGCTGCATAGGCGGGCAACCTCAGCGGTGTGCGAAGGAGTCCGCCGTTGGCGTGCGGGGTGGCGCTCATCCGGAGGTTTCCGGTGGGCGCATTCGTGGCCACGTCGGGCCGGAGCCGGCCATCGGCGTCGAACAGCTCCTCCGGACGGTAGGACTTCAGCCACTCCTCCAGCTGTTTCAGGTGTGCGCCGTTGGTGCGGACTTCCGCCAGCGGGACCTGGTGGCTCCGCCAGGTGCCCTCCACCTGGAGTCCGTCCACTATCCGCGGTCCCGTCCAGCCCTTGGGCGAGCGCAGCACAATCATGGGCCAGTGCGGCGCAGCGCCGCTTCCCGGGGCACCGGCTGCAGTGCCGCCGTCGTCCGCATTCCCGCCCACCCCTTCCGCCCGGGCCCGGCGGGAGCCCTGGATGGCGCGGATTCCGGCCAGGCAGTTGTTGAGGGCGGCCGCGAAGTCCCGGTGCGCCTGCTCCGTGTTGTCCGGATCCTCGACGGTCACGAAATACGGTTCGTGGCCGTAACCGCGCAGCAACTGCTCCAGCTGTTCCTGCGGCATGCGCGCCAGGATGGTGGGGTTGGCGATCTTGTAGCCGTTCAGGTGCAGGATAGGGAGGACGGCACCATCCGCGGCCGGATCCAGGAAGTTGTGCGAGTGCCAGCTCGCCGCGAGCGGCCCCGTTTCGGCCTCGCCGTCGCCGATCACGACGGCGGTGATCAGCTGGGGATTGTCGAACACGGACCCGTAGGCGTGGGCCAGCGCGTACCCGAGTTCGCCGCCTTCGCTGATGGACCCCGGGGTTTCCGGCGCCGCGTGGCTGGGAATGCCGCCGGGGTAGGAAAACTGGCGGAAGAGTTCGGCCATTCCTGCCTCGTCGGGTCCCACCTGGCCGTAGATTTCCGAGTACGTGCCCTCAAGCCAGGCGTTCGCCACAACAGCAGGACCGCCATGGCCCGGGCCGGCAACGAAGAGCATCTCCTGTTGGTCCCGGCGGATCACACGGTTGAGGTGTGCGTACACAAAGTTCAGCCCGGGAGTGGTGCCCCAGTGGCCCAGGAGCCTGGATTTGGTGTGGTCCGCAGCAAGGGGTTCCCGCAGCAGCGGATTTGAGCGCAGGTAGATCTGCCCCAAGGAAAGGTAGTTCGCGGCCCGCCACCAACGGTCCACAAGGTCCAGTGTTTCCTGCCCCAAACTGTCCTGCCCCATGCTGCCGGCCATGACCATCCTCACGTAGCTGCGCGCCGCCGTCGGCAGCCGAGCCTCCATCGCAACACCTATCGGTACGCTGCACAACCCTGCCCCTGAGGGACTCCTCGCAGACTTGCCTTGGGCCAACTACTAACCGGTAGTCTGTGTTTCACATGTTCACGTTGACCATCAACCAGACCGACAGCCGGCGCGACGGCGACCGCGTCCCTCAGCTGCTGAAGGACCTGCGGCACATACCCGCGCGCCTGGATTTCGACCGGTCGGTGGAGGATGAAGTCCAGGGCATTGTGGACTGCCCGCATCAGGCCGTGGAGGCTGCCCTGATCGCCCTGCGCTGCGGCTCCTGGTACGTGGGGCTCGGCGTCGGGCCGGTCAACGAGCCGCTTCCCAACCAGATCAAGGATGCCTCCGGCCACGGCCTGATCTATGCCCGGCGCGCGGTGGACCGGCTCCGGAACAGCAAGGAACGCATCCCGATTGCCGTGGAAGGACCGCTGGCGGACATCGCCTACGAAGCTGAGTCCGTGCTGCGGCTTTTGGGCCATATTGTGCGGGACAGATCCGGGGCAGAATGGCGCGTCCTGGACCTCATGACCCCCGGCGTCCGCGGACAGCAGAAAGCGGTGGCCCAGGAACTCGGCATCACCACGCAGGCCGTCAGCAAGGCTGTGGCCAGGGCCCAGTGGAACGAGGAACACGCTGCCCGCCCCGCCGCCGCACGGCTGCTGGCACTCATCCTTGAGGTGCGCTGAACGCAGCTGGCTCACGCCTGACTCACGCCGCAATTACTGCATGGCGACGATGAACACCTCTGACCGGTCAGCGGCGGACGCAACGGCGACAGCCTGAGCTACGCCTTCAGCCGCGACTATACGGTGGACGCCGTCACCGTGACGTCCGCCGAGAAGGCAGCCCAGAGCCTGAAGGTCCAGTTCCAGGATGCCTCGGGCGCCTGGCAGGACACGTCGGCGGGAACCATCACGGGCCTGACGACGGCGGCGCCGGTCACCGTCCGGTTTGATCCGGTCACCACGCGCGGCATCCGGGTTTCGTTCGTCACCACGGGCTCCTTCACGAAGGTTGCCGAGGTGGCCATCGACCGGCTCCCGCGTAGGCGAAGCAGGCCTTGCTGATCTCGGCCGGCTCCTGGTGGACCAGGCATCTGTGGCGGGTTTCGCAGCCGCAACCACCGGCTATCAGGTGCTGACGACGTCGGTGACACCCGCCGTCGTCGACTATCCCCTGGACACGAACGCCAAGGTGACGGTCCAGCAGGCAACGGCCGAAAACCCGACGGCGGTAGTCACCGTGACAGCGCCGGACGGCACCGTGAAGGCGTACCGCCTGGACTTCTCCACGGGCAAGGATGCGTGCAGGAACGGCGGCTGGAAGACCAGCCCGTCACCGCACTTCGGCAACCAAGGCGAGTGCGTGAGCTACTTCGCGGCCGGGAAGTAGCCCCAGCTGGAAGCGGCGCCCCCGGCCGGATTCATTCCGGCCGGGGGCGTCCCTGTGGATCACGACCCGGGCCTGCGGGCGGCTATGCTGAGGAAAAACCGGCCGCAGCACGGCACGGCACGGGCATGGCGGCAAGGACCAGCAGCACTGGTCGCGGAAGGACAACCGAATGGCGCGAGCGACAGTCCAGGACGTCGCCAAGACAGCAGGGGTGTCCGTAGGGACCGTGTCCCGCGTCTTGAACAAGAGTCCGGCCGTCAGCGAGTCGAGCAAGGAAAAGGTCACCGCGGCCATCCGGCAGCTCAATTACCGCCCCCTCGCCTCTGCCCGCGACCTGCGCCGGGACCGGACCATGCGCATTCTGGCCCTCGCCAAGAACCTGAACTCGCCCATCATCAGCGAAGCCTTCCGGGGTGTCGGCGACGCCGCGGCCTCGTCGGGCTATGTCAGCCTCATCGCCCCGACCGCCGGGGACCCGGAACGGGAACAGCAGCTGGTGGACATGCTCCGCAACGGATCCGTGGACGGGCTGATCATGTTTTCGCCGACGATGCCGGACGAAGATGTCGACGAAATGGCCGAGCAGCTAAGCGTTGTCCAGGTCTGCGAGATCGCCGACTCCGAGGCTGCGTTCGGCGTATCCATCGACGACCGGCAGGCCGCCTTCGACATCACCACGCACCTCATTGAAACGGGCGGCCGCCGCTTGGCGATGATCGGCAACAGAGCCGCCCGCTCCGGCCGGCTGCGCGAGGAAGGCTTCCGCCAGGCGGCCGCCGAAGCGGGTATATCCCCGGACCAGACGCTGTTCGTGGAAGGTGAGTTCGACTTCCACACCGGGCGCCGCCTCACCAGGAAGCTGCTGAAGGCTGCCCCCCTTCCCGACGCCGTGTTCTGCGGCAGTGATACCGTCGCCGCCGGATGCGTCCGTGAAATCACCGACGCCGGGCTCCGCGTGCCGGACGACATCGCCGTGGCAGGTTTTGATGACTCAGTGCAGGCGGAAATGTGCGTCCCGGAGCTGACCACGATCAGACAGCCGGCTTATGACATGGGCCGCCTGGCTTTCGAAGAGCTCCTGGCGAGGATGACAGTGCCGGGGGTCCACCGCCGCGGCCGGACTTTCCTCCCGCATGAGCTCGTAATTCGGGACTCGACGAAGAACTAAGCAGGGGTTGACAGCCTCACGTGGCGCCTGTCACACTTCTTTGGAATCGATTCCAAGCTTTTCGACGGGGCGCTTTGGCTCCAATTTGGAATCGATTCCAAAAGTAGAATTCGAAAAGAAGCCGGCCAGGCAAAGGAGCCACTCATGGACTTGATTCGACCTTCTTCTCCGCTCCAGGAGGACACCACACCATCCCGGGCTGTGGCACGCACCACCGCCCTGCACTGCAGTTCCCGGCGGCGTCCGCGCACCGTTGCCGTCGCCGCTGCGGCCATGGCTGCGGGACTGCTGCTGAGCGGGTGCGGCGGCGGCGCCGCCACCCCTGGTGCGGAAAACGCGTCAGCTGCCGATCCGGCGTCGGCCGCTGGCGCCACTGGCAGCATCAACATCTGCGGCGGCAAGGACGCCTCTGGGATCTACAAAGGCACGGCGGAGGCCTTCACCACGGCGAACGGCAAGGTCACTGCCAAGTACACCGAAATCGGAGCAACTACAGACGAGGCCCGCACGCAGGCCGTGCAGCGGCTCGAAGGCAAGTCCACCGAATGCGATATCTTCCTCACGGACGTCATCTGGACGTCCGAGTTCGCCTCCCAGGGCTGGCTGCTGGACCAGACCAAGCTCGTCGAGGCCAACAAGGACCGGCTCATCCCCTCCACCGTGGAGACCGCCAAGTACGAGGACAAGTACTGGGCTTCCCCGTTCTTCACCAACGCGGGACTCGTGTACTACCAGAAGGACAAGGTGGCCAAGCCGGAGACCTGGCAGCAGCTCTACGCTGAAGCAGCCGCGGCCCCCGGCAACAGCTTCGTCTACCAGGGCAAGCAGTACGAGGGCCTCACGGTCAACTTCCTGGAGATGCTCTACAGCGCCGGCGGAGAGGTGCTGGACAGCAAAGGCGAGGTCAAGATCGATTCACCGGAGACCCGTGAGGTGCTCGACTTCATGAGCCAAGGCCTCAAGGACGGCTCCGCGGAACGTGCGGTGCTGACCTACAACGAGGACCCGGCCCGGCTGGCCTACGAGTCCGGCAACTACGGCTACCAGCGCAACTGGCCGCACGTATTCCGCCTGCTCAACGCCACCCCGCTGGCAGACAGCTTCGGCGTGGCTCCGCTTCCGGCCTGGGAGGGCGGCAAGGCCTCGGGCGTCCTGGGCGGCTGGAACCTGGCCATCTCGGCCCACTCGACCAACCAGGCAGGGGCAGTGTCCTTCATCGACTTCGCCACCACCCCGGACTGGCAGAAGCACGTTGCCATGGACTTCTCGCAGGCCCCGGTCAATGAAGCCGCCTACTCCGACGCCGCTGTCCTGGCGAAGATGCCGTTTGCCACCGAACTGCTCGCCTCCGTCAAGGGCGCCAAGCCCCGCCCGATCTCCCCGGTCTACCCGCAGATCTCACAGGCGATCTACAAAAACGTCTACGCAGTCCTCTCCGGCGCCGCCTCCATCGAGGACGCCGTGAAGACGATGGCCGAAGAGATCAAGACCGCAAAGGCGAGCTTCTGACCATGGCAACCAAGTTCCTCTCCCCCGGCCGCGGGGTGAACAGTCACGGGTTGAACGGCCGCGAGGTGAAGAGCCGCGGCGGGAACGGCCGCGACCGGGCGGAGCGGCGCGTTGCGTTCCGGATGACCGCACCGTCCCTGGTCCTCATGGCCCTGGTGGCAGCAGTCCCCATCGGCTACGCGCTCTGGCTGTCACTGAACCAGTACAGCGTCCGCACCGCCGGGCTGTCCCGCTTCGTCGGTTTGGAAAACTACATCACGGCGCTCAGCGGGCCGCACTGGTGGGCCGCTTTCGGCCAGACGTTCCTCTTCGCGGGACTTTCGGTTTCGCTGGAGCTGGTGCTCGGCACTGCGATGGCGCTGCTGCTCAACCTCGCCTTCAAGGGCCGCGCACTCCTGCGCACCGTGGTCCTGCTGCCCTACGCGGTGGTGACCGTGGTCAGCGCCATCACCTGGGAAACGATGTTTGCGCCCAACCTGGGCCTGGTCACCAACGTCCTCTCGACGCTGGGCCTGCCAGGCGGGGACGTCGTCTGGCTCGGTGAGCACGGCTACGCGATGGCCGTGATTGTCCTGGCCGACGTCTGGAAGACGACGCCATTCGCGGCCCTCATCATCCTGGCCGGCCTGCAGGTCATTTCGGTCGAGACCTACGAGGCGGCGGAACTCGACGGTGCCAGCAAGTGGCAGGCCTTCGTCAACATCACCTTGCCGCTGCTGCGTCCCGCGATTGTACTGGCGGCGATTTTCCGCACCATGGATGCCCTGCGCGTCTTCGACCTGCCGTTTGTGCTCACCCGCGGCGCCAACGGCACAGAGTCCATGTCGATGCTGGCCTACACTCAGCTGCGCGAGAACCGCCTGGTGGGCGAAGGATCGGCGCTGTCCATCCTGACCTTCCTTACCGTCATGGCCGTTTCGGTGGTCTACATCCGCTTCGCCGGGGGCAACATCCGTGAAGTCGCCAAGGAGGAACAATGAGCACCCTGACTGCACAGCGCACGACGGCGGCACCCGCCGCCCGCGGTAGGGCACCGAAGCGCCGGTCACCCAGGCGCAGGCTCCGCGGCGAGGCGAAGCTGCACCCGGTCGTGTGGGTCTTCGTGTTCGCCGTTATGGGTTTCTCGCTCATACCGTTCTACTGGCTGGTCAACACGTCCCTCAAGCAGGGCGTGAGCCTGTCCAAGGGGGAGCTGTTCCCGAGCCAGCCCACGTTCGAGAACTACCTGGCGGTGTTCCAGAACCCCGAGTTCCTCCTTGCCCTGCGCAACTCGGTGATCATCGCCGTCGTCACCACCACGGTGGCGCTGGTGTTCGCTTCCTTCGCCGCCTACGCCCTGGCCAGGCTGAAGATGCGGCGCAAAGCCATGATCCTGACCCTCATCCTCTCGGTCACCACCTTCCCGGCCATTGCCATCGCGGCCCCGATGTTCTCGATCTGGCGCGAAATCGGCCTGTACGACACGCTCCTGGGCCTCATCATCCCGAAGCTGACGTTTGCGTTGCCGCTGGCGATCTACACGCTGACCTCCTTCTTCAAGGAGATTCCGCGTGAGCTCGAGGAATCGGCGTACATGGACGGGGCCACGCCGTTCATGGCCTTCCGCAAGGTCATCCTGCCGCTGGCGGTCCCGGGCCTTGCCACCACGGCGATCCTGGTGTTCATCTCCGTCTGGAACGAATTCCTGCTTGCCGTCACCCTGACCACATCGCCGGAGGCCCGTCCGGTCCCGGTGGCGATCGCGTTCTTCAGCGGAACCAGCGAGTTTGACCAGCCGCTGGGCACCATCAGTGCCGCGTCGGTGATCATCACGGTCCCGCTCGTCATCCTGGTGCTGGTGTGCCAGAAGCGCATCGTTTCCGGCATGACCGCCGGCGCCGTCAAGGGCTAAAACCTCACCAATCAAGTTCCCAAACAAGACAAGATAAGGAAATATCGTGAGCAACGAGCAGTCCCCGGGACAGCAGGCCGCTTCCCTGAAGGAACCACAAGCCGGAGAACTGAGGGTGGGCGTCGTCGGCATTGGCTGGGCGGGACAGCAGCACCTCAAGGCCTACGATTCCCTGGAAGGCGTCCGCATCGTGTCGCTGGCAGGGATGGAACAGGAGCTCCGCGACTCCCTGCAGGCCGAATACTCGATCCCGAACGCCTTCGCCGGCTGGGAAGAGATGCTGGAGCACGGCGGCCTGGACGCTATCAGCGTGGCGGTGCCGACCTTCCTGCACGCACCCATCGCCATCGCCGCCCTCGAGCGCGGCCTGCACGTTCTGAGCGAGAAGCCGATCGCACGCAACGCCGTCGAAGGCCAGGCCATGGTGGACGCCGCCCGCAAGGCCGGGCGCGTCCTGGACATCGCCTTCAACCACCGCCGCCGCGGTGACATCCAGGCCCTCAAGGAAGTGATCGACGACGGCGGCGTGGGCCGCCCGTACTACGCCAAGGCTTCCTGGCTGCGCCGCTCCGGCATCCCCATGCTGGGGAGCTGGTTCACCAACCCCGAGCTCGCAGGCGGCGGGCCGCTTGCCGACATCGGCGTCCATGCCCTGGACTACGCCCTGCACCTGCTCGGCGAACCGAAGGTGGTGGCCGTGTCCGCCACTACCCATTCCGAGCTGGGCCCCCGCGGCCGGGGCGGCAACGACCGCTACACCGCCATGGCTGCCAGCAACGCGTTCGAGGTGGAAGACTTCGCGTCCGCGTTCCTGCGGCTGGAAGGCGGCGCGACGCTGCTGATAGAGGCCGGCTGGGCCAGCTACCGGGAGACGGACGACGTGCTGGACTTCATGGTCTACGGGACCGACGGCGGAGCGGAGCTGAAAGTGCAGGGCGCCCCTTTTGCCCCCGTTGGCCAGCTGAGGGTGTTCACCGAAAAAGACGGCGAAAACGCCGACTACGTGCCGGCTGCACTCCCTGGCCGGGCGCACGATGGCGTAGTGGAAGACTTCGTGACGGCCGTCCGGGGCGGCGCAGGGGGCTGGGGCGAACATGATGGCTCACTGGCCCTCTACCGCGCCCAAATCATCGATGCGTGCTACCAGTCGGCACGCGAGCAGAGGGAGGTTCGTCTCTAATGAACGACAAGCTGAGAATCCGGGTCTGGAACGAGGGCGTCCACGAGGCACTCAACGAGCCGTCCCACATCGGGGAGATCTACCCTGACGGCATCCACGGCGCCATCGCGGCCGGGCTGCGTTCCTTCTATCCGGAAGCGGAGATCACGACGGCGGTCCTGGCCACCGATGATGAACACGGCCTCGACGAGGAGGTGCTCGCCGAGACGGACGTCCTGCTGTGGTGGGGCCACATGGCCCACGCCGAGGTGAGCGAAGCCGTCGTCGAACGCGTCCACCGGCACGTCCTGGGCGGAATGGGGCTCATCGTGCTCCATTCGGGGCACTTCGCCAAGGTGTTCACCCGGCTGCTGGGCACCAGCTGCTCGCTGGCGTGGCGGAACGACGGCGAACGCGAGCTCGTGTGGACGGTCAAGCCCTCGCACCCGATCGCCGAGGGCGTGGACAGCCCCATCGTCATCCCCGAGCAGGAGATGTACGGCGAGCTGTTCGACATCCCGGACCCCGACGACCTGATCTTCATCAGCTCGTTCGCCGGCGGCGAGGTGTTCCGGTCCGGGGTTACGTTCACCCGGGGCAAGGGCCGGATCTTCTACTTCAGCCCCGGCGACCAGGAATACCCGGTGTACCACCACCCGCAGATCCAGCGGGTCCTCGCGAACGGCGTGCGCTGGGCGGCCCAGCCCGAGCTGCACCGATCCGTGCCGGCCGTGAGCAACCCTGCGCGGGGCTGGTTCGGGGAGGCGTAGCTGTTAGCAGGGCCCACGAGTTTTTGTCCAGGTAATGCGCTCCGCGCTCCGGCGAGCGTTCAGGCGACACTATCTGGACAAAAACTCCAAGCGAGGCTCTGGAGGGGGAGGCAGCCCTACGCCAGGAGGCTGCGCAGCACGTGGGCGGCGCCGTCGTCGAACACGGAATGCGTGACCTCATCCGCAGCGGCGATCACTTCCTCCGGGGCCTGGCCCATGGCGACGCCCCGCCCCGCCCAGCCCAGCATTTCGATGTCGTTCCGGCCGTCGCCTATAGCCACGGTCCGGTGGGGTTCAGCCCCCAACTGGCCGCGGAGCCGTTCCAGCGCGCTGGCCTTGGTGACACCGGCTGCGGCGATGTCCAGCCACGCCGTCCAGCCTACCGAATAGGTGACGCCGGCCAGTCCGATCTCCTGGATGGTTGCGGTGAACTCTTCCGGGGTGTTTTCCGTGCTGAACACCACCAGGCGGACGGCGGTGGCCTCGAGCAGAGTCTGGAAGTCGACGCCGATGGCCTCGACGCCGAAGCTGGCGTCCTGGAATCGTTCCGTGGACAGGAAATTGCCGTCCTCGTCCTCCAGCGCATACTTCGCAGTGGGCAGCTTCTGCCGCAATGCCCGGAGCGCCGGGGCCGGATCGAAAGTGGCCTTGTGGATGATTTCGTAGCCGTCGGTCAGGTCCGGATCCAGCCGGAGGGTCACGCCGCCGTTGCAGCAGACGGCGTAGCCGCGGTCGATGCCGATCTGCTCGATGATGGGCAGCGTGGCGTTCAGGGAACGGCCGGTGGCGATCAGGACGTCGTGCCCTGCAGCCACCACGGCCTGGGCGGCCTCACGGACAGGCACTGACATGTGGCCGTCGTGGTCCACCAGGGTTCCGTCCACGTCCAGGGCAACCATGAACTTGGTGGTGCTGTTTTCGCTTGCGATCCGCTGGTCATCGATGCCAGCGACTGTGGTTTCAGTCAATGTAGTCATACATCCAGTAGACCAGAGACCCCCTGAAACCGGCTAGGACGCAGGCCACAACGCGCATGAACACCCGGTTAATACTCACAGGGTTATCCCCGGTGTGAGTGTTAACCTTCGGGACGCTGTCCGCCTCCCGGCCGGCCGTAGATTCCCCGCCGGATGGTCAATTCCCCGCCGCGTGACACGGGGAAAAGTCCACATTGAGGGGACTTGCCGGGACTTATCCACATCCGGGCGCGCGGGTCTGGCTGGCTAGGAATGAACCGACCAGCATTGGACCATGGAATCCGCCCCTCCTGCCCTGATCCTCGCCAGCCGCAGGCGTGCCCTCACCGGAAGCAGCCGTGGCTTGAGCCGCGCCTACGGCAGGGGCGAGCTCGTCCGTGTCCGAAAGGGCATCTACTACAGCAAGCCCGCTTGGCTCGCACTCAAAGCTTGGGAACGTTATGCAGCCACGGTTGCAGCGGTGGCGGCCAGTGATCCGGCAGTAGGTTTCTGCTACCTGACCGCCCTGCGTGTCTGGCGATTGCCCAGCCCGCGGGTTCCGGACTACATCCACATCCTCACGCCATCACCCCACAAGGCGGGCAAACTCCCGTCGACTACCCGGGCCGCAAGGGATCCGAAGACGGGCCGCACCGGGTTGGAGGACGTGCGGGGCTATGGAATCTCACGGCATCATTGGCAATCGGACGTCGTCGGCACACGTGGGTTCGGTGTGACGCCACTGGTTCAGACGGTCACAGATTGTGTTGGCCGGCTGGAACTTCCTGAGTCCGTGGCCATCATGGACGCTGCGCTGGGGAACCGGCGCAAAGAAGGCGAAGGCCTCACTCGAGTCGATGTGCAGCATGCGGCGGCAGGTCTTGCTTCAGCTGCTAAACGCCGTCGGATCCTGGAGGTACTCGAACTGGCTGACGCGGCTTCGGAATCCGCCGGGGAGTCCCGGAGCAGGGCACTCATCCACGTTCTGGGGCTTCCGGCTCCGGTCCTGCAGCGTTCGTTCCATGACCATGAAGGTTTCATTGCGCGGACAGACTTTTTCTGGCCGGATTACGGCGTCATTGGGGAGTTCGACGGCGACGCCAAGTATCTCGACGACGACCTCCTGGACGGCCGCAGCACACGGGAAACCGTCCTGGCTGAGAAGAAGCGTGAAGACCGGCTCCGAGCGCTTGGCTACAAGGTTGTCCGCTGGGACTGGAAAGCCGTAACCGACCCGGAGCTATTGCGGCGGAAACTTGAACGTGCCGGAATCACTACGCAAGAATCCCCGCCGCATGGCCTAATCCCCGTCGTGTTACCGGGGGAATGGACCACGTGACGGGGATTTCTCCCTCGGATCAGCGAAGCCTAGAGGACGGGGAAGACTTCCATGCCGCCGAGGTACTTCTGCAGTGCGGCCGGGACGTTGACCGAGCCGTCGGCGTTCTGGTGGTGCTCCAGGATGGCCACGATCCAGCGGGTAGTGGCCAGCGTGCCGTTGAGGGTGGCTACGGCCCGGGTGCCCTTGGCAACGCCTTCGTCGTTGACCACACGCTCGCGGATGTTCAGGCGGCGTGCCTGGAAAGTCGTGCAGTTCGAGGTGGAGGTCAGCTCACGGTAGGCGCCCTGCGTCGGAATCCAGGCTTCGCAGTCGAACTTGCGGGCCGCGGACATGCCGAGGTCGCCGGCGGCAGTGTCAATGACGCGGTACGGGAGCTCGCACTTGGCCAGCATCTCCTCTTCCCAGGCCAGGAGCCGTTCGTGTTCGGCTGCGGCCTCCTCCACTGTGGTGTAGATGAACATCTCCACCTTGTTGAACTGGTGGACACGGATGATGCCACGGGTGTCCTTGCCGTGCGAGCCGGCCTCACGCCGGTAGCAGGAGCTCTGGCCGGCAAACCGGATGGGCCCGGCCGTCAGGTCCAGAATCTCGTCCGCGTGGTAGCCGGCCAAGGCAACCTCGGAGGTGCCCACCAGGTAAAGGTCGTCCTCGGCGAGACGGTAGATCTCGGCGTCGTGCTTTACATCAAAGCCGGTGCCCTGCATGGTTTCGGGGCGCACCAAGGTTGGGGTGATCATGGGAACGAAGCCAGCGTCGATGGCCTGGTCCATGGCCATCTGCAGCAACGCCATTTCCAGGCGTGCACCCACGCCGCGCAGGAAGTAGAAGCGTGAGCCCGAAACTTTCGCGCCGCGCTCCATGTCGATGGCGCCGATCAGCTCACCGATTTCCAGGTGGTCCTTCGGCTCGAAATCGGGGAACTCGCGGGGCGTTCCAACGGTTTTGACCACGATGTAGTCGTCCTCGCCGCCCTCGGGGACGCCGCTCTCAATAAGGTTCGGGATACTGCGCAGCAGTTCGTCCTGCTTGGCCTGGGCAGCGTCTGCTTCGGCCGATGCGGCCTTCACTGTGTTGGCCAGCTCCTTGACCTCGGCGAGCAGGGCTTTCTTATCATCGCCCTTGGCCTGCGCCACCTTCTTGCCGAAGACATTTTGCTCGGCACGGAGGTTTTCAAACCGGATCAGGGCGGCACGCCTGGCGGAGTCTGCGGCCATGATCGCGTCCACCACTGATTCGTCGGCGCCGCGGGCGCGCTGGCTGGCACGGAACTTGTCCGGGTTTTCGCTGAGGTCTTTTACGTCGATCACCAGACAAGAGTATCGAATCCGGCGGACCCAACACTGCGCGGCCGGACGGGGGGAATCGCGGCGCCGCGACCGGGATACTGTTGAAGCACCATGAACGACTGGCTTCTCTACGTCCTGAGCGCGGCGGCGCTGGCTTTCGCCGTCTCCAGCTGGTGGGGTGTCCGGAAGCTCAAGGCCCTGCACATCCGCAGCGCGGTCCATGAAGAAGCGCACGAAACGGGCCTCACCCAGCAACGCGTGGTCGTCATCCTCAACCCCGTCAAGGCACGTGCCCCCGAAGCGAAGGAAGCCATCCAGCGCGCCTGCCTGACAGCCGGGTGGGACGAACCCCTCTTCCTGGAGACCACTGCCGAGGACCCGGGATACTCCCAGGCCCGATCGGCGCTGGACTACAAGGCCGACGTCGTTCTGGTGGGCGGTGGCGACGGCACCGTGCGGGTGGTGGCAGAGTCCCTCGCACACACGGATGTAGCCATGGGCCTGATTCCGCTGGGGACGGGAAACCTCCTGGCGCGAAACGTGGATCTGGATGTCAACGACCTTCACGCCAACGTGCATATAGCTCTTTTCGGCCACCAGCGCTACATCGATACCGCGAGGATGGCCATCGAGAATTCCCGCACGGGACATTCATCCGAGCACGCGTTCCTGGTGATCGCCGGGATAGGCATGGACGCCGAAATACTCGCCGATACCAACGACGGCCTAAAGAAAGCCGTGGGTTGGCTCGCCTATACCGAAGCCGGAATGCGTCATATGCCGGGGCGGCGAAGGAAGGTCTCAGTCGCGCTGGATGACAAGCCTGAGCAGGTCCGGAACATCCGCAGCGTCCTCTTTGCCAACTGTGGGCTGGTCCCGGGCGGGATCGACTTCATCCCGGAAGCCATGATCGATGACGGCATGCTCGATGTGGTGGTCATGAGCCCCCGCAGCGCCATCGGCTGGCTGGCCATGTACGCGAAAATCCTTTTCAAACACAAAGGCAACCTGCCCATCATGACGATGTACCGGGCCGGCCGAATCGTCATCAAGTGCCCGGAGCCCATGCCCACGCAAATCGACGGCGACACGTCCGGGCTGGCCACCAAACTCACCGTCCGGGTGGAACCGCGTTCGCTCCTGATACGGGTCAAGGGCCAACCAGCCTGAGCCGGCCCGGCCTCAGGCGGTTGCCTTCTTGGCAGTTCCAGCCTCTGCAGCAGCCTTCGCGGCACGTGCCTCGGACTGCTCCCGGATCATGGCCTGCTCCTCTTCGAAGCGCAGGCGGTCGGCGCGGTCAGCGTCGTCCCCGTCCCAGTCCTGGTTGTCGGCTGTGGGCTTCGGATTAACGATCATGCCCTGACCGTCGTTGTCTGTGCTGCTGGTGCTCATGACCTGTTCCCTTCATTAGGGGCCATCCCCCAAGTGGATCAAGCAAGCATACGCACAGTAGCTATCCCGCGGAAGTACCTTGGCCTACGCTGTGGGCGAAGCCTCGGGCGGCGTCAAGCTGCATTCATTCCCCCTGCAGAATCTGCTCCACCCATTCATGCGCCGCCCGGAATGCCTCGTCAGAGGTGTGTTGCGGGACGCTGGAGCTTTGGGCGTCAGCCCGTCCGTAGGAGCCAAGGAAGCGGGTGGCCGGACTGATGCGGTGAAGCCCGGCCAGCGCATCGGCCACACGGGCGTCCGCGATGTGCCCGTCAGCGTCGATGCTGAAGAAGTAGTGTCCCAGGTACTGACCCGTAGGCCGGGATTCGATCCGGCTGAGGTTCACGCCCCTCGTGGCGAACTGGTCCAGGATTTCCATCAGCGCACCCGGGCGGTCTTCCGGAAGCGGGACTACCACAGTGGTCTTGTCCGCACCGGTCCGTTCGGGCAGCGCGCCAGGCCTGCTCACCAGGATGAACCGCGTCACTGCTCCCGGATTGTCGCCGATGTTCTCCGCCAGGACTGTCAGCCCTGGCTGCTCCTGGGCCACAATGGGCGCACAGATCGCGGCGTCGTAGTGGGCGTCGCCGTCCAGGAGGCCCAGGGCTGCCGCTGCGGTGGAGGAGCCGGCAACATATTCTGCACCTGGAATATTCACATCCACCCAGAGACGGCACTGTGCCCATGCATGGCCGTGCGTGGAAATGCGGCGGATGTCATCAATGCGCACACCGGGCCTGGCCACCAGGACAAAGCTGATGGGGACCAGGACTTCGCGGGTAATTCGGAGTTCCTGCCCGCTGGCAATGGCGTCCAGCGTGGCCGTGACCCCGCCTTCCACCGAGTTCTCAATGGGAACCATCGCTGCGTCCGCAGAGCCATCGCGGACCATGTCCAGCGCAGCGTTGACGTTGGAGGCGGGGATGCGGGTGGCCCCTCCGGCATCCGGAACCTGCATGAGCGCCGCCTCGGTGAACGTGCCCTCAGGCCCGAGGAAGGTGTACGTAACAGGTGTCGCGGGCATGGATTCCTCTGTGGTGACGTGACGCAGGTTCGGGCTGAACTACAGAATGAGCGGCTTGAGGCCATTGTCGGACACGAGTGGCTTGCCGGACTCGAGCCACTGGTCCATTCCGCCGGCCACGTTGATGGCCGTATAGCCCTGTCCGGTGAGCCATTGCGCGGCGCGGAAGGACCGTCCGCCAGTGCGGCAGATGACATAGACGTCCTGGTCCGGGTCCAGCTCGTCAAGCCTCGCCGGAAGCTGGTCCAGGGGAATGTGCACAGCGTCCTCAGCGTGTCCGGCTACCCATTCATAGTCTTCGCGGACATCGAGAATCACGGCGTCGGCTGGGACGTCGTTGACGGGCACGGTATCAAAATCGCTCATGGGAGTCCTCTTTCGGAGAATCACGGGTCTCCTTCCAGCCTAGCGCCAGCCGATCGTCCCGCTCCCGAAACCAGGGACAAGTTACGCTGTTGAAGACCCTGAGGAGGATCCTTGCCCGCTGAGCAGCCCACCATTTTGGCCACGTCTGGAGGCTACAGGCCCGGTGTTCGAACACGCTTGGAGTTTGACCGCCTGCTTCACTACGCCGTGGAGCTTTCCGGAGCCGGCGGACGGCCGCCGCGGGTCACCCACGTGGGTACGGCGGCCGGGGATCAGCGCGGGTTCAATGCGGAAATGGATGAGGCCGCGCGGCTGGCGGGATTCGACTTCAGCCACCTCAACCTCTTCACCATGCCAAACCACGCAGACCCGGAGGCACATCTGCTGGAACAGGACGTGGTGTGGGTGAACGGCGGCTCCGTGGTGAACCTGCTTGCCGTCTGGCGTGCCCACGGGCTGGACGGCATCCTCCACCGCGTGTGGCAGCAAGGAGTTGTGCTGGCGGGGGTTTCGGCCGGATCAATCTGCTGGTTCCAGGGCGGCACTACTGATTCGTTTGGGCCGGAGCTGCGTGCAGTGACCAATGGCCTGGCCTTCCTCCCATACGCCAACGGCGTCCATTACGACTCGGAGGAAAGGCGGCGCCCGCTGGTGCACCGGCTCGTGGCTGACGGAATGCTGGGGGAAACGCACTGCACGGACGACGGCGTGGGGCTGGTCTACCACGGTACGGAACTTGTGGAAGCGGTTGCCGAGGTACGGGGCAAGGGCGCTTACATCGTCACCGCGGAAGCCGGTGGAGCGGATGGAACCACGGCTTCCGAGAGGCGCCTGGAGCCTCGCTTCCTTGGCTGACATCCACGATCTGCCGGCTGTTCGGCTCCGGGATGCGCTCCGTGCGGGAGAGCTTTCAGCGCGGGAAGCCACAGCCCATTTCCTGGCCCGGATCGAAAAGCAGAACCCGTTGCTGGGCGCCTTTGTCACGGTCACGGCGGATCAGGCGATGACCGACGCAGCCGCCGCCGATGCCCGGTTCGTCCAGTTCCGAAAAGACTCCGGGAACGACTCCGAGAGGGACTCCGGGGGCAGTGCGGGCGGACTGCCGCTCCTGCACGGCATGCCGGTGGCGTTCAAGGACCTGACCGACGTCGCAGGCGTGGTGACCACTCACGGAAGCGCTGCACTTGACCACAAACCGGCGCCCGCCGATGGCGCCCTCGCCGCAGTCCTCAAGGCCGCTGGCATGGTCTCACTGGGCAAGACGCAGGTTCCGGAGTTTGGACTGACGGCGTACAGCGAAAACCGCATCGCACCGCCGTCGCGCAATCCCCATGCCCCGAGCCGGAGTTCGGGCGGCTCCTCCGGGGGCAGCGCTGCCGCGGTGGCCGCTGGCCTGCTTCCGTTCGCGCCAGGGACCGACGGCGGGGGCTCCGTCCGCATCCCGGCGGCCGCCTGCGGCCTCGTAGGGCTCAAACCCGGCCGCGGCGTGGTGCCGTCGGGCGAGAGTTCAGGTGACCCCGCCCGCCTGGTTGTAGCGGGGCCCCTGGCCCGCAGCGCAGCCGACTCGGCCCTGCTGCTGGATGCTCTGGCGCCATCCGCTGGCAGCAGTTATCTGGACGCTGTGGCGCACGAGCCGCGCCCGCTGCGCATAGGCCTGACCCTGGACAGCCCCTGGTTCGCCACATTTCCGTTCACGCCCGAACCCGAAGCCTTGGCCGCGCTGCAGGCGGGCACCGAAATGCTGGAGCATGCCGGGCACGCCGTCAGCGAAGCCGCCGTCCGCTACGACAACCGCTACCCGGACGCCTTCACCACCGCGTGGACCGCCGCCGTCGGAACCGCCCGGATCAGTCCGCACCGCGAAGCGCTTCTGGCCCCGCTGACCCGCACCTTCAGACGCCGGGCCCAGCAGCGCAGCGCCGCAAAACTCAATGAATCGGTGGCGTTCCTGCGGCAATTCGAACGCGACACGATCACGCAGTACGGCGGCTGGGACCTGATGCTGATGCCGGCCCTCGCGCAGACGCCGCGCCCCGTGGGCTGGTTTACCGGCGCCACGCACGGCGACGAACCGTGGCCGGCAGCAGAATGGCCCGGGGACGCCGACGGCGACTACCGCCGGCAGTGCGAATTCGCCCCGTGGTCCTCCATGGTGAATGTGTGCGGCCTGCCTGCAATCACAATTCCCGTGCACTGGACCGGCGGGCAACCGGCGCATGGCCTGCCGATGGGGATCCAGCTTGTAGGGCCGGCGGGATCGGAACTGCTCCTGCTCCAGGTGGCTGCCCAGCTCGGCTTCTGATGCCGTTTGAACTGCTCCAGGGTGTCGACTCCGGAGCCGATCCGGAGGACGATTAAGAGGCAATCATCATGAGGAGGTCTGTGATGTGCTATTCATCGATGGAGGATTTCGGGTGGCGTGCCAAGAAGGAAGCCGACCGGAAACCCGAAGCGCGCCAGGAAACACCGCCGGACCGGCCGGAGCCGCATTACACGGCCCAGGACTTCACCTTCTGGGCCTTCCCGCGTCGCCGGAGGACCCACGAAGCCCAGGAACCGGCCGCTGAGAGCAGGCGCGAGAGAGTCTGATTTTGCGAGTCAGGCCCACCTGAAGAAAGGCCCCCTGACGGGGGCCTTTCCGCTGCGTAGGTCTAGTTGTATCCCATAGCGGCGCTGTACGACATCAGCCCGATGATGAGGAGCAGCCAGAACGCCCCGTAGCCCAGCAGGCAAAGGTAGCCGAGGACCAGCCCGGTAATGGACATGCCCTTGCCGGAGGGTTCCCGGCGGAGGGCGAGATGGCCGGTGATGATTGCGGCGATCTGTGGAATCATGATCCAGCCAAGGATGACCGAGGAAATGCCGAGCACCATGCTGGCGATGCTCAGGCCTTTGGGCTCCTGGGCCGGCATGCCGTAGTAGGCGTGCTGCCCGTACGCCGGCTGGCCATAAGGGCTGTGGCCCTGGCCGTAAGGGCTTGCCGGCTGGGCATACGCCGCGCCGTACTGATCGCCGGGCTGGCTGTACTGGCCTGGCTGGCCGTACTGACCTGTGCCGTACTGGTTCTGGCCGTACGCGTTCTGGTCATACGGCGGCGGCGCCGGAATGCTTGGGCCCTGCGGCGGCACAAACTGCGGCGGCTCGTAGCCTGCCGGCGAATCGCCGGGTCCCGCGGCAGACCCTTGCGAATCAGGGCGCGGAGTTGGCTGGTCAGTCATGATTTCCCCCCTTCGACGTCTTCGCTTCCCAGCCTACCGCCGCCTGCATTACAGGCCTACAGCCGCCCTATCCAGGCCTACCGTCCCCAATACGGCAGTATGTAGACAGCAAAAACCACAAAGGCAGCCAGGAACATCAACCGGGCCATTCCACTGGCGGCGTCGTGCTGCGCCCTCGACTTCCTGGTGCGTCCCGAGCCGCCTCCGCCCGCCCCGCTGCCAGTCCCACCACGCGCCCCACGGCGCGTGCCATAGGCGGGCTGCCGGGGCCCGCTCCGGCCCCCTGACTGCCCGGACCGCGGCGGCCCCGCCACCGGCAGCCCTACGGTCGGCAGCCCTACGGTCGGCGGCTTCACGGTCGGTAACTTAACGGTCGGCGGCTTCACGGTCAGCGAGTTCACTGCAGGACGTTCCGTCGCAGATTCCTGCGTAAGCTGTCCGCCGAGGTGCGTATACACGCTCACCACCGTCTGCTGGTCCAGCACCCGGGGCAGCGCCAGCACGGCAGCAACAACGCGGTCTGCCCCTGCCACGGCGACGTCTGAATTGGTGATGCCGAAGAAGTCCAGCTGCCCGGTGAGGCAGATTAACGGGCGGACGAACCGCCGGTGGGGCGGCGCCAGCACGGACGCAACGGCGGCGCACTGCGCCAATGCCCCGTCAACGGACTGCGTCCTGGCAAACCGTCCCTGCCACAGGACACCGGCGGCGACACTGACCTCGCCGGTCCAGTTCTTGGCATCGACCACCACCACGCCGCCGGGACCAACCAGCACATGGTCAAGGATGGCCTTGGGCCGCCCGGGCCAGTGGACCTCGTTCAGCAGGTACCAGCCGTGCGGAATGAGCAGGCTCAACCTGTCCGCCACGAGCCGTTCGCCCACAACACCGGCGTCCCGCGGCTTTGTGGCCCGTTCGGCCTCATCGAGTTGGCGTTTCAGCCGCTGCACCCGTTCTGCAGCAAGCCTCGACTGCTCGTCCGCGCCGTCTCCTGCCCTCATGACGTACCCCCTGGCTCCCGCATGCCAACCCACTGCAGTGTGCGACTACTGCACTGCCAGACACTTACTGCAGAGCCCGACGGCGGCGCTCCCCGCCGTCGGGCATTCTTTCCTGAGCTTTTCCGAACGTAGCAGCGCCACGGGAGCCGGTATATAGGTACTTTTGGGGCCAGTACCTGCTTTTACTACTTGCTGCCAAGCATTCGGCCAGGACTTTTCCGCGTCATAGGGACCGGATTATGGACCGCGCGTTTTGACTGCAGCCCACGTCTGGCATGCTGGTGCCATGGCTAGCCGCGCGGGCACAGTTGCCCAACCCCAGGACCTTGTTGACATCACTGCGCTCCTCGACGCGTATTACGACATCACGCCGGATCTCAGCGATCCCGGCCAGCGCGTTGCGTTCGGTACGTCCGGGCACCGCGGCTCGAGCCTCAAGGCTTCGTTCAACGAAAAACATATCGTCGCGATCACGCAGGCAATCGTGGAGTACCGTGCCGGGCAGGGCATCACCGGCCCGCTTTTCCTGGCGAAGGATACCCACGCCCTCAGCGAGCCGGCGCAGAACTCCGCCCTGGAGGTTCTCGCAGCCAACGGCGTGCACGTGCTGATCGACGCACGGCACGGCTACACGCCGACTCCGGCGCTGAGCCACGCGATCCTCACCTACAACAACAACCGCCAGCCCGGCACTCCCGAGGCGGACGGCATCGTGGTCACGCCCAGCCACAACCCGCCCGGAGACGGCGGTTTCAAGTACAACCCTCCGCACGGCGGCCCGGCCGATTCCGACGCCACGGGATGGATCGCCAACCGCGCCAACGAACTCCTCGAAAACGACCTGCGGGGCGTGAAGCGCATCCCCGTCTCGGACGCCCTGGCAGCGGACAGCACCGGCAAGTTCGACTTCCTCAGCAGCTACGTTGACGACCTCCCGTCCGTCTTGAACCTGGACGCCATCCGCGACGCCGGCGTCCGGATCGGCGCCGACCCCATGGGCGGCGCCGCCGTGGATTACTGGGGCGAGATCGGCGAGCGCCACCACCTAAACCTGACCGTGGTGAACCCCACCGTGGATCCCCAGTGGGCGTTTATGACCCTGGACTGGGACGAGAAGATCCGGATGGACTGCTCCTCGCCGTTCGCCATGGCTTCCTTGATCAACAGGATGTCCGACGGCGGCAGTTCGGCCGCGTTCGACGTCGCCACCGGAAACGACGCCGACGCCGACCGGCACGGCATCGTGACCCCGGACGGTGGCCTGATGAACCCGAACCACTACCTCGCCGTCGCCATCGATTACCTCTACCGCAACCGCAGCGGCTGGAACCCCGACTCGGTGGTGGGCAAGACCCTGGTTTCCTCCTCCATCATCGACCGCGTGGCGGAAAGCCTGGGCCGCAAACTGGTTGAGGTCCCTGTGGGCTTCAAGTGGTTTGTGCCGGGACTGCTGTCGGGTGAAGGCGCGTTCGGCGGCGAAGAGTCTGCCGGCGCCTCCTTCAACAAGCTTGACGGCAGCGTCTGGACCACCGACAAGGACGGCATCCTGCTGGCTCTTCTGGCCTCGGAGATCACCGCGGTCACCGGCAAGTCGCCATCGCAGCTGTACAAGGGCCTGACCGACCAGTTCGGCGCCCCCGTCTACGCACGCATTGACGCAGCAGCCACACGGGAGCAGAAGGCGGCACTCGGCAAGCTCTCGCCGTCGGACGTCACCGCAACTGAACTGGCCGGCGAAACCATCACCGCCAAGCTGACCGAGGCACCCGGCAACGGCGCGTCCATCGGCGGGCTCAAGGTGGTCACGGAGAACGCCTGGTTCGCCGCCCGCCCGTCCGGAACCGAGGACGTCTACAAGATCTACGCCGAGTCCTTCAAGGGCGAGGAGCACCTCAAGCAGGTCCAGGCGGAAGCCAAGGCGCTGGTGGACGGCGTCATCGCCTAGCCTGCGCAGGCACTTGGCGACGCGCTAAATACCCCGCGACACAGAAATGCGCTGGCGCTCGTGGTATTCCAAGGGCGCCAGCGCATTTGCGTGTCGTCAGTCCGAAGCGGGCTGTGACTAGATGGTGCGGACGACGTCGTCGTAGCTGAACTTGGGCTTCGCGGCACCCCAGGCGTCTGCGCCGGCCTGGCCGATGTTGACCACCATGAAGCTCTTCTGGTCACCGGCCGGGAAGAACGCGGCGTCGATGGCGCCGAAGTCGGCTCCGGTCATCGGGCCGGCTGCGAGGCCCAGGGACCGGACGGCCAGGATGAAGTAGCCGGCCTGCAGGTGGGCGTTGTTGTTGCCGGTCGATGCAGCCAGGTCCGGGGCGGCGTCGTACATGGCCTTCGGGGCGTTGTACTCGGGCAGGAAGTTGTCCCACTGCTCGGCCCAGGCGGTGTCGTAGCTGAGGACGGCAACCAGCGGCGCGGAGGCAGTCTTGGCCTTGTTGCCGTTGGCCAGGGTGTCAACGAGCGTGGCGCGGGCCTCGTCCGAGCGGACGTAGGTCACGCGGAGGGGCTGGGAGTTGAAAGCTGTGGGGCCGAACTTGGTGAGCTCATAGATGGCACGGGCCTGGTCCTCGGTCACCTCGCCGGTGAAAGTGTTGGCCGTGCGGGCCTCGGCAAAAATGGCGTCGACGGCGGCCGAATCGATAACAGCTTCTTCGTGGGCAATAGTCATGGCGTACCTTTCGCTGGGCCGCTCATCGCAAATGATGGGCCGGCGGTCTGCTTTCCATAGTTGTAACTTCAAGCAGGCCGGACATCTTCCCACTACGGCAGGTGACGTTCACCACAGCGGAGCCGCGCGGTATTGTTGCACCGGAAGATCCCAGCCCCAGCGGCAACCCCTTGAAAGGCCCCGACCATGAGCATGCTCGGAATGAAATGGAAGCTTCACGGCACCGGCAAATCGATTAAGCCCGGCCACGTGGTTGCTCCGGATGAGCGCCTGGCCTGGCCCCTGACCATCGGCGTGGGCATGCAGCACGTCGTGGCCATGTTCGGAGCCACCTTCCTGGTGCCCATCATCACCGGCATGCCGCCGGCTACCACCCTCTTCTTCTCCGGCATCGGCACGCTGCTGTTCCTGGTCATCACCAAGGGGCGGGTGCCCAGCTACCTCGGCTCCAGCTTCGCGTTCATCGCGCCCATCATGGCGTCCCAGCAGCAGTTCGGCGTGCCCGGCGCGCTGGGCGGAGTGGTGCTCGCCGGCGTCGCGCTCGCCCTGATCGGCGCGATCGTGCAGAAGTTCGGCGCGGGCTGGATCAACCGGCTGATGCCGCCCATCGTCACCGGCGCCATCGTGGCGCTGATCGGCCTGAACCTTGCCCCCGCGGCGAAAATGAACTTCGACGCCGCCCCCGTCACCGCCGTGATCACGCTGGCCACCGTCATCCTGGTCAGCGTTCTTTTCCGCGGAATCGTCGGCCGGCTCAGCATCCTCGTGGGCGTGGTGGTGGGGTACGCCGTGGCCATGCTGCGCGGCGAAGTGAGCTACGAAAAAATGGAAGCCGCCGCCTGGGTCGGCCTGCCGCACTTCCAGACCCCCGAATTCCACGTGGGCGTGCTTGGCCTTTTTGTCCCCGTGGTGCTGGTCCTCGTGGCCGAGAACATCGGGCACGTAAAGTCCGTGGCGGCCATGACCGGCCAGAACCTCGACGGTGTCTCCGGCCGCGCGCTGATGGCGGACGGTGTGGCCACGGTCCTCGCCGGCGCCGGCGGCGGTTCCGGCACCACCACGTACGCGGAGAACATCGGCGTTATGGCGGCCACCAAGGTGTATTCGACGGCGGCGTACTGGGTTGCCGGCGTCTTCGCCGTTGTGCTGAGCTTCTCGCCGAAATTCGGCGAACTCATTGCCACTGTCCCGCCTGGTGTGCTGGGCGGAGCGGCCACCATGCTTTACGGCATGATCGGCATCCTGGGCGTCAAGATCTGGGTGCAGAACAAGGTGAACTTCTCCAACCCCGTGAACCTGACCACCGCCGCCGTCGCGCTGATCATCGGCATCGCGGATTACACCTGGACCATTGGGGAACTGAAATTCACGGGCATCGCCCTCGGCTCAGCCGCCGCCCTGGTGATTTACCACGGCATGAACGCCATCGCGAAGGCACGCGGCTCGGTGGCCGAACCGGAAACGGAGCAGGCGGGCCTGCCTCCCGCCGTCAAGGCAGCCGTCAACGCAGCAGCGAAACGCGCGCACAAGAGGCGCTGACCGTCCGCACGCGCGTCCGGCTGTCGCGTCAGGCCGCGTGTCCGCCGCCGATGAATGGTCCGGGTGGGGTTCCGATGCCGAAGACCGGCCGCGGCTGGGGGCGCTTGGCGGTCAGCTCCCCTGCTGCAGGGTGCTTCAGTTGCCGGATCACCCACGGGACCAGGTATTCCCGTGCCCAGATGAGGTCCTCGGTCCTGGCTTCCTTCCAGCTGCGGGGCAGCGGCGGCTTGGGCGCCAGGGGCTCCAGCGTGTGCGGGACACCCAGGGCCTTCAGCACGGCCGCGGCGATGGTGTGGTGCCCCAGTGGCGAGAAGTGCAGCCGGTCCGGATCCCACATGCCCGGGTTCGACAGTTCGCGCAGGAACCACAGGTCGACCATGACCGCGTCATGGCGGGCCGCCACCGCGTGGAGATTCTCATTGAAGATGGCCACTTTGCCGCGGATCTGGCTGAAGACCGGCGTCGCACCCCAGTCCGGCCCGGCAAAGAGAACCACGGTGGCGCCTGACCTTGCCAGTTGTGCCACACCGTCGTCGATTTTTTCTGCGAGCCGGTCAGGATCGCTGCGCCGGAAAACAATGTCGTTACCGCCGGCGGAGAGGGTGACCAGGTCAGGGTTCAGGGCGACCGCCGCGGCAAGCTGGTGGTCGAGGATCTGCTGTACCAGCAGGCCCCGGACGGCAAGGTTGGCGTAGGCGAAATCAGGCTGGTTCGCACTGAGCTCCTCGGCCACACGGTCCGCCCAGCCGCGAAAACCACCCTCGCTGCGCGGCTCCGGATCTCCGATCCCCTCGGTAAAGGAATCGCCCAGTGCCACGAGGCGGTGCCACGGGTGGGGCGCCAGTTCCACAGCGGTGTTCCTGGCTGCAATGTCCTGTTTCCAGACGTTCATGCCGTGCTCCCTGTTTTGTAGGGTCCCTCGCTGAGGGAGGAGGTTTCGATTCCAGCTAGTCCCCGGAAACGGGCGTTTTCCTGGCCACGTCCGGCCGGGTCCGGGCGCGAGGCAGCCACAATATTCAAGGCGGTCTCACGAAGCCCCTGGCGGGTGTGCCGCGCGACGGTCCGGAGGTACTGCAGGGCCGCCTCATGGCCGAGTCCGTAATCGGATTTGAGGGCGTTCACTGCCAGGTCCATAAGCACCATGGAGCTTTGGGCTACAGCCAGTTGCGCGCCGGCTTCG
This sequence comes from Pseudarthrobacter humi, assembly GCF_024294965.1. Classification (NCBI taxonomy): domain Bacteria; kingdom Bacillati; phylum Actinomycetota; class Actinomycetes; order Micrococcales; family Micrococcaceae; genus Pseudarthrobacter; species Pseudarthrobacter humi. Next base: position 218,580 of record NZ_JANCLV010000004.1, read on the forward strand.
GCCCGCTCCACCACCCGCACCACCATCCACAGCGACCGGGCCACCTGCCGCGCATACCGGCGCGTCCTGATGATGTCCTCGCTGGTGAAGGCGTGGGGAGTGGACGCGTAGAGGCTCAGTGCGGCGCTCCAGCCGGCGGCGGCCGCAATCGGCATTGACAGCAGCGACCTGACGCCGTGGTCCGCGGCAGCACTGGCATAGCCCGGCCATCGCCGGTCGCGGGCGACATCGGCCAGGTGCACAAAATCCCCCGTGCGCACGGCCTCAAGCACGGGTCCGTCTGCAAACGAGCACTGTTCTTCGTCTGCGGCGCGGGCCGCGGGGGTGCCGGCGGCGGCCGTTCGGGCCGATCCGGGGCGGAAGAAGGTGACAGCCCAGCTGATCCCGCGGGAATCGCCATCGATGTCGCGCATGAACTCGCGGGTAACCGCAGCAAGGAAGTCTTCAACATCCGTGCTGTCGAACACCACATCCTGGGGGTCGGGAAGCGATTCCCAGCCCGGCTCCCCCGGTGTCTCCGCGGCCATGTTCCACGCCTAGGTTCGAAACGCGTGGCCCACTGCAAAACCTGCTTCTAGGATACGTCCGGTGAAGGCCCCCAGGGCGTGGTCGAGCCACATAAAAACCGCAGTCCGGGCACAGGCCAGTGCCTACCCGGCGTCGAAACTTTCGTCGCCGTCGTCGTTCGGTGATTTGTCCTTGGCCCGGTCGGTTCCGCTGCCGTCCGGCAGGCCGGCAGCATCCTGTCCGGATTCGGACGAGAAGGGTTCAGAACCCTGCGAATCGGCATTGGCGTCGTCGATCTCCGCCTCGGCGGAAGGCACGACGGCGTCGCGCGGGATGGGTGGTTCGCCCGGTTCGACCACGGGAGCATTCGTCTCCGCGCCGCCCACTTCCTGTTCCGCCGTGGGTGTGCCGTAGCCGCCCACTTCCCCGTCCGGTTCCGTGCGCTGGTTGTCCTGACTCATGGTTCCTCCTGTTGTGGATGTGGATCTGACGTGCCCTCATCATTTGAATCGGCAAATAATCAGTAAACTTATCAAACGTTGCCGTTGGCGCAACTTCAGCCTAGTTTTGGAGCACACGCCTAGCCCCGGAGCAAGGAGAACCATGTCGGATGGCGAGGACTTCACCGGCAGCACCGGCCGGAATGAAACCCGCGAAGAGCAGCTTGACCGGAACTGGGCCGAGCTCCTGCAGGAACTCCGGATGCTTCAGACCGGGGTCCAGATCCTGGCCGGTTTTCTCCTGACACTGCCGTTCCAGCAGCGGTTCGAGGACCTGGACAATTTCCAGGTGGGCCTCTACCTCGTCAACGTAGTGATCGCGACGCTGACCACCGCCTTTATCCTGCTGCCGGTCAGCGTCCACCGCCGGCTCTTCCGCCAAAGGCTCAAAGAAACCCTCGTCTCCAGCGCAGACACCATTACCAAAATTGCCCTGGCCGGCGTGGGGATGCTCAGTGTCGGGACAGCCGCCCTGGTCTTCGACGTGACAGCGGGCCGCGCCGCCGGCCTGACCGCCGGCGGAATCCTGCTGACGGTCCTTCTGGTGCTGCTGGCCTACGTGCCGCTGCGGCTCAATAGGCGCGCAGCGGAGCCGTAGACAAGGCGTCGCAGTCAGGACATCAAGGCAGCAAATGCCGGGGGTACAAAATCGAGGAGTTCATACATGCGCAAGTGGGCCAAAGAACACGGGCTTTTGCTCGCCAACGCCGGGCTGTTCCTGGCGTTTTTCATTGGCATGATCCTCTCCGGGGCTGCAGCGTACAGCGAGGATCAGGCGGCCCACGGAGAGCCAGGCGTAACGGTTCTGGAGTACCTGTCCACGGGCGATTTTGTCGAAGCCACTTTTGAAAACTGGGAGTCCGAGTTCCTGCAGATGGCCATGTACGTGGTCCTGACCGTCTTCCTTTTTCAGAAGGGATCCTCCGAATCCAAGCCCATGGGAAAGACTGCCCCGCAGGACCAGGACCCGCGCGATGCCACCATCGGCAAGGCCACGCCGTGGCCGGTGAAGCGCGGCGGCCTGGTGCTGAAGCTGTATGAGCACTCCCTGTCCATCCTCCTGCTGCTGCTGTTTGTTGCCTCGTTCAGCCTGCACGCCGCCGGCGGAACGTCGGCCTACAACGAGGAGCAGCAAACCCACGGGCAGCCCACGCTCACCCTGTTCCAGTACTTGGCGACCAGCAGGTTCTGGTTCGAATCCTTCCAGAACTGGCAAAGCGAATTCCTCGCCGTGGCGGTCCTGGTGGGTGCCTCCGTCTACCTCCGCGAAAGGGGCTCACCGGAGTCCAAGCCGGTGGCCGAGCCGCATTACGAGACCGGGGCCTGAGCTGCGCGCGCCTAGGCAGCCGCAGCCCAAGCAGCAACCCCAGCGCCACCGGGGCGTTTGCCGCCGGGGCTTGTTTCAGGCGCCTTCCAGAACCTGGCTGGTAGCCCAGGCCAGGTATTTTGCGGCGTTGGCGACGGCGTCTTCCGGGCTGGCCGCAACATCCAGCAGCTGCGCGGCGGCTACCACGCCGTGCGCCGCGAGGTCCTCGGGCGTCACCATGATCCGCCCCGCCACCACGATCACCGGGATCCCGCGTTCCCGGGCTGCGTCGGCGAGCGCGATGGGGGCCTTGCCGGTCAGCGACTGCGAGTCCATGGAACCCTCGCCCGTGATCACCAGGTCGGCGTCGTCCAGTTGGCCCGCGAGGCCGGTGAGCCCGGCGACGAGCGCGAACCCGCCCTCCAGCCGGGCGTTGGTGAAGGCAAGGAACGACGCCGGGAAGCCGCCCGCCGCCCCGGCTCCCGGGATGTTGACGTCCCGGCCAGTGGCCTCCCGTAGTACAGACGCCCAGTTGCGGAGACCGGCGTCAAGCTGTTCCATTGCCTCGTCGTCGGCGCCCTTCTGGGCCCCGAACACGTGGGCCGCGCCCGTGGCGCCATAGAGGGGGTTCTGGACGTCCACGGCGATCCTGAACGAGGCGGCGGACAGCCGCGGGTCCAGTCCGGTGGTGTCGAGGGCTGCAACGTCGGCGAGTGATCCGCCGCCCAGCGGAACAACGTTGCCGGTGGCGTCCAGCGGCTTGAGGCCCAGCGCACGCAGGGCGCCGCTGCCGCCGTCGGTCATGGCCGATCCGCCCAGGCCCAGCACAATCTCGGTGGCTCCGGCGTCGAGGGCCGCGGCGATCAGCTGTCCGCAGCCGTAGCTGTGGGCCCGCAGGGCGTTGGCGGGGGTGGGCTCCATCTCGGCCAGGCCGGAGGCCTGCGCCGTCTCGATGACGGCGGTAGCACCGCCGTCGGCGTTCTTCCGGATGGCCCAGGCGGCGCCCACGGGGGCGAGGATGGGACCTACGACGGCGTTGAGCCGCTCCTCGTAGCCGGCCGAAACGGCAGCCTCCAGGGTTCCTTCACCGCCGTCGGCGATTGGAAACTGGTTGGCGACGGCGTCCGGGTAGACGCGCAGCGCACCTTCGGCGATGGCGGCGGCGGCCTCCGCGGCGGTGAGCGAGCCCTTGAACTTGTCCGGAGCGATGAGAATGCGCATGCCGTCCATCATGCCAGCCAACTTCGGGAAAGCGCTTGCCCAATCCGGCATGCGGACAGCACGGGATGCCCACTACCCGCCGGTGTCGGGATCCTTGGCCCTGAGCACCGCAAAGTAACCGGGTATGCGGCTGTTCCCCGCGGCGTCCATCAGCGGGTTGGCCTCGATGGTCGCGGCCCCGTCCTCCACCAGCGTCCACCCGTCCCTGGGCATCACACGGGCGAGCTCCTGCGGTCCGAAATGGCCCGGCATGGGCAGTGTCCGGATCGCGAGCTCCAGTGGAGCCGGGATGCTCCGCAGCGACGCACCCAGATGCGCAACGTACTCCACCGGGTTGCCCTGGAAGTTCGTCTCCGCCAGAAAGACCGTGCCGCGGGCGCCCACGAGCTGCCTCAGGTTCTCCATCAGCGCGGCCTGATCGGCCTCGGTCAGGACATGCAGCACGCCACGGACAAAGACGTTGGCATCCGTGGATCCCACCAGCCCGGAGGCAGCACCCGGCTCGGTCATGTCACGGGCCAGGTAGCTGACACCCGCAATGCCCGCCGATTCGTCCCGGGCACGGGCCACCGCGTGTGCAGACACGTCAACGCCCATCACCTGCGGTGAAAAAGCGGCCAGCGCGCGGCTGAAGGCGCCGTGCCCGCACCCCACATCCACCACGGGAAGGCTGGGATCGAAGTGCCGCTGCAGGATGTCCCGGTAGCCCAGCAGCTCCTGGTCCGTGCCGGAGTCCCACAGCACGTCGCTCCGGGCGCCTGTCCGGGCGATTCCGGCCCAATACCTGTCCCAGGCCACGGTCCTGTTTTTGGGAGCCGACCAGGACAGCGCGATCAGTTTGGGCAGGATGAGGTACTTCCGCAAGGCGGCGAGCACCGGTTTCGCTGGGGATGGCATCGTACAAATATAGGCGCCGAACACGCCGCAGCGGTTTGGCCGGGCGGGTCCGTTCAGGCGGTGTCCGCCGGCTCTTTCAGCAGCCAGGCCATGGCGTCGTCGCGGGACGTAAAGAACCGGGTGGGGCAGGGCACTTTGTTGATACCCAGGATGAAGTTGGCAAGTACTCTGTCAACGGGCGACGCCCCCAGCAGCGCAATGCGGAAGGCCTGGCAGGGGCGGCCAAAAACCGTACGGGCTCCCCGGCTGACCTTGGCCGTGGTGGCCATATCCACCAGCATGGGGTGTCGGCGGGCCCCGCACAGGTCATTGACCTTCTGCATGGCCGCCTCGGCATCGGACTCCGTGATGGACGCACCCCGCGGCCACTTCAGCTGGATGACACCCCGTTCATCCAGCGTCAGGTCCGCCTTGGCCGCTTCTGCAGGCTGACTCGTCACGATTACCCTCCGCGCATTCTTATAGGAACAGGTGTGCTCCGTCACCCTACAATGTACTCAGTCAGGAGCAAGCAGGTGCTCACTCAGGAGCCAAGGGGGCAGGTTTGCCAGCGGTCACACCACATTTCGCAACCGTGCCGTACCTGGCTGTCGTTGCGGACCCCGACGCCGGGCGCCGGGAATTCACCACGGCTGCACTGGAGGCGGCGGGCTTCACGGTCAAAACTGCCGGCGACGCCGCCAGCCTGTCGGCGATTCTGGACCAGCGCGAGCCCTCCGTCCTGATCCTGGACAGTTCACTTTCCGACGTCGACGCGACCGCACCTGTGCTGGTCCTCGTGGATCTCGACAGTCCGGCAGAGGTCAAGTCAGTGGAGCATGCCGGCGTACGGGACTCCATCGCCAAGCCGCCTGCTGCCAAGGAACTCGTCCACCGCGCCACAGCCCTGATCAACCTGGTCTCCCGCCGGAATGAAGCTCGGCAGGAAGCGGAGGCGCTCCGCGAAAGACTGCGGCAGGTATCCGCGGCGGTCCGCGGAACCAACCATCCGCAACAGATCGCCGACTTTGTGGTCAGGGGGTTCGGCGAGACATTCGGCGCGGACCGCGTCTGGCTGACTACATTCGACGACGACAGGGTGCCACCCATCACCGCCCAGTGGCAGCGGCCCGGCCTGGCTCCGCTGCCCGAAGGATTGTTCACGGACGAAGACCCGGTGCGCAGGACGGCTGACGCACTATGGTCACGGGCTGAGGCCCTGACGGCGGACGGATCGTTCGCACCGCTGGGCACCGGCGACGTCCAGCTGCCGGCCGAACTCGCTACACTGCGCGCCGCCGCATCCGTGGCCGTCCCAATGGGGGACGGCAGCTCATCCCTGGGAATTATTTGGATCGCCCTGCTTAACTCGCCCAGGGAATGGTCGCGGGCCGAGCTGGCACTGATCCAGCACGTGGCAGGCAATACTGCCCACGGCCTGATCCAAAGCCACCTGATCACCAGCCAGCAGCAAGTGGTCAAGCAGCTCCAGCAGCTGGACAAAGCAAAAACCGACTTCCTGGCCACCGTCAACCATGAGCTCCGCACACCGCTGACATCGATCATGGCGTACCTGGACATGATCCAGGAGAATACATCCGATCCCGTGTCCAGCGATGTCCACCAGATGCTGGACATCGTGGTCAGGAACACGGAACGGCTGCGGTTGCTGATCGAGGACATGCTGAGCGTTTCCCGCAACGGGCATGAACAAAGCCCGCTGCACCTGACCACTGTCCGGCTGGCTCGGACTCTGGAGATCGTCACCGCCGCGCTCAGGCCGCTCGCGACAGTGCAGAACGTCGCCATTGTGATGGCCCACGCCTCGGAGGATCAGGAAATCCTTGCCGATGAGGTTCAGCTGCAGCAGGTTTTCACGAATCTGATCTCCAACGCCATCAAATTCACCCCCAGTGGCGGACAGATCGATGTGGTCAGCCAAACGCGGGCAGATGCAGACGGCACCCGCTGGGCGACGGTCAGCGTCTCGGACAGCGGGATAGGGATCTCCAGCGACGAGATAGCCCACATCTTCACCCGCTTCTACCGCGCCTCGAACGCGATGTCCGGGGCGGTTCCGGGCACCGGACTTGGGCTCGCCATCACGCAGGACATCGTCCAACGCCACGGCGGCCGCATTGACGTAACCTCGGAGCTGGGCGTTGGCACCACTGTCACTGTGAACCTCCGCCTGGGAGCCCACGCGTCCCACGGAACCTGAACCCGGAAAGGAGGAACCAGATGTTCGCTGACGATGACCCCAGGCTCTCCCAGCTGCTCGATGGCATCGTCCGGCTCGCCTCCGGAGACCTCCAGTCGCGGATAGAAGTATCGCCGGCCCGGGACGAGCTCGACGCCATCATCATGGGCACCAACCTCCTGGCCGAGGACCTGCAGATCATCTACGAAGAGCTTGAGCAGCGTGTTGAGGTCCGCACACAGCTGCTGCACGAAGCCCACCGCGAAATGCAGATGATGGCCATGCAGGATCCCCTCACCGGCCTCGCCAACCGCTCCGCGCTCCTGTCCGCGCTGAAGTCCGCCCAGGACCACGACGGCGATCCCCTCAGCCAGCCCGTCATCCTCCTCCTTGACCTTGACGCCTTCAAATCCATCAACGACACCCTCGGCCACACTGCCGGCGATCAGGTCCTGATCACCGTGGCGCAACGCATCCGCAGCGCCGTCCGGACCACCGACGTGGTTGCCCGGCTGGGCGGGGACGAGTTCGCCATCGTTATGCCTGCCACGGGCGCCGACCAGGCCGCCGTCGTAGGCCAGCGCATCCTGGCCGCCATCAAGGAACCCATTGACCTGCCTGACCGGACCGTCCGCTGCGGGGCGAGCGTAGGACTCAGCGTCGGGGCGGCCGGGCGGAAGGCCGAGGACCTGCTGATGGAAGCCGATGTGGCCATGTACGCCTCCAAAGCCGAGGGCCAGAACCGGCTCCACGTCTTCGAACCCGGGCTCCTGCTCATCCGCAGGCTCCGCAGCCAACTCCTGGAGGATCTCCGGGCCGCCATCAAGGGCAACGGCCTGGTGCTGCACTACCAGCCCGTGGTTGAACTGGGCACCGGCCGCATTGAGGGCGTGGAAGCCCTGATCCGCTGGGACCACCCCACCCGCGGCCGCATCATGCCGGACGAGTTCATCCCGCTGGCAGAAGATGCCGGCCTGATCTCCGAACTGGGCCTGTGGGTACTCAGCACCGCTGTAGGCCAGCTACGGACCTGGGTTGATGCCGACCTGGTGGACAGCCGGTTTTCCGTCCGGATCAACATCTCCGCAACGGATCTGCAGAGCCTGCAGTTCATCGAGGACGTCCGCGCGGTGCTCAAGGAGACAGGCGTCCGTCCCGAGCAGGTTGTCCTGGAACTGACCGAAGCGGCCATCGTCAGGGGCAACGAACTGGACCGGTATTCCCTGGGCGGGCTGCGCGGGCTGGGGGTCGGGATCGAGATCGACGACTTCGGTACCGGATACTCCTCCATCAGCTACCTGCGCCGGCTCCCCGTCGACCGGGTCAAAGTGGACCGGTCCCTGATCGAGGGCCTGGGCACAGACCCCAGCCAGCCGGCACTGGTGGCTGCAGTCCTGCAGTTGGTGCGCGCCTGCGGGCTCGAAGCCGTGTGGGAAGGCGTGGAAACGGCGGAACAGGCCGAGCACCTCCGGAACCTCGGGTGCCTCAGCGCCCAGGGCTATTTCTTCAGCAAGCCCGTCCCGCCCGAACGGATTCCTGCGCTGCTGGCCGAAACTTCTTCCGAAAGTAATAGAGGTTGATCGATTAAGGGCTGCGCTTTTGGATCATCCCGATATACGATCAAGTTGCGGTATCCGATTCTTCGAGGCCAGGAAGATCGGCATTAATCAGAAGTAGCGAATTCCGAAGGCATCTGGAAATTTGAAAATAAAGAGGCCTAGGAGCCATTACTTCGTCAACTGGGGGCGTTGCTAATGACGGTTCGGGTACAAGCTTGGGGAGTTATTGCGGCGGTTTTGGCGGATTCCGATCCTGCCGGGGCGGCAATACGTCAGCGCCTTAGCAACCGCTTGGGGGAAAACCCCGGCATGCCGGAACGGGCCCTGCTGGAATATCTTCTGGAACGCCGGCAACAGGACACCACAGACGCGAACACGCCCGACACCGCGCGCTTCCCGCAGCCTCCCAGCGCCATGCCGCCACACGTGGCCGAGCAGCTGGATTCCCTGCGCAGCCTGTCGCGGATCAGCGCGCTGCTGGAAAACCAGATGCTGATGACCGCGTTCCAGCCCATCTACGGCCTCGAGTCCAAGGCCGTAGTGGGCGTAGAGGCGTTGTCGCGCTTTGTCAGCGACGACGGCGCCAGCGCGGAACTCTGGTTCGCCGAGGCGGCCGCCGTTGGATTGGGCGCCAACTTGGAATTCTCGGCACTCGCATCCGCAGCCGCCGCTGCCGCAAAACTCCCCCCGCACGTCTATGTCGCCCTCAACATCTCCCCCACGTCATGCCTGGATCCCCGGCTGCCCGAATTGTTCGACCACATCGAGCTGCCAATAGACCGCATTGTGCTCGAATTGACGGACGGAATTCCGGACGAGGAATACTCGCATTTCGTTTCCGCAATTACGCCGCTCCGGGAACGCGGGCTGCGCATTGCAATCGATGACTCACACCCCGGCGCGGGCGCCCTCAGCCGGATGCTCCATCTGCGGCCCGACTTCATCAAGCTGGGCAGGAACGTGATCAGCGGCGTGGACACGGATACGTCCCAGCACGCACTGGCCGCTTGCCTGGTGGACTTCGCGGAGCAGATCGGCAGCATTCTGGTGGCCGAAGGTGTTGAAACCGCCGAGGAACTGATGGTCCTCACCGAGTTGGGCTTCAGCGCCGGCCAGGGCTACCTGCTGGGCCGGCCCTCGGTGCAGCCGAAGGATTGGGCGGCATGGAATACACCGCTTGACCCCGACGGGCTCCGGCGCCTCGCCGCCGCAGCCGATCACGGCACCCACGGTCCTGGCGGCTCCAACTGACGTAAGTCAGCTGACGGGCCACTCGCCTCGCTCCTGCAGGACCTGCTTCAGCAGGTCCGCGCGGTCCGTCACGATCCCGTCCACGCCCAGGTCCAGCAGCCGGTGCATCTCGGCGGGCTGGTTGATGGTCCACACATGGACCAGCAGGCCCAGTGCGTGCGCCCGCCGCACGTAGGCAGGCGTCACCACCCGGATTGCCCGGTACCGGACCGGAACCTGCAGCGCCTGGACATCCCGCAACGGATCCCGCAGGACAAATCGCAGCCACGGTGCCGGAAGTACCGGGCCCAGCAGGACAAACAGCGCGTTCGTTAGCATCCCTGCCGACGATGCCACGGGACGGCTCAGCAGCTTCAGCACCGCCCGGCGTCGGCGGTCTGAAAAACTGGCCACCAGGACGCGGTCATGTGCGGCATGCCGTTCGATACCGGCGGCCAGGCTTTGCACGGAGTTCCAGCCTTTGACGTCCAGGTTCAGCCGGGCGGCCGGGAAGGCCGTCAGCAGGTCATCGAAGAGCGGCACGGGCTCGCTCCCGCCGATCCGCGCGGTGGAAACCTCTGCGGCGGTCAGCTCGGAAATCCGGCCACGGCCGTCAGTGACCCGGTCCAGGGTGTCGTCGTGGAAGAGCAGCAGCACGCCGTCGGAGGTGGTGTGCACATCCGTCTCAAGGTACTCATAGCCAAGTTCGGCGGCGGCCCGGAAGGCGGCCATCGAGTTCTCCAGCCCCTCCCGCGAGAATCCGCGGTGGGCCATGGCGATGGGACGCGAGGGACGGGCACCACCGGAAGCTGCAAAAAACGGCTCAGTCACGTTTGTGAGCGTACCGGAGCCGCCGGGCTATCCGTCCTGCGGCTCAATCTCCACGCCGTCACTGCAGTGCAGCAGTGTCCGGCCATGGCCATCGTCCAGATCCACCCACACAGCGGTGTGGTCCCACGTGATGGCGTCGACGAACCCGCTGGTTTCGTATCCCGGGGCGCGGCGGACGCGCACGCGGTCGCCCTCTTTCAGTGCCTTCCAGTGCGCTGCCGGCTCTGCCGGGCGCAGCGGCGCTTCGGCCGCGCGTTGGTTGCCGTTCCTTGCCATGACTTCCCCTTTAGCCGCGGATGTGTATCCGTAGCCCACGGTAGGCGGCAAACGTGAACGGAAGGTGAGCGGAAGCTGTGAATTTCCGGCTACAGAGCCGGGATCAGGACAGCTCTACGCCCAGCGCCGCGAGCCTGGCCTCGAGAACCTGGGCCACGCCGTCGTCGTCAAAGTGGGGTGCCTCCTGCCCGGCGGCGCTGATGGCGTCCGGATGGCCGCTGGCCATGGCGTACCCGTGGCCTGCCCAGCGCAGCATCTCGACGTCGTTGGGCATGTCCCCGAACGCCACGACGTCGGCCGCGTCAATGGACAGGGAGTTGGCGTATTCGGCCAGGGTGACGGCCTTGTTGACGCCGGGAAGGGACAGTTCAAGCATCGCCACGGTGGGCGCGGAGTGCGTGGCGGACGCCAGATGGGCGACGGCGGGCCGCACCGCGGCCAGGAAGTCGTCCGCGGTGCCATCCCTGACAATCGCCAGGAACTTCACGACGGCGTCGTCCGGGGTGAGCGTTTCGGCCAGCGGGGCGGGGGTGAATTCGGCCAGCAGCTCGCTGGAACCGTTCTCGATGAAACCGGGCTCGAGATGGAATCCGGTCAGCGTTTCGGCGGCGAAGAGAGCGGCCGGGCGCAGTTCCTTGATGATCCTCCGCAGTTCCAGCACCGCGTCGATGCCCAGCGTCCGGGCGGAAACCAGCCGGTCCGCTTCGAGGTCCCACACCACGGCGCCGTTGGAGCAGATGACCGTGCCGGTGTGGCCAAGCTGTTCCTCCAGCGGGTGAAGCCAGCGCGGCGGGCGGCCGGTGACAAAGACGAGTTCGATGCCGGCGTCCCGGCAGGCGTGGAAGGCCCGGACGGTGCGGTCGCTGATCTTTCCGTCGTGCCCAAGAATCGTTCCGTCAATATCACTTGCTACCAGCCGCATCCTGCCAGTCTACGTGGGGCGGCGGGCTTCCCGGGCCGTGAAGCCTCCTCCCCGGGGCTGGCCTTTTGGAGTCGCCCGGCGACATTTTTTGACGCCGGGCTACGTTCTGTTGAGCCTGCGCGTCGTTGCGTGAACGTCCGTGTCCGGTGCCGTTGTGGGGCGTGGGGTCCGTCCGTAATCTCATCTTCAGCATCTCCGCTAGCAAAGGAATACCGTGACAACTCCCCCGGATAACACTCCGCAAAACCAACCGGCCGCCACCCGCATCGTGGCCGGCCAGGCTTCCGCTCCGAAGCGTCCGCTGGGCCTGAAGATCGGCATCGTGGCCGGAATTCTGGCGCTGGTCGGCGGCGGCGTGGCCGTGGCCTCGGCCGTCTCCGGCAACAACGCCGCCACCCCCGCGGCGTCCTCCGCCGCACCGGCCGGCAACCCGGCAGCAGAGCTCAAACTCGGCTACTTCGGCAACGTGACGCACGCACCGGCATTGGTGGGTGTCAGCCAGGGCCACATCGCCAAGGAGCTGGGTGATACGAAGCTCAGCACGCAGGTCTTCAACGCCGGGCCCGCCGCGATCGAGGCCCTGAACGCCGGCGCCATCGACGCCACCTACATCGGCCCGAACCCGGCCATCAACTCATTCGTCAAGAGCGCCGGGGAGTCCGTCAGCATCATCGCCGGGGCGGCCGCGGGCGGTGCGCAGCTGGTGGTCAAACCGGAAATCAACTCCGCCGCGGCCTTGAAGGGCAAGACGCTCGCCTCGCCGCAGCTCGGCGGCACGCAGGACGTGGCGCTCCGCGCCTGGCTCGCCACGCAGGGCTACAAAACCAACGTGGACGGCAGCGGCGACGTGGCCATCAACCCCACGGAGAACGCCCAGACACTGAAACTGTTCCAGGACGGAAAGCTCGACGGCGCGTGGCTGCCTGAGCCGTGGGCCTCCCGCCTGGTGCTGACCGCCGGCGCCAAGGTCCTGGTGGACGAAAAGGACCTCTGGGACGGCTCGCTCTCCGGCAAAGCAGGCGAATTCCCCACCACCATCCTGATCGTCAACAAGAAGTTCGCCGCAGAACACCCGGACACTGTGAAGGCCCTGCTCAAGGGCCACGCCAAGTCCGTTGACTGGCTGGACAGCGCTGCTGCAACCGAGAAGGCCAGCGTCATCAACGCTGCCCTCAAGGAAGCGGCCGGTGCCGAACTGAAGGCCGACGTGATCGAGCGGTCCCTGAAGAACATCGTCTTCACCGTGGATCCGCTCGCCGGAACCTACCCCAAGCTGCTCAAAGACGGCGTGGCAGCCGGCACCACTAAGCAGGCGGACATCAACGGCATCTTCGACCTGACGGCCCTCAACGAGGTCACCGGGCAGAAGACGTCGGCTGCGGGGCTTGGCAAGGAGTAGACCGAACTCCATCGACTGCTCCACAGCCACCCTTTTTGACCCCTCAAAACGGCGGCAACGGAGCAACCGATGAGGGTTTTCGAGCCGACGGGCCGGGTCGATAATGACCCTATGGTCCGCTTCACCGCCACCGTTCAGCTGCGGGGGCCCAATCCGTTCGTGGATGTCCCGACGGCAGCGGTGGCTGAGCTGCTGCCGCATGCGGAGCATGGCCGGATCAGGGTGACCGGCACGCTCAGGGGTGCGGAGTTCAACGCCACGGTGATGCCGGGCAGGTCCGGCCGGCACGTCCTGTATCTTTCCGGCGGCCTGCGGACGGCAACGGGCGTGCTCGTCGGGGAAACGGTCACAGTGGACGTTCACGCGCTCGGCTCCGACGAGGTCATCCCGCCCGGAGATTTGGCTGCCGCCCTGGACGCGGCTGTAGGAGCGGCGGACAACTGGGGGCAGCTGCCCGTTTCGCAGCGGCGGGAGCTGATGCGTTTCCTTGAGGACGCGCGGACGGCGTCGACGCGGGCGCGCCGCGTTGAACAGCTCGTGGCCCAGGTGCTGGGCGCGGACGTTCCGCCACCGGGCCGGCGCACTGGCCGCGCCTTGTGGACCTGCCCCTCCTGCGGACGGCAGTTTGTCACGCGGAACATGAACCATTCCTGCTCACAGCACACCCTCGACGAGCCGTTCCGCGGCAGGCCAGACAGCATCCACCGGCTGTTCGAGGTGGTTCGCCGGACGGTTGAGGCGATCGGCCCGGTAACGCTTGTTCCGTACCAGGACCGTGTCGCCTTTATGGTTCGGGTCCGGTTCGCCGGGGTCAAACCCGCGAACAAATGGCTCGATGTGGAGTTCTGGCTTACGCGCCGGGTTGAGTCGCCCAGATTCCGACGGATCGAAACACTTTCTCCGTACACGCATCTCCACACGGTTCGGGTGACCGAGCCATCCGACGTCGACGGCGAACTGGCCGGCTGGCTCCGTGAGGCCTACGCGGTGGGCCGCCAGGAGCATCTGCGCCCATCGATTGCTCCGTAAACGCCCTTTTGGCCCCTCAAAACGGCGTTTACGGAGCAATCGATGAGGAAGAACACACCTACTCCGCCGGAACCGCGTTCAGTTCGGCGCGCGTGGGCGGGTTGGCGCCCGGGCGGGAAACCGTGACGGCCGCTGCGCGGGCAGCGTGGGCCAGCAGCTCAGCCAGGCCCTCGGCCGGAAGCTCGCGCAGGTCCTTCCGGTTCTGCGCTCCGTCCAGGCCCCGGTCCACGATCCCCGAAAGCAGGGCGGCCATAAAGGAATCACCGGCGCCCACGGTGTCGGCCACTTCCACGCGAGGCGCGTCAATCACGGCTTCACCGGCGGCCGTAATTCCCCACGGACCGGCCGCGCCGCGCGTGACGACCACCAGGGCCGGGCCCTCGGAACCACCCAGCGACAGCCAGCGGCGCGCTGATTCCAGCGCATCCACGCCCGGGTACAGCCACTCGAGGTCCTCGTCCGAGGCCTTGACCACGTCCGCGAGGGTGACAAATTTCTCCGCCTGCGTTCGCGCATAGTCCACGTCCGTGATGATGCTGGGCCGGCAGTTGGGATCGAAGCTGATCGTGGCGGCGGGGTGGGCATGCTCGACGGCGGCGAGCACCGCCGCGGCCCCCGGCGCCAGCATCGTGGCGATGGAGCCGGTGTGCAGCAAGGTGGTCCCCTGCAGCATAAAGGCGAGGCGGTCCGCCAGGCCGGGAAGCTCCCAGGCGAGGTCGAACGTGTAGGTGGCGGCGCCGTCGTCGTCAATTACGGCGGTGGCCACGCTGGTTGGCAGCTCGTCGGGGCCGAGCGGCAGCATAACGGAGCTGGAGCGCAGGTGCGCCGCCACCGCATCCCCGTAGGCGTCGCGGCCGTAACGGCCGACGAACTGCACGGGATGGTCGAGGCGGGCCAGGCCCACCGCGACATTAAGGGGACTGCCGCCCACGTGGGCTTCGATTCCGGAGGCGCGCTGGACAACGTCAACAAGGCCCTCGCCTATAACTGTGAGCATGGTCATACTCTGCCAGAGATGCGCCCGCCTACACAGGCGTGTTACGCGTCATCTACCATGGAGATATGACATCCCATGTCCTCCAGCCAATGACGGCCGCCATGCCCGACGTCGAACACATCCTGGCGGTCCGCGGCACCGGCGGCTACCGGCAATTCAGGATCCCCGCCCTGGCCGTCTCGCGGCAGGGCACCCTGCTGGCCGCCTATGACGGCCGCCCCAACCTCGATGACCTGCCCAACCCGATCGACCTCCTGCTCCGGCGCAGCTCGGACAACGGCCGGACCTGGGGCGACCAGCAGGTCGTCAGGACGGGCGGCGGCCTCAACGGTTACGGCGATCCGAGCCTCCTAGTGGACGTTGAGACCGGCCGGATCTTTATGTTCCACGCAGCCGGAACCCGCGCCGGCTTCTTCGAGGCCGTGGCCGGTATCGAGCCGGACGACGATGTGCAGCACTGCGATCTCAGCTACTCGGACGACGACGGCCTGACCTGGCAGCACCGCCGGATCACCGCCCAGCTCAAGCTCCGCCCGCCTGTTCACCCGCGTGGGCCAAGTACGGGCGAGCCGGACATCACAGGAATCTTCGCCGCGGCGGGCCAGGGCATCCAGATCCACACCGGCCCTTACCGCGGCCGGCTGGTCCAGCAGTTTGTGGTCCTGGCCGGCGGCGAGATCATGGCCGCTTCCGCGTACAGCGACGACCACGGCGACACCTGGGTGCTCGGGGAGCTCATCGGCATCCGGACGCACGGCCACGCCCCCAACGAAAACAAGGTTGCCGCCCTCCGGGACGGCCGGCTCCTGCTGCACAGCCGCGGCACGCCGCGCCGCCTTGCCGCAATGTCCGACGACGGCGGGGCCACCTGGAGCGCCCTGCGCCCTGTCGAGGACCTCACGGACCCGGGTGACAACGGCTCGCTGGTCCGCTTCGACGGCCTGCCGTCCCTGACTTCCTTCGCCGACGAGGACACGGATACATGGCTTCTGGCCACCAACAACCAGGACACGGCATTGCGGCGGAACACGGTGATCAGCCTGTCCCCCGATGACGGCCTCAGCTGGCCGGCGAAGCTGGTCCTGTGCCCGGGCAGCTCGGCCTATTCGACGGCCGCCCGGCTCCCCGACGGCAACATCGGCGTCCTCTACGAACGCCAGGGATACCGTGAAATCGTGTTCGCTTCGGTGCCCGCGGAACAGCTCACCGCTCAGTTCACCGCCCGCCCGGCCGCCGACCCTTGGGCTTCGCCCCAATCCGACGCCGAGGCGAGGGTTCCGGATGACTGCGCCAGCCTGGTGTTCCACATGGAACTGCGGTCCATCACTCCCGGCCGCCCGAAGGTCTGGCAGAACACCGGCGAGTTCCACGTGATGCAGTCCGGAGGCGAGGACTGGGGCGTGCACACGTGGAAGGAAATCGGCCAGGGCTACACGGCCGAAGCTGCGCAGGTCATCGGCACGCGGGAGGCACAGGACCTGAATTACGGCCCGATCATTCCCGGCTACAAGGCCGGGGACATCCTGGCCTTCACGGGCAGGGCACGCAATGACGGAGCCCAGTCCATTACCGGGGTCCGGCTGTCCGGTCCCGGCTCGGACGCCTTCCCCGCGGCGGATCTTGGCCCCGGGGAAGAGGCTCTCTATTTCACGCCCGGATACACCGTCACAGAGGCGGATGTGGCACAGGGCCACGCGGACGTGGCGTTCGAAGTGACCGCCGAGAGCGGCGGCACTGCCGTGCGCCGCCGTCGTGCTTTCAGGTTTGACACCGTCACCGGCGACATCGGCGAGCCGAAGTGAGAGAGCGTCCGGCGGAAAGCCACGTTAGGTGAGAGAGCGTCGGGGGAAACTGGCGCTTGACGTGAACCTGTGATGACGCTTACAGTCGACATACGAGCTCGGACGTCCTACATCCGATAAACCTTCTGGAATGGCGAGGCCCTCATGAACAACATCACCAAGAACCTGCCGCTGGTCAATGACGCCAGCCGCCGGAACTTCCTCAAGCTGACCGGGGCCATGGGCGCCGCCGCAGCATTCACCGCCTCGGTCGCCGCGTGCGGCAGCCCGGCAGCTACCACCACCGGCAGCTCGGCAGGCGCTGCGGCAGTCAACAAGGACCTCACCATCGAAGCGGGCATCTCCTACGCCCTCTCCACCGGCTTCGACCCGCTGAGCTCCTCGGGCGCCACGCCGATGGCCGCCAACCTGCACATCTTCGAAGGCCTCATCGAGCTGCACCCGGCCACCCGCGAGCCCTACAACGCGCTGGCGGCATCGGACCCCACGAAGGTCAACGACACCACCTACCAGGTGACCATCCGCGACGGCGCCAAGTTCCACGACGGCACCCCGGTTACCACCGAAGACGTGGCCTTCTCCTTCACCCGCGTGATGGACCCGGCGAACAAGTCCCTGTTCTCGCAGTTCATCCCGTTCATCAAGGAAGTCAAGCCCGTTGACGCCAAGACGGTCGAGTTCACCCTCAAGTACGCCTTCCCCGGCTTCGGCCCCCGCATCTCCGTGGTCAAGGTTGTCCCCAAGGCCTTGGCCACGGACCTCAAGGCCTTCGACGCCAAGCCCGTCGGCACCGGCCCCTACAAGCTCATCTCCGCCGCCAAGGACGACAAGATCGTCTTCGAAGCGTTCGCTGACTACAACGGCCCCAAGCCCGCACTGGCCAAGGGCATGACCTGGCTCCTGCTCTCCGACGCCGCAGCCCGCGTCACCGCCGTCCAGTCCGGCCGTGTCCAGGCCATCGAGGACGTTCCCTACCTCGACATCGACGGCCTCAAGTCCAAGGTGAAGGTCGAATCGGTCCAGTCCTTCGGCCTGATGTTCCTGATGTTCAACTGCAACAAGGCGCCGTTCAACAACAAGCTGGTCCGCCAGGCCCTGCACTACGGGCTGGACAAGGAGGCCATCATCAAGAAGGCCCTGTTCGGCAACGCCAAGGCCGCCAGCTCCTACTTCCAGGAAGGCCACCCGGACTACGTCAGGGCCAAGAACGTCTACGGCTACGACGCCGCGAAGGCCGCTGACCTCCTGAAGCAGGCCGGCGTCACCAGCCTCGAATTCGAACTGCTCACCACGGACACCGCCTGGGTCAAGGACGTTGCCCCGCTGATCCTCGAATCCTGGAACAAGATCCAGGGCGTGAAGGTCTCCGTGAAGAGCATCCAGTCCGGCGCCCTGTACACCGACCGCGTCGGTACGGGCGACTACTCAGTGGTCGCAGCCCCCGGCGACCCGTCGGTCTTCGGCAACGACGCGGACCTGCTCCTGAGCTGGTTCTACTCGGGCGCCACCTGGATGGAAAAGCGCGCCTACTGGACCGCCCCGGAACGTGCCAAGCTGCAGGAGCTCATGAACAAGGGCTCGCAGGCTGCCGCAGCAGACGCCAAGAAGATCACCGGCGAAATTGTGGACCTCGTCTCCGACGAAGTTCCCCTGTACCCGATCTTCCACCGCCAGCTGCCCTCCGCCTGGGACGACAAGAAGCTCAAGGGCTTCAAGCCGCTGCCCACCACCGGCATGTCGTTCATCGACGTCGGCCGCACCGCCTAAGCAGCCACCTTGCGTTGCGAGGCCTGCTCTGCGCCCCTGAAACCCCCGGGAGCACACAGAGCGGGCCTCACAACATTTTGAACTGCAGCACCCCAACAAACCGGAGAACAAATTGGTCACGATATTGCGTCTGCTTGGCCGCAGACTCGCAGCACTGCCATTGATGATCCTGGGCATCACCCTGCTCGTCTTCCTCGTCCTGCAGGCCGCTCCCGGCGACCAGGCAAGCTCCGCCCTCGGCGACGGCGCCAGCGAAGAAGCGAAGCAGCAGTACCGCCAGGAAAACGGCCTGAACGATCCGCTGGTCATCCAGTACTTCAGCTTCCTCGGCAAGCTGCTGCAGCTGGACCTCGGCGTCACCACCCCGCCGGCCAAGTCGGTGGCCTCCATGATCGGCTCCGCGTTCCCCCTGACGCTGCAGCTGACCTTCCTGGGCGTGCTGATCGCGATCGTCCTGTCCCTGACCTTCGGCATCCTCGGCGCCCTCTACCGCGACAAATGGCAGGACCAGCTGGTCCGCGTTTTCTCGATCGCCGCGATCGCCACGCCGTCGTTCTGGCTCGGCATCCTGCTGATCCAGTGGTTCGCCCTCGGCGCCAGCCCCCTGTTCCCCTCCGGGGGAATCGCGACGCCGGAATCCGGCTTCGGCGGCTGGCTCAACTCGATGGCCCTCCCGGCCCTGGCCCTCGGCATCCCGGTCTCCGCCTCGCTGATCCGGGTGGTCCGCACCTCGATGGTGGAGGAGCTGGACCGCGACTATGTCCGCACCGCCATCGGCAACGGCGTCCCCTACCGCGAAGTCGTCTCCAGGAACGTCCTCCGCAACGCCCTGGTGACCCCTGTGACCGTGCTGGGACTCCGCGTGGGCTACCTGCTCGGCGGCGCCGTCGTGATTGAAATGATCTTCGCCCTGCCCGGCATGGGCCAGCTGATCCTGAACGGCATCACCAACCTGGACGTCAACCTGGTCCAGGGCGTGGTGCTCACCATCTCGGTCACCTTCGTTCTGGTGAACATCGTGGTGGACCTCCTGTACCTGCTCATCAACCCCCGAATCAGGACGGTATAGCTCATGCGTAGCAAGCTTGCTGAACGGCTGAGTGCCCCGGGCCTCCGTTTCAAGGCCCTCCCCTGGGGCTCCCGCATCGCCCTCCTCTTCCTCATCATGATCGTCCTCTCCGCCGTGTTCGCGCCGGTCATCGCGCCGCACGATCCGCTGGAAACCTTCATCCCCGCCACCCCGCCGGGCGCCGAGCACTTCTTCGGCACCGACCGCCTGGGCCGCGACATCTTCTCCCGCCTGCTCTTCGGCGCCCAGTCCTCGCTGATGATCGGCCTCGGCGCCGTGATCCTGGCCATCCTGGCGGGCGCCCTGCTGGGTTCCTTCGCCGCGACATCCAGCAAGGCCGTCAACGAACTGATCATGCGCCTCATGGACATCCTGATGGCGTTCCCGGGTATCGCCCTGGCCGCAGTGCTGCTGGCCGCGTTCGGCAACTCGGTTCCCACCATCATCATCGCGATCGCCATCATCTACACCCCGCAGCTGGCCCGCGTGGTCCGCGCCAACGTGCTCTCCCAGTACGGCGAAGACTACGTCCGCGCCGAGCGTGTGATCGGCGCAGGCCGCTTCTACATCCTGCTCAAGCACATCGTCCGCAACACCGCCGCCCCCGTGCTGGTGTTCGCCACGGTGATGGTGGCCGATGCCATCATCCTCGAAGCCTCGCTGTCCTTCCTCGGCGCCGGCGTCCAGGACCCCGCACCGTCGTGGGGCAACGTGATCTCCTACGGCCGCAACCTGGTCCTGTCCGGCGGCTGGTGGGCCACCACGTTCGCCGGTGTGACCATCCTGCTCACCGTTCTCTCGCTGAACATCCTCGCCGAGGGCCTCACCGATGCCATGGTGAACCCGAAACTGCGCAAGGCACCTGCAGTAAAGGATGACGACGGCGCATCGGCCGTTGTGTCCGGCGCTGCGGTGGGTGCCGCCGTCGATACCGAAATCGCCACCTCAGTGGCCCAGCCGTCAGTGGTGGAGGAGCACGAGCTCGACGGCGTGCGCGCTGCCTTCGGCGACGTCCTCACCGAGGAGCACTACAACGAGGCAGCCATCCTCTCCGATCCGAAGCTGGCCGCGGCGAACCCGCACGTGCTGCTGGACAAGGAACTGGAACTGCTATCCGCCATCGAGGCCACGCGCACCGACCGCCTCCCGCAGGTCCCGGCCGGCGCCCGCAACGTCCTGGAGGTCAGGAACCTGTCCATCCGCTTCCCGGGCCGCTTCGGCGACACCGCGATTGTGGACAACGTTTCCTTCACGGTCCGCGAAGGCGAAACCATGGGCCTGGTGGGCGAATCCGGCTGCGGCAAGTCCATCACGTCCCTCGCCGTCATGGGCCTGCTGCCCAAGACCGCGCAGGTCACCGGTTCCATCACGTTCGACGGCAAGGAACTGCTGGATCCGGCCACCAGCCACAGCAGCATCAAGGCCTACGAAGGCCTGCGCGGCCAGCAGATCGCCATGGTCTACCAGGATGCCCTGAGCTCCCTGAACCCGTCCATGAAGATCAAGGACCAGATGGAGCAGCTGACCAAGCGCGGCGGCCGCAAGACCCCCACCGAGCTGCTGGAACTGGTCAAGCTCGATCCTGTGCGGACGCTCGCCAGCTACCCGCACGAGCTCTCCGGCGGCCAGCGCCAGCGCGTCCTGATCGCCATGGCCCTGTCCCGTTCGCCGAAGATCGTGGTTGCCGATGAGCCCACCACCGCCCTGGACGTCACCGTTCAGAAACAGGTAGTGGACCTGCTCAACGAACTGCGCGAACAGCTCGGGTTCGCCATGGTCTTCGTCAGCCACGACCTAGCCCTGGTGGCCTCCCTGGCCCACCGCATCACCGTGATGTACGCCGGCCAGGTGGTGGAATCCGCGCAGGCTTCGGAGCTGCTGCAGAACCCCAAGCACGAGTACACCCGCGGCCTGCTCGGCGCCGTCCTCTCCATCGAGGCCGACGCCGTCCGCCTGCACCAGATCCCCGGCACCGTCCCGTCCCCGCGCGACTTCGCCCCGGGTGACCGCTTCGCCCCGCGTTCACTGCGGTCCGACGCCGACCCCAACCAGCAGCTGGTGCTGACGTCAGTAGGAGCCGCCGCTGGCGGGGATGCTGACCACTACTGGGCGAGCCACCTGAAGGAGGATGCAAAGTGAGTGTTTCCACCGGCAAGCCGGTCATTGAGCTCAAGGACGTCAAGGTCTACCACCACGCACGTGGTGGCGGGCTCTTCCGCCCGAACATCGTCAAGGCGGTCGACGGCGTCGACTTCAGCATCAGCCGCGGCGAAACCGTGGGCATCGTGGGTGAGTCCGGCTGCGGCAAGTCCACCCTCGCGTCAGTGCTTGTGGGACTGCAGGCGCCGACGTCGGGCGAGGTGCTGTTCCACGGCAAGCCCGCCATCAAGCGGAACGCGGCCATGCGCAAGGAATTCGGCCGCTCCGTGTCCGTGGTCTTCCAGGACCCGGCCACGGCACTGAACCCGCGCATGACCGTCCAGGACATCCTCACCGACCCCCTCCAGATCCACGGCATCGGCACTGCGGCAACGCGCGCGGCGAAGGTCAAGGAACTGCTGGCCCTGGTGGGCCTGCCGCAGTCCGCGGCCGAGGTCACGCCGTCGCAGGTTTCCGGCGGCCAGCGCCAGCGTGTGGCAATCGCCCGCGCCCTGGCACTGGACCCGGACATCATCGTGGCGGACGAGCCGACGTCGGCCCTGGACGTCTCCGTCCGCGCCCAGGTGCTGAACCTGCTCTCGGACCTGAAGACCCAGCTGAACCTCGGCATGGTGTTCATCTCGCATGACATCCAGACCGTCCGGTACGTCTCGGACCGGATTTGCGTTATGTACTTCGGCAAGATCGTCGAGCAGGGCACCGCCACCCAGGTCTTCGACAGCCCCACCAATGACTACACCAAGAAGCTCCTGGGCGCCGCCCCGAGCCTGCTCCACATCTAGCTTGCCCTCAGAAATTTTCGTCTAACCATCAATATTTGGAGAACTCTGTGACCACCGTCGCTTCCCGTTTCCAGGGCGTCATTCCGCCCGTCGTAACCCCCCGCACCGCCGATGGCGCCATCGACGTACCGTCGCTGGAAAACGTCACCAAGCACCTGCTCGACGGCGGCGTCAGCGGCCTGTTTGTGCTGGGATCCTCCGGCGAGGTCACCCACATGACCAACACAGAACGCGACCTCGTCGTGCAGACCGTGGCAGGCGTGAACGCCGGCCAGGTGCCGCTGATCGTGGGCGCCGTAGAGCAGACCACCAACCGCGTCATCGAAGAAGCGAACCGTGTCATCGCGCTGGGCGCCGACTCGATCGTGGCCACCAGCCTGTACTACGCCATCTCCAACGCCCAGGAGAACGGTACGCATTTCCGCTCCATCGCCGCCGCCGTCGACGTTCCCGTCTTCGCCTACGATGTGCCGGTGCGCACCCACTTCAAGCTGCCCACCGACCTCCTGGTCGAACTGGGCCGCGACGGCGTCATTGCCGGCGTGAAGGACTCCTCCGGCGACGACGTCTCGTTCCGCCAGCTGCTAATCGCAGCCAAGGAGATCCCGAACTTCGACATCTTCACCGGCCACGAAGTGGTTGTGGACGGCGCCCTCCTGGGCGGCGCCCAGGGTGTTGTTCCGGGCCTCGGCAACGTTGACCCGGCCGGCTACCGCCGCCTCTACGACGCCGCTGTTGCCGGTGACTGGGCCACGGCCGCCGCCGAGCAGGACCGCCTGGCCGACGTCTTCGAAATCGTCTACACCCCCAAGGCCGGCCGCATGTCCGGCAACGCCGCGGGCCTGGGCGCCTTCAAGACCGCCCTGCAGCTCATGGGCATCATCAAGACGAACGTCATGAGCGCCCCCATGCTCTCCCTGGACGAGGACGAGACCAAGGCAATCCGCGCCATCCTGGAACGCAACGGGCTGATGTAGTCTTCGCGGCCGGCGGCTGACATTTTCCGGCTGCTGCGCTCGTTCCTCACGCAACAACGCAGCCTACAAAAATGTCACCCGTCGGCCGCCTGCATAACCACGCCGGTGATCGAGCCTGTCGAGATCCCTTGTTAGGAAGAGAATGATGTACGCGATCGGTGTTGACCTTGGGGGTACCAAGACTGCTGCCGGGGTTGTTTCCGGGGATGGGGAGGTCTTGTTTTCGGAGACCGTTCCTACCCTGAACCGGGATGGTGGGGACGCCATTCTCGATGCGACGGCGGCGCTGGTTTCTTCGCTCCTTGTCCGGGCTCAGGCAGCGGGCCTTGACGTTGTGGGGGTTGGTGTTGGTTCAGCTGGCGTTATCGATGCCGGGCGCGGTGTTGTGGTGTCCGCTACCGATGCCATCCTCGGGTGGGTCGGGACCGAGCTGACCGCAGGGTTGGCCGCCCGGCTTGGCCTGGCGCCGGAGGCTGTCCAGGCCGTGAACGATGTCCATGCGCACGCCCTGGGCGAGTCGTGGACGGGTTCCGCCGCAGGAACCTCAAGCTCGCTCCTGGTGGCCTTCGGCACCGGCGTCGGCGGCAGTTTTGTCCTGGCCGGGCACCCGGTCCTCGGACACCGCTACGCGGGCGGACACGTGGGCCATTTCGCTTCCCCCTATGCGTTCCACGAGGGCAAGCCTGTGCCCTGCGTCTGCGGCGGCGCCGGGCATGTTGAGGCCATCGCCTCCGGGCCCGCCATCCACGAGGCGTACGTGCGCCTGGGCGGCAACGAGCCGGTGATGGACGCCCGCGGCGTCTTTGCCCTTGCCGGCGCCAGCGACGCCATAGCCATCCAGGCGGTGGGTATGGGCGCCGCCGCGGCCGGCCAGGCCGTGGGCGGACTCGCCAACATCCTGGACCCCGAAGTGGTGGTGGTTTCCGGCGGGCTCTCCGACGCCGGCGCGCCCTGGTGGCGTCCCATGGAACGCGCCCTTCGCGCCGAGCTCCTGCCGGCACTGCTCGGCCTCCCCGTCCTGCCCGCTAAACTCGGCAACGCAGCAGCAATGGTGGGCGCCGCGCGACTGGTCCTCACCACAGACTCTTAATCCACACCGCCACATATCCAGAGGAACCGACCGTGATCCTGACTCCCGAAGCCCTTGAAGCCCTGCGCGGACAACTCATCGTCTCCTGCCAGGCGTATCCGGGCGAGCCGCTGCGGGACCCGCGCACCACGGCGCAGTTTGCGGCTTCGGCGGTGATTGGCGGCGCTGCTGCTGTCCGCGTCCAGGGCCTTTCCGATGTGCAGTTCACCCGTGCAGCGGTGGAGGTTCCGGTGATCGGGCTCTGGAAGGACGGTCACGACGGCGTCTTCATCACTCCCACACTCCGCCACGCCCTCGCGGTGGCCAACGCGGGCGCCCATGTGGTGGCCATCGACGGCACGCGCCGGGAACGTCCGGACGGCCTGACCCTGGCCAAGACGGTGGCGGGCATCCACCAGGATTCCCACGCCTTGGTGATGGCGGACTGCGGCTCGTTCGACGACGCCGCTGCCGCCGTCGAGGCCGGGGCCGACCTGCTCGGTACCACGCTGTCCGGTTACTCCGGCGAGCGCCCCAAGACGCAGGGCCCCGACCTGGAACTGCTGGAGCAGATCGCCGCGGCCGGCTTCGGCGTGCCCCTCATCGCCGAAGGCCGCCTCCACTCCCCCGCCCAGGCCCGCCAGTGCCTCGACGCCGGCGCGTTCGCCGTCGTCGTCGGTACCGCAATCACGCACCCGGCCACCATCACCGGCTGGTTCGCGGAGGCCCTGAAGTGAACTACCTGCTGGCCGGCACGGTCCTGACCGACGGTTCGGTCCAGGACGACGCAGTGGTGGCCGTCGCGGACGGCCGCATCGCGTTTGTGGGGCCCCGCGCCGGCCTGGCTGAGGCCGCGCTCCCCAGCCTTGAAGAACTCGAACTGCCGCCGGGCAGCATGATCCTGCCCGGCCTCGTTGACCTGCACTGCCACGGGGCCGTGGGCGGCGACTTCCCCAGCGGCGACAGCGAGGCTGCCAGGACAGCCGTGGACTTCCTGCACCGCAGCGGCACCACCACGCTGCTCGCAAGCACGGTGACCGCGTCCCGCGAGGACCTGCTGCATGGCCTGGCAACCCTGCGGCAGCTCGCCGATGAAGGGCTCATCGCGGGCATCCACTCCGAGGGGCCGTTCCTGTCCCACGCGCGCTGCGGCGCCCAGGATCCGCGGTACCTGCGCGAGCCGGACCTCCCCCTGCTGGGCGAGCTGCTGGCCGCGGCCGGCGGCCACCTGCGGACCATGACGTACGCGCCCGAACTTCCCGGCGCCGACGCCGTGGTGCGTATGCTCGCCGAACACGGCGTCACGCCGTCGTTGGGCCACACTGACGCGGACGCCCGGACGACGGCGGCCTCCCTCACCGGAGCGGCGGAGCTGCTGGCGGCCTCCGGCCGGGGTAGCGTATCGCGCCCCACCGTCACACACCTCTTTAACGGCATGCCGCCGCTGCACCACCGCAGCCCCGGACCCGTCGCCGCGTGCCTCCGGCTGGCCGGAGCCGGCACGATTGCCGTGGAACTCATCGCCGACGGCGCCCATCTGGACCCCGAAACGGTCCGGATGGTCTTCGAGCTGGCGGGGCCCGAAAACGTGGTGCTGGTGACTGACTCCATGGCCGCCACCGGACTGCCCGACGGCGACTACGAGCTTGGCCCCGCCGCCGTCTCCGTCAGTGGTGCCGTGGCCCGGCTCAGCAACGGCACGCTCGCAGGCGGGACGGCCACCATGCTGGACGTTGTGCGGCGGACCATTAACGCCGGAGTGGAGCCGGCCGCGGCTGTTTTGTCAGCCACCGCAGTTCCGGCCGCCATCATCGGCCAGGGGCACGAAATCGGAAGCCTCCGCGCGGGCCTCCGTGCCGACGTCGTAGTGGTGGACCGCAACTTCCGCCGCGTCCTGGTCCTGCGCGAGGGGCGCACCCTGGGCCGCCCCGCCGTCGGGGTTTAGACGGCGCTGGGGTGCCTGGCACTCCGTGGTGACGAGGGCCCGGCGGTGAGGCGAGCGTGTTCATTGTTTACCTATGGGACACGGCAAGGCGGGTTCCCGGTCAAGAATTTCGCAATCGCACATCCGCCGCGCTGCGCGATTGGGCAATCGAACAGTGCCCTTTCCGCGGGCGGCGGCTAGCGTCTATAGGGCATGTGGCTCAGGTCACCCGCCGCCCAGCGTTGAACCTGACGGTCCGCCTATCGAAAGCCTCGTCACCATGAACACGGACACACAGCTGTCAAAAACACTCAAGCCGCGGCATCTCTCCATGATCGCGATCGCCGGCGTCATTGGCGCCGGGCTGTTCGTTGGCTCAGGAGCAGCGATTCAGCAAGCGGGCCCGGGCATCCTCCTGGCTTACGCGGCAGCCGGGCTCGTGGTCATCCTGGTCATGCGGATGCTCGGCGAAATGGCCGCGGCCAATCCGGAAACCGGGTCCTTTTCCGCTTACGCCGACAAAGCCCTGGGACGCTGGGCGGGGTTCAGCATCGGTTGGCTGTATGCCTGGTTCTGGATCATCGTCCTGGGAATCGAGGCGACCGCAGGCGCAGCCATTATGCACCGCTGGGTGCCTGGCATCGACCAATGGGTGTGGGCGCTGCTGCTCATGGTCCTTCTGACGCTGACCAACCTAGGCTCGGTGAAGTCCTACGGCGAGTTTGAGTTCTGGTTCGCGTCCATCAAAGTGACGGCCATCGTGCTTTTCCTGCTGTTCGGCATTGCCGCAATCCTCGGCCTTGTTCCCGGGGTTCCCGCCCCGGGAGTCAGTAACCTGCTTGAGAACGGCGGGTTCTTCCCGAACGGTCCAGGCGCCGTGCTGGCCGGCATCCTGGTGGTGGTGTTCTCCTTCTTCGGGGCCGAGATCGCCACGATCGCCGCCGGCGAGTCCGAAAATCCCGTTGACGCAGTCAAGAAGGCCGTCAAGTCCACCGTATGGCGCATCCTGGTCTTCTACATCGGGTCCATCGCCATCG
Source organism: Pseudarthrobacter humi (assembly GCF_024294965.1). Classification (NCBI taxonomy): domain Bacteria; kingdom Bacillati; phylum Actinomycetota; class Actinomycetes; order Micrococcales; family Micrococcaceae; genus Pseudarthrobacter; species Pseudarthrobacter humi. The sequence continues at coordinate 246,020 of NZ_JANCLV010000004.1, forward strand.
TCGTAACCCTGCTGCCTTGGAACTCCGCCACCGTGGCCAAGAGCCCGTATGTGGCCGTCATTGAGCTGTTCGGCATTCCGGGTGCGGGAACCATCATGGATATCGTCGTGCTGACATCAGTCCTGTCCTGCCTGAATTCCGGCCTGTACACTGCAAGCCGCATGCTGTTCTCCCTCTCGCAGCGAGGCGACGCCCCGAAGTCCTGGACCAAGATCTCCAAGCGCGGCGTTCCGGCTGCGGCCGTGCTGTCATCCACCGTGGTCGGATTCATCACGGTCGGACTGAACTACGTTGCCCCGGACACGGTATTTCTCTTCCTGGTCAACACCTCCGGCGCCATCGCACTCTTCGTGTGGCTGGTCATCGCCGCCTCACAGCTCATCCTGCGCCGCCGCATGGGCGCAGCCACCAAGGACCTCGCCATGAAGATGTGGCTCTTCCCGCACCTGACCTGGGTCGCAATCGCCAGCATCGTCGCCCTACTCATCGGCATGCTGATCCTGGACGCAACCCGCGAATCGCTGCTGCTCTCCATGGCACTCGCCGCCGCCGTCGTCGGCATTGGCGTGTGGCGATACCGGAAGAACCTCAGCCCACACCAGCCCAACGACGTCAACGAACCCGAAGACACGTCGCTGCGCACTCCCGCCCTGTAGCCAGCAGCTGCGACGGCGACTCGTCCGGTGGCGCGTCGCGTGGGACCACTGGGCGAAGAACCCGGGTTCCGCGGCTACGCCCTCCCGCTGCTTCAGGCGTCCCGTCCGCCGCTGCTGTCCGCAGCCATTCTCGGCGCCCTCGTGGCCCTGTGGCACCTGCCGCTGGTGCTCTTTGGCGGGCTGAGCCTGATCGGCCTGCCGACGACGTTCGCCATCGCCTTCCTCTACGTGTGGCTTTTCAACCGCACAGGCGGCAGCGTCCTGCTGACGCTCCTGTTCCACAGCAGCCAGGGCACTTTCACGATGGGTTCCTTCGGCTTCACCGGTCCCGGCGCCGACCGCGCGGAGCTGATCTACTTCGGCGTCATCGTCCTCGCGGTTCTGGCCACTGTGGCGCTGGACCGCCGGGCCTGGCGCAAGGCACCCTGCCCGGCCACCGCCGTCGGGCGTTTCTCCTTCAGGAGGCGTCCCAGGTGAACGACGGCGGGCAACAGTCGCCCTGCGAACGGCGCCTCTGCACACGTCAAGACCCGGCCGCATCGCGCTAGACTTTCGGTTATGACCGGTGCCCCTGCCCGTCTTCTGGCCAGGCTCGTCGCCCTGACGATGCTCCTCACGGCGTGCGCGCCCGCGATCGGCTTCGTCGAGACCGCCACCGATCGACCGATAGCGACGTTGTCGGCCCGGCCAGCCGCCGGCGCCGTTACCCCCGCCCCTCACTGGACTCCGGCCCCCACGCCGACACCGGTTCCCACGCCACCGGCGGTGCCCCAGGCGTTTGCCCTCAACCTGTACCAGGAGGGGGACTTCGTGCCGCAGTACACCTTCGACTGGTGTGTTGCGGCGAGCATCCAGATCGCGCACAACCTCATCGATGACACGGGGGGCGGCACGTGGGCCGATCGCGCTCAGCAGGGCGACCTGTGGGAGAGGGCCCGGGCACGTTCGTCCAACTCGTTCAACGGTGCAAATCCGCTTGGTTGGGCAGAGGTGCTGACCGACGTCGGGATGGGGCCATACGTCGTTGTCAGCATCGCCGACTATGAGGACGCACTGCAAACGGCGGCGCGTGCCATCACCGAAACGGGCCGGCCGGTCGGGCTGGTCATGTGGAGCGGTCGCCACGCGTGGGTGATGAGCGGGTTTGAGTCGCTCGGCGATCCCGGCCAGTTCCCGGAGTTCTCGGTCACCGGCGTCCGGGTCCTGGATCCGCTCTACCCGCACGGCAGCGGGCAGTGGGGTCCATCGCCAGCGCCCAACAGCCTGCTCAGCCCCGAGCAGTTGGCGACGCAGTTCGTGGTCCGCGAGCCGCGACGCTGGAGCAGCGATCTGCCGGCGGGCTACCTGCTGGTGCTGCCGCAGGCCGCGGCCTGACCAGGCCTTTGTGCCCTGGGCTTACTTCAACCTGGCTTTAAGCTGCCTACTCGGGAGATAGGACGCTCCTGTCGGGGATTCGTTTCGATGGGAGGTCTATGTCTGGTGTTCAGGTGCATCCGGATGTCGCCATCGATGGGTCGACCGGACCTCTGCCTGCGGAGGAGTACAGCGACGTGCTGGTGGTCTGTGTGCGCGAGGATTTCCGAGTCGGAGCATTCGCTTTTCCGAAGGCAGCGCCGGAGGCAAGCGAGGGTTCCGAGTCTATCCGCCGTGGTCAGCACCACGAATCGGCAGGCGAAAAAATCCCAGCACTGGCAGTGTAATTACTCCTTCGAGATGGCTGACGGATCCGCCATCGATGCGCAGCGAGCCAGTCGACTCTTCGTTGTGGCCTAGACGGATTCGGCGACCGCTATTCGGGCGTCTCGTTCCGTTCTCTTTGGGCGAGCCTCTGGAGTTGCCATCGATGAACGTCGGGCAGCCAATCCAACGGGGCCCATGGACCGACCCGCGGGTCGTCGAGAACACCGCCGTCTCGCAGGGCCTGCACGTACGCGCGATCCTGTTTGAGACGTGCTTGTAGCTGCCCAGGTCCGCCGACCGAGCCGTGACCGGGGACGACGGCGTCAACGTCGTCGGGCAGGCTGTCAAAGAGCCGCAGCGCGCCGAGGTAGTCCACGATCGGATCCGCGGCCTCCAGGTCGAGGAATGGCATCAGGATGTCAGAAAGCATGTCGCCGGCGACGAGGACGCCGCGCTCTTCGATCAGCAGCGCCGCATGTCCTGGGGCATGGGCCTGATGCTCGATGATCCGGACCCTGGGGCCATCCCAAGGAATCTGCACAGTATCGGCGGGCAGACCGGTAATGAGACCGAGCAGTTCCATCGGGATATCCTCGGCGTACTCCGGCGGGAGCCCCTCGGCTATGCGGGCCTTCCAGTCCGCGTTCGACAGCAGATCCTGGATAGAGGCCGCGCAGCGGGCCGTACCGTAGCGGGGCGCGTCGCCGAAGTCCGCGTGCCAGAGGACGTGGTCCCAATGAGGATGCGTCGAGAAGCCTGCCACGACGGGCTGGCCCAACTCGCGGAGGTCGTTTGCGAGGGCCGCCATTTCGTCGCCCGTTATGCCGGGGTCGATGAGCAACACACCGTCCCGGCCCTGCACAACAACGGAATTACTCTGGATGAACTCGCTCTCGTGAACAAGAACGCCCTCAGCGACTTCCTTCAGCATGAATTGCCTTCCGCTTGCGGTTTGCAGCCCCTTCTCGAGACGGTATGAGCTGGCGGTAGTAGATTGCAAGCACTTTGGGCGAAGCAGCCCGGCCTCGGTTGGGGTGCCCGATCATCCGTGGCCGGTACAGGTCAGCCAGTGCGCATCGGACAGGTTCAGCAACGAGAAGGGCCCTGTCGCCCTGACGCTGGTGGAACCGTTGGTGGTGGAAGTCTCAGCCGACGTCGCCTGTCCGGGCGGTCATTCTGACATTCGCTGGGTTACCTGCGGGTCCGTCCCGAGTTGAATCCGGATGAGATTTCGCCACCCCTTTTATACCCCTGATTCCGGTCAAGTGAAGAGAGGTCAGAGGATGTAGCAGGACCTGGAATTTCCGGGTCACGGCGATGCTTTTCCTATCCACCATTGACCTTCTTGCGGTTCGCTTCTATGCGGCGTTCTATGGCGGAGCGACTATAGCGCCATTACGACAACCCCCGGGGTCTTTGAGACCCAAGGAAACCGGGTAGTGCCGCCCAAAAGACAGGTACCGTCCACTGGTGACCCACGTGTGAGACAAAGATTATAGTTTGCCCATTCACCAGACGTACCAAATGGGCCCCAGACCCCAAGGAGTGTCATGGCTAATCCATCTGTAAAGCGCAGGGCGTTAGTGCTGCTGTCAGTCGCCGGACTGATTCTCGCAGGAACTCCCATTGCTTCAGCTCATCCCAGCGACGACGGCGCGGTGTCGGTTGACGACGGCGCCCGCGACGCCCACCAGCACGGCACCACGGCTGGTCATTTGCCGGCTACTCAGTCCAACGTCGACCTCATCTCCAAACTGAAATTGAAGAACGCAGTCCCGGAGAAGATCGCCGATGTCGGTGTTTTCAATAACTACGCCTACCTCGCCTCGTGGGGTGTCGTCGACTGCAAGTACAACGGCGTGCACGTCGTGAACATCAAGGACCCCGCGAACCCGAAGGAGGTTGCCTTTATTCAGTCGAAGGAGGGCAGCTACCCGGGCGAGGGAATCCAGGCCCTGCATGTGGACACGCCTTCCTTTACCGGCGATCTGCTGGTCAGTAACAACGAGAAGTGCAAGGCCAGTGCAGGCTTCGGCGGCATGAACCTCTATGACGTGACGAACCCTGAGCACCCCACGCCACTGGCTGAGGGCGTCGGTGACTCCACGGTCAACGGTCAGGGCAAGAAGGCGGCCAACGAAATCCACAGCGTCTTTGCGTGGGATGCCGGTGACAAGGCCTACGCAGTCATCGTGGACAACCAAGAGGGCTCCGACGTCGACATCATGGACATCACCGACCCGAAGAAGGCCTTCCTCACGGCCGAGTATGATCTGGATCAGCTGTTCCCGCAGATCCTGCAGAGCGCTCCGTCGAACCTGACCGAGGTATTCCTGCACGACATGATCGTGAAGGAGATCGGCGGCAAGCAGGTCATGCTCCTGTCCTACTGGGATGCCGGCTACGTGGCTGTCGACATGAGCGACGTGCACAATCCCGTCTACCTCGGCGACACGGACTTCACCAACCCGGACCCGGAGCTCCTGGAGTCGACCGGCCTGTCGGAGAAGCCTGAAGGCAACGGTCACCAAGCCGAGTTCACCCTTGACAACAAATATGTAATCGGGGCCGACGAGGATTTCTCGCCCAACTCGGCAGAGGGGTTCACGGACGACACCGCGACTACGTATCAGGCCGCGCAAGGCAGTGACACTCCGCAATTGCAGGGCGGTCAGTCGCTGACTGGCGACGCAGTCTACGTGGGTCGGGCATGTATAGGTGATGCTGCTGTTCCAACTGCTCCGACTACGGCGAGCGGCAAGCAGATCGCTATCGTCACCCGTGGCCTCTGCACGTTCACGGAGAAAGCTTCGAGCGTGGACGCGGCACTTGGCTACGAGGGCATGGTAGTGGTCAACCGTGAAGGCTCCGACGGCTGCGGCCTGTTCGGAATGAACATAGCCGGCAACACTCCGGCGTTCTCGGTGGACCGCAAGACAGGATTCGGCTTCTTCGACAAGGAGGCCTCCTATGACAACGCGGCCTGCCTGGCTGGCGCGGCCAGTGAGATTCCTGGCGTGAGCCTTGGAGCGATCGGCGACGTGGTAACTGTCCGGGCGATCTTTGACGGGTGGGGCTACGTGCATCTCTTCGACAATTCGGCGGGGAAGATGGCCGAGCTGGACACCTACGCCATCCCTGAAGCCCATGATCCGGCCTATGCGGAGGGTTTCGGTGATCTTTCGGTGCACGAGGTGGCCACATCGCACCAGCGGGCTGACTTGGCGTACTTCTCCTACTACTCCGGAGGTTTCCGGGTGGCAAAGATCGTCAACGACAAGCTGGTCGAGACCGGCCGCTTCATCGACGCGGAAGGAAATAACTTCTGGGGCGTCCAGGTATTCGAGAAGGACGGGATCGAATACGTTGCCGCAAGCGACCGCGATCACGGGCTCTACATCTTCCGGTACACCGGACCCTGAGCCAAGCACTAGCGAGGAGGCGAGGAGGCGAGGAGGCGAGGGGCCACGCTGCGGGCGCGGTCACCCCACGCATCACGAACACCGTGACCCGCGCCCCGGGTCCGCTGAGCGAGCCCGCATCTACGCCCACGGACCCTAACTTTCGCAAGATATGGCCCGGCGGGTGTGGGTGCGGCTCTCCGGGACGGTGCCCGTAAAACGAACCAGCCCGCACCTAGTGCAGACAGATCACCGTTGATTGAGGCGAACCAGGCCTATGTGACGTTTACCGGGGAGGTCTACTACCCTCTTCGAGGCCGGATCGTGGCTGATAAAGAGACACCGACCTAACGGGCTCGAGGCGATCGAGCATGAGTGGGTCGGCTTGGAGCTTGAGGCAGTCCCTTCTGTCGGGAGGGTGCGCTCGTCATGTTTCTGGAGACAGGCCGAATTATGGGGCACGGTACTGTGCTTGGAGGGGGCTGCCCCGTCTTGTTGTACTCCTGGTCGCCGGGACTAACTTGGGAGACTTCTTGATCAGTTTGATAGGCGTGCCGATGCGAAGTAGAGGCGGTGGCTGGGCCCCCCGTTAGCAGTCCAGCGGCTATCCGATGGCTGACTGGTTTTCCTGCGTCCACGTATCCCGGTAGCGGATCGGCGTCATACCGTCCAGCGATCCGTGGGCCGTTCAAGATTGTAGATAGCTTTCCATTCCTCGGCCAAGTATTTGGCTTCGGCCATGGTTGTGACTGTTGACCGGGAATGGCGGTCAAATCACAGTCTGAATGGCGGCTTGCCGTCCCGTTGAAGGAACACCTTGGTCGTGGCGAGGACGCGGGCCATGCGCTCATGCACGAGCGGCCCGAACTGCTCGCCGCATTGTTCGGCGACTGGCTCGATCGAGCTCAACCAGAAGACGAGTGACCCACCTTGCTGCAATTCATCAGGGCGTGGCTTACAAGGGGAACCTCATACGGTGCATCGGAGCCGCTGCCGCAAACGGGCGTTGCGCCACCGCTCACCAATAAAAGTGATTTGACTCACATCCAACTCTGCAATAATCTCTTTGTTAGCGCTAACAACAAGGAGTCGGAACTAGGCTTCCGGCACATTGAACTCCGCGCCTGTGTTGGTAGCTCTTCAGGTGTCTAGGGCTCGGGCCCTGCACACCAAAGCAGTACCGCTCCAGCGGCAAGCGCAGACGCCTGCCGACCCAGCACCACTTCGCGGACAAGCTTCCGCGGGAGGAGAAATCGTGAGAATTAGGAAATTCCTGGGCGCCGTCGCCGTCGTCCTCGCAGTCACTGTGGGTGCCACAGGGTGCGGAAGCCGGGGCGGAACAGCCACCCCGGAAGCCACTGCGAATCCCAGTGAATCCCTGGTGGGTATTTCGATGCCCACCCAGACGTCCGAGCGTTGGATCGCCGATGGCGGCAACGTGGAAAAGTCCTTGAAGGGACTTGGTTACAAGACTGACCTGCAGTTCGCCAACGACGATATCCCCACGCAGGTATCGCAGATCGAGAACATGCTGACCAAGGGTGCCAAGGCGCTCATTGTCGCCGCCATCGACGGCACCACCCTGACCGATGTGCTGGCCAAGGCGAAGGAGCAGAACGTCAAGGTCATTGCGTACGACCGCCTCATCAACGGCACGCCGAACGTTGATTTCTATACCACGTTCGATAACTACACGGTGGGTGTGCAGCAGGCAACGTCGCTGCTGACCGGGCTGGGCCTGGTTGATGCCAGCGGCAAGAAGGTGGAGGGCAAGGGCCCGTTCAACGTTGAGCTTTTCGCCGGCAGCCCGGATGACAACAACGCCAACTTCTTCTGGACCGGCGCCATGGACACGCTGAAGCCGTACCTGGACGCCGGAACCCTCAAGGTCCCCAGTGGCCAGACCAAGTTCGAGCAGGCAGCCATCCTGCGCTGGCAGGCCCCCGTTGCCCAGAAGCGGATGGAGGACATCCTCACCGCGGCCTACAGTTCCGGGACCAAGCTCGACGGTGTGCTCTCCCCCTATGACGGTCTGTCTATCGGCATCATCTCGGCCCTGACCAGCACCGGCGGCTACGCCAAGGGTGACCTGCCGGTCGTCACGGGCCAGGACGCTGAGAAGGGCTCCGTGAAGTCCATCATCGCCGATGAGCAATACTCCACCATCTTCAAGGACACCCGCCAGCTGGGTTCCCAGGCCGTGAAGATGGTCGACGCCCTGCTGAAGGGCCAGGAGCCGGAGGTCAACGACACCAAGACCTACAACAACAAGGTCAAGGTGGTCCCGGCCTACCTGCTCAAGTCCGTGATCATCACTGCGGAAAACTACAAGAAGGAACTCATCGAGTCCGGCTACTACACCGACGCCGACGTCAAGTAACCATCTTGCGGGGTTGCGGCCGGCTGCACGGCCTGGCTGCAACCCCTTCCCGTAGGCCCCTGCAGCCGCAGACCGGTCCAGTTTTCCAACCAGTCAGTGGGAATTGACGATGAACACACCCATTCTTCAAATGCGAGGAATCACCAAAACCTTTCCGGGCGTGAAGGCCCTGCAGGATGTCACCCTCGACGTGAACCGTGGCGAGGTCCACGCCATTTGCGGAGAGAACGGGGCGGGCAAGTCCACCCTGATGAAAGTCCTGTCCGGGGTCTATCCGCACAACTCCTTCGACGGGGACATCCTTTTCGAAAACGAGCCCTGCAACTTCTCCAGCATCAATGACAGCGAGAAACGCGGCATCGTCATCATCCACCAGGAGCTCGCCCTGAGCCCCTACCTCTCGATCGCCGAAAACATCTACCTCGGAAACGAGCAGGCCAGGAACGGCTGGGTGGACTGGCGGAAGACCAACCTGGAGGCCGCCAAACTGCTGGCCAGGGTGGGCCTGAGCGAAAACCCCATCACACCTGTCCAGCACATCAGCGTGGGCAAGCAGCAGTTGGTGGAAATCGCCAAGGCGCTCTCGAAGGAAGTCAAGCTCCTCATCCTGGACGAGCCCACCGCCGCGCTCAACGACGAGGACTCCGGCCATCTCCTGGACCTGATCCTGCATCTGAAGGGCCAGGGCATCACCAGCATCATCATCAGCCACAAACTCAACGAAATCCGCAGAGTCGCAGACGCCGTCACCATCATCCGCGACGGCAAAACCATCGAGACGCTCCGGCTCGATGAAGGCCAGATCACGCAGGAACGGATTATCCGCGGCATGGTGGGCCGGGACCTGGAAAGCCTCTACCCGGACCGGGACCCGAAGATCGGGGAGGAAGTCCTGCGGATCGAGGACTGGTCCGTCAGGCACCCCCAGGACCACACACGCATGGTGGTGCACAACGCCAGCCTCAACGTCCGCAAGGGCGAAGTGGTGGGCCTCGCGGGCCTGATGGGAGCGGGCCGGACCGAGCTGGCCATGAGCGTTTTCGGACGCACTTACGGCACGGCGGTGTCCGGGAAGGTGTACAAGCACGGCAAGGAAATCAACACCTCCACCGTGTCTCAGGCGATCGGGCACGGGATCGCGTATGCCACCGAAGACCGGAAGCACTACGGCCTGAACCTCATTGAGGATATCCAGCGGAACATCTCCATGGCCGCGCTCCGCAAGCTGGTCAAGGGCGGCTGGGTGGACAAGAACCGGGAAACGGTGGTGGCCAACGGCTACCGCAAGAGCATGAACATCAAGGCGCCCTCAGTTGCTGCCATCACCGGCAAGCTGTCCGGCGGAAACCAGCAGAAGGTGGTGCTCAGCAAGTGGATGTTCTCGGACCCGGACGTGCTGATCCTCGATGAGCCCACCCGCGGGATCGACGTCGGCGCCAAATTCGAGATCTACACGATCATCGCCAGGCTCGCGGCGGAGGGAAAAGCTGTCATTGTCATATCCTCGGAACTGCCCGAACTCCTCGGCATCTGCGACAGGATCTACACCCTGTCGGCAGGCCATATCACCGGCGAGGTGCCCATCGCCGAAGCATCCCAGGAAACCCTCATGCACTACATGACCAAAGAGAAGGAATAGGACCATGTCCGCCCTACGAGAATCCCTCGGCTTCCTGACAAGCCGCCTCCGGCAGGTTGGCATCTTCGTTGCCCTGATCCTGATCGTCCTGCTGTTCCAGATACTGACCAACGGCATCCTCCTCGAGCCGCAGAACGTCACCAACCTGGTGGTCCAGAACAGCTACATCCTCATCCTCGCCATCGGCATGGTCATGGTGATTATTGCCGGCCACATCGACCTCTCGGTGGGATCGATCGCCGGCTTCATCGGCGCCGTTGCCGGCGTCATGATGGTCCACTGGGGCTGGGCCTGGTGGCTGGCCATCCCGGCCTGCCTCCTGGTGGGAGCGCTCGTCGGGGCGTGGCAGGGATACTGGATCGCCTACGTAGGCATCCCGGCGTTCATCGTCACGCTCGCCGGCATGCTGATCTTCCGCGGCCTGACCCTGATCACCCTGAAGAACCAGCAGATCACCCCGTTCCCCTCCGAACTCCGGGCCCTGGGCGGCGGCTTCCTCCCGGACATCTCCGGGGGCACGTCAGTGCTGGAATGGCTGACCGTCATCCTGGGCGTGGGCGCCACTGTTGCGCTGCTCATCCAGGCGCTAAAGGAACGCCGGATCCGCAAAAAGTTCGATCTCGAAAACGAACCCATGGCCTGGTTCGCGACCAAGACCACGTTCGTTGCCCTTCTCATGCTGATCATCACGTTCCTCCTCGCAAGCTACCGGGGCACCCCGATCGTCCTGATCGTGCTGGCAGTCCTGGTGATCGTGTACACGGCGTTGATGAACAACAGTGTCTTCGGCCGCCATACTTACGCGATCGGCGGCAACCTGCACGCAGCAGAGCTGTCCGGGGTCAAGACCAAAGCCGTCACCTTCCGGCTCTTCGTCAACATGGGCGTCCTGGCGGCACTGGCAGGCCTGGTGTTCACGGCAAGGCTCAACTCGGCACAGCCGGCCGGCGGCACCGGCTTCGAACTGGACTCCATCGCCGCTGCATTCATCGGCGGCGCCGCCGTCCAGGGCGGCATCGGCACGGTGGCCGGTGCCATGATCGGTGGCCTGATCATGGGCGTGCTGAACAACGGCATGTCCATCCTGGGCCTTGGCACCGATTACCAGCAGCTCATCAAGGGGCTGGTCCTCCTGCTGGCCGTCGGCTTCGACATTTTCAATAAGAACCGCAACGGTGGCGGCGGCAGCACTATCGGGAAGCGGTTCAAGTTCAGGACGTCCCCGCCGGCCACCACGGAATCCCAGGCACCCGCAGGGACGACGGACCCGTCGAAGGATCGCCCGGTCCCCGTTTCCGCAGCCAAGCCTGAGTAACGAAGAAACGTACCGCAACAACCAACAAGGAACCGATATGTCTGCCCCCATGGACCGCATTGAGATAGATGTCGCCAGCCGGCACCTTCTGGACGAAGAGCTGGATGCCGCCGTCCGGCGCCTTCAGGAAGTCGCCCTCCTGACAGGCACGCACGGCATCCTGGTAACCCGGGTCGCTCCTGGCCGCTACACCGCAACACTGTCAGACCAGGTTCCTTTCGGGATGACCCACGAACTGGTTTGCTGAAGGCTGGCGGAATCGTGGACGAAGCCACCGGTGACTGGGATCAGCTCATTGGAAGCTGGGTGGAACTGCGCTCTGGGGGGAGCGTTGTCCGTACCGGCGAAGTTGAGGCCGTGGCAGGGGACTCGTCAGTGATGTGGCTGAAATTCAACGGCAACCACGGCCGGCAAATGGTGGCAAAGTCGGACAATTACGAGGTTCGGCCGCAAGGGCAAACCAACAAGCCTTAGACGCTGGCGGCCGCCCCGGACACCCGAACGGCGACCTGTCCGCTCCCCTGCGCCAGCTGAGACGCTGCGGCTTCGTCGGCCACCACCGTCACGTGCGCGTGCAGCTGCAGGACCGAGCCCGGGCAGTCGGAAGTGACCGGCCCGTTGAGGGCGGCGGCCAGGATACCGGATTTGTCCGCGCCGTTGACCACCAGCAGGAGATGGCGTGCTTCCAGGATGGTGCCCAGTCCCTGCGTGATGCAGCGGAGCGGCACTTCTTCCGGGGTGCTGAAGTAGCGGGCGTTCGCCTCGCGGGTGCGTTCCGTGAGGACTTCCACACGCGTCCGGGAGTCCAGGGCGGAGCCGGGCTCGTTGAAGGCCAGATGGCCATTGTGGCCGATGCCAAGGATCTGCACGTCGACGCCGCCAACACCGGCAATGGCCGCGTCGTAATCAGCGGCGGCAGCCTCGGGGTCTGCGGCGCTCCCGTCCGGCACCGCTACGTTGGCGGGATCCAGGTGCAGCCGCCCAGTCACTTCGCGCCGGACAACTTCGGCGTAGCTTTCGGGATGTCCGGCGGGCAGGCCCACGTACTCGTCGAGGGCGAAAGCCCGGACGGAGGACATGTCCAGCCGATGGTTGGCGAGCGCCGCGTAGATGGGCAGCGGCGAGCCGCCCGTGGCCACGCCCAGTACAGCGTCGGGCTTGCTGCGGATGACGGCAGCGAGGATCCCGGCGGCGACGGAACCGGTAGCTGAGGCGGTAGGCACAACGAAAATTTCCACGGCAAAGGCACTCTCTACGAAAAGGGCAAGGCTAAGTCCGCCGGGCGCAGGCGGCGAAGGAAAGGCTGAGGGAAAACAGGCTAGGCGGCCGCGACGTCCTTGAGTTTCAGGCGGATGCCGTCAAAATGGCGCTGCAGGCGTTCGGAAGCAAGGGCCTTGTCCTTGTTGGCCACAGCCTCGAAAATATCCCAGTGGTCCTGGGTCTGCTGCTCGAGGTTGACCGGGCCGGTACCGATGGCCAGGTGGATCTTGCGGTAAACCTGCCAGAACACATCCATGAGGTTGATCAGCAGATCATTGTTAAGGGGGGCGTACAGGCGGCGGTGGAACTCGGCGTCGTGCTCATGCAGCGGTTCCCCTTTCTTGGCCGCGTCCTCCATGGCTTCCATGGTGGACCGCAGGTCGGCCACGTGCTCGTCGGTGAGCAGGTCAATGGCGGATCCGATCAGTCCGGATTCGAGGGCCTGGCGCACATCGATGAGCTCCATGGCTTCTTCGCCCTTGTGGCGCAGGGACAGCCGGCCACGGAACGTCAGGCCGGACACCAGGGCGCTGAAGTTGTTGGGTGCAACGAACATGCCGAAGCCGTGCCGGATCTCGATGACGCCCAGCGCCTGCAGCACTTTCAGGGACTCGCGAACGGTGTTGCGGCCCACGCCGAGTTCGGCGGAGAGCTCACTTTCAGTGGGCAGCGCGTCACCGACGTCCAGGCCGCGCTCCAGTATGAGGTCCATGATCCGCGTCTGCAGGGCATGCGAACGGAGCTGCGCACTGAAACGGGCGGGCGATACTTCTTGCGATGCGATGGCCACGTGGGTCTCCTCCTTGCCGCGCTGAGGGGTCGCGACTCGTCCTACACCTCAAGAGTACAGGAGATGGGACGTCCAATGTCTAGAATCGGGGAATCTGTTTTAAGCAGTTCTAACCCGGAGGACCCAATCTAACCCAGGAGCGCCGAATCTAACCCAAAAGGGACCGAACAACCTCGCGGCATGCCCGGTAGGCAGGCGTTTTGGGGTCGATCAGGGCGTAGTGGTCCCCGGGAACCCTGACCAGCCGGGTATCCATGTTTGCCGTGCTTCCAGCGTTCACATAGGACTCGGACTGGCCCAGGGGAACGGTGGTGTCCTCGGACCCGTGGACAGCGATGACCGGCACGGCCAGCGGAAGGGCGGTCATGGGGTCGGCGTATCTGTAGCGGTGCGGATATTTCGACGACGACCCGCCCAGGAGGTTGCTCACCGCACCGTTGCTGAGGTTCAGCTTCTCCGCCTCGGCCAAGTTGAGCAAGCCGGACTGGCTGACCACTCCGGTGAGGTGCACCGCGGAGGCATCTGGGGTGCGGGGCACCTGGCGGTCAGCATCCGGCATTCCCAGCTGGGCAAGCTTCCCCCGGCCGGCAGCCCAGGCGGCCAGATGCCCGCCTGCTGAATGACCCAGGGCCACCACAGGACCCAGGCTCAGGGCATGCTTGGCCGCGAGGTCGCCCAGCTTGTCGATACCGGCCAGCACGTCAATGAAGGTGTTTGGCCAGCCGCCGCCGCTTCCGGCCCGGCGGTATTCAAGGTTCCAGGCGGCCATGCCATGGGCGGCCAGGTCCTTGGCGATGGGCTCCCCCAGCTCTGCGCCGTACTGCGAGCGCCAGTAGCCGCCATGGATCACCACCACCACGCCGCGGTGCTCGCCGCCGGCCGGCAGCTCCGGCAGGAAAAGCTCGCCCCATTGGCTGGCGTCCTCGCCGTACTGGTACTTGTGCCGCTTCACTGCATCCCCCTTGGCACCGCCGCCGGCGGTACCGTCCGGCTCGGCGCCGGGCGAACACGCGGCACCGAGAATCCCAACGGCCGCCGCGGCAGCCGCACCAACCAGCGTGCGAAAGACAAACGTCCGACGCCGCAGATCAGCCATGTGCCGAGCCTACAGCGTGGTGCCTCCCGGCAAAGCCGCCGAGCAGGAAACCGGAAGATTTGTGCCCCTGAATTCCACCCACGGGATGACCTGGAGGGACTACTGGGACGCAACAGCCGCCGTCGCGCGTTTCCTGCGGGCGCTCCGTGGCGCTCCCGGCCTCTAATACTTCGCCGGGACCACAGGCGGCGGCCCTGGAAGGGCGTAGTGTCAGTAGTAGGAGATTTCGGGGTGGCATGTAGGTCCGGGGTTGAATATACGGGCCGTGCGCGAAGAGAGCGCTCAGCCGCCAGCCGGGTCGTGTGACCCGGGCGATGCTTGGAATTGAGGCCGCATGGCCGAGAATGATGCCCTGCCGACGGCGGAGCAATTGCAGGACCTACTCCTTGAAAGTCCGGGCTTCACCGAATTCCTCTTGGGACTGACAGCGATTTCCGCGTCCTTGCTGGGCGGGGTGACGCCGCTGCTGTGTGCCATCACAGTGGAACGGGAGACCGGGCCCGTGACGGTAGCCAGCAGCACGGAGATGGCCCGGAGCCTGGACGAACGCCAGTACGCATTCGACGATGGTCCCTGCCTTACGGCGCTGCGGGAGCAGCGCACAGTCCTCATCCGTGATCTTCAGGCGGACGAGAGTTGGGCCTGGTATGCCGGGGCGGTCGCAGACGAAGGCATCCGGACAATCCTGGCCGTCCCCATCCCCACCGACAACGGTTCCCGCTCCGCCCTTAACTGCTACTCCACCCAGCTGAATACGTTTGCCCCGGACACGGTGACCGCCATTGAGGAGCACGCTGCATCGCTTTCCCGGATCCTGCGGCTGGCAATCCGTGTGCACCCTTCGGACCCATACCCGGATCATTTGAGGTCGGCGCTGCGGTCCCGGGCCGTTGTGGACTCGGCCGTGGCCCTGATCATGATGCAGAACCGCTGCAGCCATGAAACCGCCGTCAAGCTCCTGCACCTTGCCTCCCGCAGCAGCAACCGCCGCCTGCATGACATCGCCGGGGACATCCTGCACCATGCGTCAGATATCCCCGTCATCACCGGAGGCGGGGAGAAATGATGGACGACGGCGGACTGGGCACCCCCAGCCTGCCTTCGGCAAAGGACCGGCGCAAGTTTGCGGCCGCCGAGTTCCAGAGCGGGAACATCAGCCTCCCGGGGCTATGGACCTACTATTACGGGATCGGGGGAAACGTCGATCAGCTCGGAGTGGACGCCTATCTGCACGAGCTGATGGAATTGGCCCCGCTGCAGATGGATCTCATCCAGACCGCCATCAAGGAGACCACGGCGGACGGACCGTGAAGGAAGTGCGCATGTCCCAGGACTTTGATATCCGAGAGCCCCAATCCGGCAAAGATGGACTTCCCGACGCCGGCCTGCACGACTTTGTGCTCCACCTGCAGGACCTCGTCCTGGCAAGCTCCGACGTCCGTGAATTCCTGACGGACACCGCCGCGATTTTTGCGAGGCAACTGTCACAACCCGGGAACCACCTGTCCTGCGGGATCACGGTAGTCCGGCAGAAGCGCCCGGTCGCCGTGGCCAGCAGTGACATGAGTGCGCGGAATCTGGACGAACTGCAAAACAGCATCGGCCATGGACCCTGCCTGACAGCCCTTCGGACAGCGTCGATGGTCCACGTCCCGGATCTGGACGCCGATGTCCGTTGGCCGAAGTACAACGAGGCTGCCCGCCAGATGGGCATCGGATCCATCCTGGCTGTACCACTGCATCTGCAGGCTCCTGCGCAGGCGGTGATTAACCTCTACTCCCCCAACACGGATGGCTTCCCGCAGTACGGGATTGATGCGGCCATCGGCCTGACGGGCATCGCCACCAAGGCGCTGGACCTTGCACTGAACATCGCACAGTTGCGCGACGCGCGTGACGACCTCGCCGCCGCCCTGAAATCCCGCACTGTCATTGACACAGCCATCGGGGCCATCATGGCGCAGAACCGTTGTAACCGCGATGCGGCATTCCAGATATTGGTCAAGGCGTCCAGTCACCGCAACATCAAACTAAAGGAGGTGGCCGCCATGATCATTTCCGGAATTGGCGGCGAACGGGAATTCCCCACCACCTACGATGAATAGCCAAACAGCCTGAATCCGTGCAGGTTCCGGGTACGCAGCCCACCACACACGTTAGGCTTTACCTGAAGCGCTGAACGGTCACAAACAGGCTCATCCGGCCCGCCGGAGGCCGGTCACGCAGAATGGCCGGAGGCAAAAAATGACCAAAAAGTATCCCCTGGATGAACTATCCACTGCCCTGGGCAGGATCATGGGGCTGCTCCTCACGGCAGAAAAAGTCGATCACGCCGTCCAGCATCTCTCCCGCGCCGTCACGGATTCCATCCCGGGGACTCTTGGGGCAGGGGTCTCAATCCTTGATCCCCATGCCCGCCCTGTTAGTTCCGGTTTTACCGGCAGTATGGTGGAACGCGCCGACGCCCTTCAGTATGAGCTGGTCCAGGGGCCTTGCCTGACAGCCTGGGCCACCCAGGAGAGCATCCTCATCCATGACGTTGCAACTGAAGCCCGCTGGCCAAACTGGAGCGCCGCCGTCGTTGACTTCCCGATCCGCTCAGTGATCAGCACCCCGCTGATCGCCGACGGGCAGGCCATAGGTGCCATGAAGATTTACGCCGCCACGCCCGGCGCTTTTGAGGATGCCACCGCTGCCCTCATGGAGCTTTTTGCCTCACCCGCGGCAACCCTTCTGTCCCATATCCAGACCGCCGAAACTCCGGAACGCATCAGTGCGGGCCTTCAAACGGCCCTCTTCAGCAGGGACCTTATTAACCGGGCCTGCGGAATCCTCATGGAGCGCCACGCCATTGCCGAGGACGCTGCCCTGCAGCAGCTGATGCGGCAGGCCCGCGCGACCCGCAGCACGCTAAAGGACGTCAGCGCCAATGTCTTGGCCGGCGTGGCCTCCCACCCGCGTAGAGGCAGTAGTGATGGGCTTCGATAGCAGCGAACCGGAGCAACGCCGCAGGCTCCAGGCAGCATTGACAGCAGCACAAGTCAGCACAGGTGACCTGTGGCTTTACTACTTCGGCATCGGCGGATCTGTGGGCGAGTATGAAGTGGAGGCCTACCTGCAGGGACTTCTGTCCCTGCCCGAACTGCAGCGGGACCTCCTGGCCATGGCGGCAAATGAACTCTTCAATGACCAGGCCGGCCCCCGCGCGCCCTATTCGGACGAGCTGGGGTCTGAAGATCCACCGCGGTCCGAAGATTAAGTCAGAGAGCGTTTGATGGCGGCGGGGGCGCTGCCGCCCAGCCTTGCGGTGACTTTGTCCGCCGCAGCCATGCAGGACTCGCCGAGGATCTGCAGGCGCTCTTTGGAGACACGGAACCGCGGGGCCGGGATGAGGACTGCCGCCACAAGGTCGCCTCGGTGATCGTAGACGGGGGCGGCAACGCCGACTTCATCCATGGAGGATTCGCCGTAGTTGATGGCCCAGCCCCGACTGGAGTCGTTTTTGAGGCGGAGCAGATAGTCCTCGAGGGAAGCCTCATCCAGTCCGGGGTAAGTAATGGCCCCGCTGCGCAGGAGGGACCGAACCCTCTCCTCCGGTTGCGTTGCCAGGAAAACCTGAACCGAGGAGCTCAACGCGTCGTTGTACCGCGCCCCCAGCGGCGCAGTGTGCTTGATCTGGTGGCGGCTGGCAATCTGCTCCACGCAGATCGACTCGTTGCCCTCCCACATCATCAGCGCGCTGGTTTCGCCAGTCAGTTCCGTGAGTTCGCGCAGGACGGGATAGGCGACGCGCCGCTCCTCCAGTTCTGCCAGCAACGGGCCGGCGACGGCGATCAGGCCAAGACCGAGGCGGAAACGGCGTGTGTCCACATCACGTTCCACGAGGTTTTCCTGTTCGAAGGTGGCCAGGATCCGTGACACGGTGCTCTTGTGCAGGCCCACCCGATTGGCGATCTCCGTCACGCCAAGCAAGGGTTCGTCGGCCGTGAATGAGCGAAGCACGGCGATGGCGTTGACGATGACTGAGGCGCCTTTGGTGTCACCCTTGCCGTTGCTGTCGCTGCCGTTGGTGTCATTGGAATCTGATGTGGTCATGATGCTCACTATCATTGCGCATACTGAGCGGAAAGCGGCGCCGCGTCAGACACGGCGCCGCCTCCCCGGGTGGAGGACTTAGGCTCCGATGATGTTGTACTCGGGGCCGAACGGGAACTTGGTGATGTTCTCGGCGCCGTCTTCTCCCACCACCAGGATGTCGTGTTCGCGGTAGCCGCCGGCGCCCGGCTGGCCGTCCAAGACAGTAATCATGGGCTCCATGGAGACCACCATGCCCGGCTCCAGGACGGTGTCGATGTCCTCGCGGAGTTCCAGTCCGGCTTCGCGGCCGTAGTAGTGGCTGAGGACGCCGAAGGAGTGTCCGTAGCCGAATGTGCGGTTGGCGAGGAGCCCGTGGCCAACGTAGATTTCGTTGAGCTCCGCGGCGATGTCCTTGCACACCGCGCCGGGTTTGATGAGTTCCAAGCCGCGCTTGTGGACCTCAACGTTGATGTTCCACAGTTCCAGGGAGCGGGCATCGGGTTCACCGTAGAACAGGGTGCGCTCCAGGGCCGTGTAGTAGCCGGAGGTCATGGGGAAGCAGTTCAGGGACAGGATGTCGTGTTCCTGGATCTTGCGGGTGGTGGCCCAGTTGTGGGCGCCGTCGGTGTTGATGCCGGACTGGAACCAGACCCAGGTATCCCGGATTTCGGAGTTGGGGAACGTCCGGGCGATCTCGTGGACCATGGCCTCAGTGCCGACCAGGGCCACCTCGTATTCCGTGATGCCAGCGGTGATGGCGTTGCGGATGGCTTCGCCGCCGAGGTCGCCGATCCGGGCACCGTGCTTGATGACCTCGATTTCCTCCGTTGACTTGATCATGCGCTGGCGCATCGCGGCCTGGGCGATGTCCACGAGCGTGGCGCCGGAGAAAGCGGCCTGGATCTTGTTGCGGTTATCCAGCGGCAGCGAGTCGTCTTCCACGCCGAGCCGGCGCGGGCTGATGCCGCGGGTCCGCAGGACCTCCTGGATGGCGAAGATGTAGTTGTCCCGGCGCCAGTCCGTGTAGATGATGTTGTCGCCGAAGCTGCGGCGCCAGGGCATGCCGGCGTCGATATTGGCCGTAACAGTGACGTTGTCGTCCTTGGTCACCACCATGGCGTAGGGGCGGCCGAACGTGGTGAACAGGAAGTCGGAGTAGTACTTGATGGAGTGGTAGCTGGTGAGGACGACGGCGTCCAGCTCCTTCTCCGCCATGATGCGGCGGAGGCCGGCGAGACGGCGCTCGAACTCGGCGTCAGAGAAGGTGAGGCTGACTTTCCCGCCGTTCTTCAGGACCTTGAGCCGCTCCAGTTCGGCGACGGACGTTGCGTTCTCGGATGCTGTGGTGGTCATGGTGGTGCCTTTCAGTGGTGCGGTTTTGCTTGAGGTGGAAGCTGTTGAAAGAGGTTGGCTATTCGTGGCGCAGCGGTTCTTTGCAGGTTTCCCTGGACAGTGAAACGGCGATCAGGGAGATGACTGCCGCGGCGACGAGGTACCAGGCCGGGGCGAGGTCGCTGGCAGTGGCAGCGATCAGGAGCGTTGCCATGAACGGTGCAGTTCCGCCGAACAGGGCGTTGGAGAGGTTGAAGCTGACCGCGAAGCCGCTGTAGCGGACGCGAGTGGGGAACATCTCCGCCAGGAAGCTGGGAAGTGTTCCGTCATTGAGGGTGAGCATCGCTCCCAGCAGGATCTGCACGAGGACGATGACCAGGAAATTCCCGGTTCCCAGCAGTGCGAAGGCGGGCACGGTCAGCACAATGAAGGCGATGGATGCACTGATCAGCACTTTCTTGCGTCCGTACCGGTCTGAAAGCATGCCGGTCAGGAAGATAAAGCCGATGTATGTGACCAGTGCGATGGTGGTCGCAAGGAACGATTCGGTTTCGCCAAGGCCCAGCTCCGAGGACAAATAGGTGGGCATGTAGCTGAGGATCACGTAGAACCCGACGGCGTTGAGCAGCACGGCGCCGACGGCCTGCAGCAGCTGCCGCCAGTGGTTCCGGAACAGGCTGGACACGGGTGCCTTGATTGCCTCGTCCTCCGCTGCCAGCTCGCGGAACACCGGGGTGTCTTCGAGCTTGGTCCGGATGTAGCGGCCGATCAATCCCATAGGGGCTGCGAGCAGGAACGGCAGGCGCCAACCCCAGCTCTGCATGGCATCGGAACTCAGAAGCACTGTCAACAGGCCTGCGATCAGGGAGCCGAGGAGCAGGCCGGCCGCGGTACTGGCGGGAACAACCGCGGCGTATAGGCCGCGCTTGTTGGCGGGAGCGTACTCGACCAGAAAGGCCGACGCTCCGGCGTATTCACCAGAGGCGGAGAAGCCCTGGGCTACCCGGATGACCAGAAGCAGGATGGGAGCCCAGATGCCGATCGTGGCATAGCCCGGAATGAGGGCTATGCAGAAGGTTGCTCCTGACATGATCAAGATCGAAAGGGAGAGGGCCGTCCGCCGGCCCACCCTGTCGCCGATGTGGCCCCAGACGAACCCGCCGAGCGGTCGCACCAGGAATGAAATCGCAAATAGGGCGAAGGTCAGCAGAAGCCCGGTCTGGGGATCTGATTCAGGGAAAAAGACCGTGGCAATCGTGACGGCAAGATAGCCGTAAACGGCGTAGTCGAACCATTCAACGAAGTTGCCGATGAAGCTGGCCGCAATGACTCTGCGGCGCGTTTCTTTGCTGACCACGTTGTCAGCGGGTTCAAGATTCTGGCCGCTCATGGTGCTGCGGCCGGCCCGGTGTCCGTCGTTTACATCATGCGGTTGTGGGCCACGGCCTCCCGCACGAGCGGGAGAGGAAGTTTCGTTACTCATGTATCCACCAAGTTTGTTTGGGGTTGCAGTCAGCGCAACGCTGTTGCAATAGAATAAGCGTGATCAGCAACACAGTCAATGGCTATTTTGCGGATCGTCACAGGGTTCACGTGAGAACAGCATCCGACTACCCAGTGGCGCGCTGTCAGAGACAACAAGGCGCTCGGTTGCGTAGAATGACAACATGTTGCGGTAATGGCACGCATCCATACCCTCGCTCGGACGCCGGCAGAACGCAGCACAAGAGCGTTCTATTGACACCCTTCATGACTGCTGACATATTTTTGAGTACGCGCCATGTGCATCGTGTTGTGTAATACGCAATAAATCCAGCCCGGCAACCAGCGATTGAGGGGCACGGAGCTGCCGCGTGAGAACTTTTTGAACCCCACGGTCGGCTGGATTGTCCGGAGCGCCGTCGCCCAGGAGTCCCTGGGCTCAGGAAAGGAACACCAGCTAATGGTTCACAGAGTCAAGGCAGTCATTGCCAAGGAAAAGAATGCGCCGGTCTCGGTGGAGACCATCCTGGTGCCGGATCCGGGGCCGGGCGAGGCCCTGGTGGACGTCCTCACGTGCGGCGTCTGCCATACCGACCTGCACTATAAGCAGGGCGGCATCACCGACGATTTCCCCATCCTGCTGGGCCATGAGGCCACCGGTGTGGTCAGCGCCGTCGGTCCCGGCGTCACCGAGGTGGCCCCCGGCGACCGCGTGATCCTGAACTGGCGTGCCGTGTGCGGCGAATGCCGTGCCTGCGCCAAGGGCCAGCCGCAGTACTGCTTCAACACCCACAACGCGACGCAGAAGATGACGCTTGAGGACGGCACGGAACTCTCCCCTGCGCTGGGCATCGGCGCCTTCGCGGAAAAGACCCTGGTCGCCGCCGGGCAGTGCACCAAGATTGACGACGACGCCGATCCCGCCGCCATCGGGCTGCTCGGCTGCGGCGTGATGGCCGGCATCGGCGCGGCCATCAACACCGGCGAGGTCAAGCGCGGCGAATCGGTGGCGGTGATCGGCTGCGGCGGGGTGGGCATCGCCGCGATCGCCGGCGCCAGGCTGGCCGGGGCCACCACCATCATCGCCGTGGACATCGACGCCAACAAGGTGGCCATGGCCAGGACCCTCGGGGCCACCCACGGCGTGGACTCCTCCACGACGGACCCTGTGGAGAAAATCCGGGAGCTCACCGGCGGCAACGGAGCGGACGTGGTGATTGACGCCGTCGGACGCCCCGAAACGTACAAGCAGGCGTTCTACGCCCGCGACCTCGCCGGCCGGGTGGTGCTGGTAGGCGTTCCAACGCCGGAGATGAAACTTGAACTGCCGCTCCTGGATGTCTTTGGCCGCGGCGGGTCCCTGAAGTCCTCCTGGTACGGGGACTGCCTGCCCTCCCGTGATTTCCCGATGCTGGTGGCGCACTACAAGCAGGGCAACCTGGACCTGGACGCCTTCGTCACCGAGCGCATCACCATCGACCAGGTGGAGGAGGCCTTCGCCAAGATGCACGAAGGCAAGGTCCTGCGCTCCGTGGTTGAAATTCAGTCTCTGAAGGAGCTCTCATGACAGTCACCATCGAGAAGCTGGTCATCTCGGGCGCTGCCAGATAACAGCATCAGCGACGGCGAGGTGTTCGCGGTTGGCGGCGCAACGCTGCGAGCAATCCACACGCCCGGCCACTCCCCCGGCTCCACCTGCTTCTACCTCGAAAGCGAGGGAACGGTCTTCGCCGGGGACACACTTTTCAACGGCGGGCCAGGCGCCACTGGAAGGTCCTACAGCCACTACCCCACCATCCTGGCCTCCATCCGGGAACGGCTCCTGACACTGCCTCCCGAGACCGTGGTCCGCACAGGCCACGGCGACGACACCACCATCGGGGCCGAGCGGGAAACCCCGGCACCGCTGGCGGACCCAGTGGAATCTGCTGAGTCGGTGCAGAGCGCCGGCGGCTGAGCCCGAGCCGCCGACGGCAGGCCACTTTCGCAAACTGGCTATATTTTTCCAGTCCAGTTCGCCGCTACGGTGGATGGCATGCACATACCCCTGATCCAGATCGATGCGTTCGCCACCCAGCCCTTCGAAGGCAACCCTGCAGCCGTGATGCCCCTGGAAAGCTGGTTGGAAGACGGCGTCCTCCAACTGCTCGCCGTGGAGAACAACCTCTCCGAGACGGCCTTCATCGTGGCGGATATCCCCGCCGAGGCCCCTGCCTTCGACCTGTCACAGCCGGCCTACCACCTCCGCTGGTTCACGCCCGCCATTGAAGTAGACCTCTGCGGGCACGCGACGCTGGCCACGGCGTCGTACCTCTTCACCGACGTCCACCCGGACGCCAAGCGGCTGCAGTTCTGGAGCCGCAGTGGCTGGCTTTTTGTGGAACGCGACGGCGACGGCTACATCCTGGACTTCCCGTCCGAGATGCCCGAACCGGTGGCCGTGGACCCCTCCGTATCAGAAGCCCTCGGGGTCCCGGCCCTCGAGGCTTTCCTGGCAACCGACCTCATCCATGTCGTCAGGGATGCCGAGACCGTGCGCAACCTGAGCCCTGACTTCGGGGCGCTTGCGAAACTGCCGGTGCGGGGCGTCGTCGTCACCGCGGCGGGTAACGGGACCGGCCACGACTTCGTCTCACGGTTCTTCGGCGCCCGTGCGGGTATCGATGAGGACCCAGTGACCGGTTCGGCGCACTCCCAGCTGGCACCGCTCTGGGCCGGCAGGCTGGGCAGCACGGTCCTGTCCGCCCGCCAGCTCTCGGCACGCGGCGGCACAGTGCTCTGCCGCGTGGAAGGGGAGCGCACGCTGCTGTCCGGCACGTGCGTGCGGTACCTGGAAGGTACTGTGTCCCTGGCTGTTGGAGGTCTTGCTGGCTAGGTTTGTTCCGCGCGCCGGTGGGGCCTGTCCAGACCCCTCCCGGCAGGTGGCCTCCCGCCTTTCTCCCGGGAGGCCACGGTAACGGATGCCACTTGTTCGAGTCGCGGGTGCAGTTCATCACCGGCGTCCACTACGCCGGTCTGCCACCACAGCTTCAGCCCCTCCGGAACAACCTCCAGGCTGGCCAGGTTGTTGTTGAACCAGGGTCCCTCGACGCGTTTCCAGCGGAACGGCGGGTCCGGCACCCGCGCCGAGCGGGCCACCAAGGCACCTACCGGAGACGCCAGGCCATACGCCATGACGGCCCCGAAGTACCTCATCAGGCGGGGAAGGGGGTTGCGGATCGGGGAACAGACGGCCTGGACGATCCGGCTGCCCGAGGACCGCACCACCTCCGCCACATAGGAGAAGTGCACGTCCCCGGACAGGAAGGTGACAGTTTCCGGGGACGGGCCGCGTTTGCCATCGGCCACCTCGGCCGCCATCAAAGCCACCTGCCGGAAGCTTTTTTGGAAGGCGGCCCAGTGTTCCAGGTCAACGGCCTGGCGCAGCTTCTCGCCGGCCCGGGCGGGACGTTCCCCCCACGCGCCTTCGGACACGGCCTCATTCCACGACTCGACGTGGTGCAGGCCCATCGGAAGCAGGAAAGGCAGTGACGTTGCCACCAGCAGGTGGCGGAATCCGCCGCGCATCCGGCCGTCGAGCCAGGCCATTTCCGCATCGTCAAGAAGGGCACGGCGTTCCGGTGCCAGGTTCCTTGCGGCGCGTGAGTCCACCACGATCAGCCTGGTATCCCCGAAATCCCGGCAAAAGCTCCACCGGTAGGATTCCGGGTCCCGGTCCGCGCGTTCCGCGAAACTGTCGAGTTCGGCGCTGACGTCGGGTTCGGCTTCGCTCCGGTGCCCGGCGATCAACTGCCAGACGGCATCGTCACGCCGCTCCTGCGGGGACAGGTTTCCCAGATGCTGGTACACCCAGTAGGAGGCCAGCCCGGAGACAATACGCCCATGCCACCACGAGGTGGCTTCCATCTTCTGCTTCCAGCTCAGCGATGCATTCCAGTCGTCGCGGATGTCGTGATCGTCAAAGATCATGGCGCTGGGCAGGGTGGACAGCAGCCACCTGTTTGCCGGATCGGACCAGGCGAGGTTGTAGAGGTGGGCGTATTCCTCGTAGTCCTTGAGCTCCTCGCCGGGCGGTGCCTCGATGTCCCGGCGGGCGCGGATGAACTCCTGCATCTGCTCGCTGGTCAGGTCGGCGTACACCTGGTCCCCGAGGAAGGCGACGAGGTCCGGCCACGGCAGGTCAGTGTCGGAAGCCATCGCCAGCGCGTAGGCACGGAGCGAATCGACGCCGTGGGTCCGGTTGCCGGTCGCGTCGTGCGGGACGCTGGTGCGGCAGGAGCCGAAGGCCAGGCGCAACGGTTTTCCGGGCTTCAGCGTGGCGATTACCGGCGGCGGAAACCCGGAATCCGGAGCGGGCCAGACCTGTTCGCCATCGATGTCCAGCGTGTAGGGCAGCACTGATCCCGGCTCCATCCCGTCCGCCTCCACCAGGGCATAGTGGTGGCCGTGCACGGCGAAGGTCCGGGCCTCCCAGCTGCGGTCACCGGCCCGGACGGAAACACGGGAATCGCCCCGGGTCTCCACCCAGATGCTGGCAGAAGTCTCGTCCACGTACCGCATCATGGGGCCCAACACCAGGGGCGAAGTCGTCATCACTCAGTTGTACCCGTTCCGGCCCGCGGCAACCATACGGGCAGCCGGGAACCAAGGAAATAACTCCCAAGGCACTGCTGCCTGGACCCGGACCTGAAATCCACTCCGCTTTACCAGCCGCGCTCGGCGAGGCGGTGCGGCTGCGGGATCTCGTCCACGTTGATGCCCACCATGGCTTCGCCCAGGCCGCGGGAGACCTTGGCGATGACGTCCGGGTCGTCATAATAGGCAGTAGCCCTGACGACGGCGGCAGCACGCTGGGCCGGGTTGCCGGACTTGAAGATGCCGGAGCCGACGAACACGCCGTCGGCGCCGAGCTGCATCATCATCGCAGCGTCGGCCGGGGTGGCGATGCCGCCGGCGGTGAACACCACCACGGGGAGCCTGCCGGTGGTTGCGACTTCCTTGACCAGTTCGTACGGGGCCTGCAGCTCCTTGGCCGCGACGTAGAGCTCGTCCTCGGGCAGGGCCGCGAGCTTGGCGATCTCTGCGCGGATCTGGCGCATGTGGCCGGTGGCGTTGGAGACGTCGCCGGTGCCGGCCTCACCCTTGGAACGGATCATGGCCGCGCCTTCGTTGATGCGGCGCAGCGCCTCACCGAGGTTCGTGGCGCCGCAGACGAAGGGAACGGTGAAGTTCCATTTGTCGATGTGGTGGACGTAGTCGGCCGGGGTCAGGACCTCGGACTCGTCGATGTAGTCCACGCCCAACGACTGCAGGACCTGGGCCTCCACGAAGTGGCCGATCCGGGCCTTGGCCATGACCGGGACGGAGACGGCTGCGATGATCTTGTCGATCATGTCCGGGTCCGACATGCGGGACACGCCGCCCTGGGCACGGATATCGGCCGGAACGCGTTCCAGCGCCATCACTGCAACGGCACCGGCGTCTTCGGCGATGCGGGCCTGTTCAACGTTGACGACGTCCATGATGACGCCGCCCTTGAGCATCTCAGCCATGCCGCGCTTGACGCGGTTGCTGCCCGTAACAGCGACATGTTCGTAGGGGAGTCGTTTTAAGGTCACTTCTTGCTCCAAGGGGACGGGGCGCCTGCGAAGCCAGGCATTCGAGTTAAGGGACTGGCCCCGGGGGGCATGTGCACACCCGGGGCCAGACGTATTTCACCGAGTCAGCATTCGATGACGTTTACCGCAAGGCCACCCCGGGACGTCTCCTTATATTTGCTTTTCATGTCGGCGCCGGTCTCCCGCATGGTCTTGATCGCTTTGTCCAGGGACACTTTGTGGCTGCCGTCCCCATGGAGGGACAGCCGCGCGGCGTTGATGGCTTTGACGCTGGCGATGGCGTTCCGTTCGATGCATGGAATCTGTACCAGGCCGCCTACGGGGTCGCAGGTCAGGCCGAGGTTGTGTTCGATCCCTACTTCGGCGGCGTTCTCCACCTGCTCGGGCGTTCCGCCGAGGACTTCGCACAGGCCTGCGGCCGCCATGGAGCAGGCCGAGCCCACCTCGCCCTGGCACCCAACCTCCGCACCGGAGATGGAGGCGTTGATCTTGAACAGAATTCCGACTGCGGCGGCGGCCAGCAGGAAACGAACCACGCCGTCGTCGTTGGCGCCGGGCACGAACTTCACGTAGTAATGCAACACCGCGGGGACGATGCCGGCCGCGCCGTTCGTAGGTGCGGTGACGATCCGGCCGCCAGCGGCATTTTCCTCGTTCACGGCCAGAGCGAACAGATTCACCCACTCCATCGCCCGGAGCGGGTCAGTCACTCCGGTGTCTGCCGTCAGGGTTTGGAACAACGACGGCGCCCGTCGCCTGACGTTAAGGCCGCCTGGAAGAATCCCTTCCGCGGCGCAACCGTTGTCCACACATTCGCGCATGACTGCCCAGAGTGCCAACAGTTTTTCCCGGAGTTCCGCTTCGCTGCGCCATGTGAGTTCGTTGGCGAGCATCACGTCGGAGATGGACATGCCCTCGCGCTTGCAGATCGCCAGGAGTTCGTCGGCGGTGGTGAAGGGGTAGGGGAGGACGGTGGAGTCCGCCACCACCCTGTCTTCGCCGCCGGCATCGCCGTCCACCACAAAGCCGCCGCCGATCGAGTAGAAACTCCGTTCGCTCAGCACCGCCCCGGCGTGGTCCAGGGCACGGAAGGTCATACCGTTGGGGTGGGCCGGGAGGGACTTGCGCCGGTGCAGCACCACGTCCTCGTCCCAGTTAAAGTCCACCCGGTGGTGGCCACCCACCAGGAGTTCGGCGTCGAGGGCCGCGGCAGCCACCAGGTCGTCCGCCGTTGCGGTGTCCACGGTTTCCGGGTCCAGTCCTTTGAAGCCCAGGACCACGGCCTTGTCCGAGCCATGGCCCCGCCCGGTGGCACCCAGCGAACCGAACAGCTCAGCCTGCACGCGCCTGGTGGCGCTCAGCAGCCCGTCGCCCTTGAGTCCGTCGGCGAAGAGCTTCGCCGCCCGCATCGGGCCCACCGTGTGCGACGACGAGGGCCCGATACCGACGGAGAAGAGGTCCAGGACGCTGAGTGCCACTTAGGGGACCTCTGGCGAGGCATACTCGCGCATTGCATCGAGGAGCCACCGGCCCAGGAAGTCTGCGAAGGAGGCGCGGGGGAAAAGCCGGAAGCTTTCCTCCCCGGTCTTCTGCAGCACCACCGGGATGTTGCCCACCTCGGTGTTCAGGGCGGTTCCCGGGGTGAAGCTGCGCGGGTGCAGGTCAAGGGCGCAGCCTTTTTCCAGGACGGCCCGGGCGCGGGGACCGGACAGTTCAAACGTGGTGCGGTTGGCGGACAGGTCCACCACCTGGCCGGGGGCGTCACCCAGCGCTTCGGTGAGGGACCCGAGGAGGTTGCCGCCCAGGGAGTCATGGGCCTCTTCGGGTGCAACCACCAGGAACTCCGCCGGTCCCAGCCAGAGGACGCTGACGCCGTCGGCGCCGCCCACGTGGCCGCAGCGTGCCGGCAAGCCGCCGGCAACAGCAGCGATCCGTGCCCCTTCCTCGGAGCGCGGGTCCACGCGGATCCCGGCCATGGTCTGGAAGGGGCCCTCGGCCAGGACAACCTTGCCCTGGACGGAGCCTGCCACCAGTGCCGGGGCCAGGTGGGAGGCGGGGCTCCGGCGGATGTCCCGGAGTCCATTGATGCCTTCGAGTGCTGCTGAATTAACCATCTTTGCGGGTCCCTTCGGGGTCAAAAAGTACGGTTTCTGCGACAACAACATCAACCAGTCGGTCGCCGGCTGCGGCCACCAGGGTCTCGCCGATGCGGTTGCGGCCATTCTTGATCAGTGCCAGCCCAAATGAGCGGCCCAGGGCGGCGCTGTGGTAGCTCGAGGTGACGAATCCCTCCATGGGGACTGGGCCGTAGGCGGGGCTGGTGCTGATGCCCTTTTCCACGAGCTGGGTGCCTTCGGGCAGCCGGATGGTGCCGTCCACGGGCAGGACGCTGACCAGGTGCTTGCGGTCCTCGCGCCGGGCATCGGCCCGGGCGTAGGAGCGCTTACCGATGAAGTCCTTTGCCTTGGAGACCACCCATTCCATGCCCGCATCCTGCGGGGTGACGGTGCCGTCGGTGTCCTGCCCGACGATCGGATAGCCCTTTTCGGCGCGGAGCACGTGCATGGTTTCGGTGCCGTAGGGGGTGATGTTGAATTCGGCGCCCGCCGCGGCCACGGCTTCCCAGGTGTTCAACCCGTACCAGGACGGCACGTTGATCTCGTAGGCCAGTTCGCCGGAGAAGGAGATCCGGCAGACCCTGGCCTGCACGCCTGAGGCGAGGGTGGTTTCGCGGAAGGTCATGAACGGGAAGGCGTCGGCTTCCAGCCCGCCGTCCTTGGCGAGTTCGGGGGCCACCTTGGCCAGGACCGCGCGGGATTTAGGCCCGACGACGGCAATGGTGGACCACTGTTCGGTCACCGAGGTGCAGTGCACGTCGAGCTCGGGCCACTCGGTCTGCAGCCATTCCTCCAGCCAGTCCAGCACCTTCGCGGCGCCGCCGGTGGTGGTGGTCATGAAGTAACGGTCATCGTCCAGGCGCAGGGTCACGCCGTCGTCGAAGATCATGCCGTCCGCCATACACATCACGCCGTAGCGGGCCGAACCCGGGGCGAGCTTCTTGAACGCGTTGGTGTAGATCCGGTTGAGGAACTCACCGGCATCCTTGCCGCGGATTTCGATCTTGCCGAGGGTGGTGGCATCCATGAACCCGACGGAGTCGCGGACGGCAGCGCATTCGCGCAGCACCGCCGCGTCCATGTCTTCCCCGGTCTGCGGGTAGTACCAGGGGCGCTTCCACTGCCCCACGTCCTCGAACAGTGCGCCCTGGGCCACGTGCCACGGGTTGATCGACGTGACGCGGGCGGGGTCGAACAGCTCGCCGCGCTGGCGTCCGGCCAGTGCTGCGAATGCCACCGGAGTGAACGGTGCCCGGTACGTGGTGGTGCCGATGTCGCCGATGCCGCGGGACGCTTCGCCAGCGCTCCGGAGCGCGGCGGCGATGACGCCGATCGCGTTGACGCCGGAGGTCTTGCCCTGGTCGTTGGCGGTGCTGATGGAGGTGTACCGCTTGATGTGCTCCACGGACCGCATGCCGGCACCGGTGGACCGCAGCACGTCAGCCACTGACTGGTCCCGCTGGAAGTCCACGAAGTGGTGGTGCCAGTCATCCGGGGTGCCGTCCTGGCCCGGTACCAGCCAGAGCTGGCGGGTCGGACCCGAAGCTTTCGGTTCGCCGAGGACTGACGGTTTGGTTTCCGACGCGAATCCCGCGGCGATGGCCGCGGCGGCGCCGGCGGAAATGCCCTCGGCAAGGACGTCGGCAAGTTCGAAGCTGCCGCGTCCGGAGCCGATGGTCTGCTGGTTCGGAACTATGGTGCTTGGCACGAAAGCGGCCAGTTCATCGTCCCAGCGCAGCTTGCCCTGCCGCTGGGAGTGGAGGTGCACCAGCGGGCTCCAGCCGCCGGAGACTGCCAGAAGGTCGCAGGCGATCTCTTCGACGCCGGAGGTGAGTTCGCCGTCGTCGTTGATGCTGCGGACGGTGACGGCGAACAGCCGGCCGTCATCGCCGGCCGCTGTGTTGGCAACGGCACTGCCGATCAGGACCCGGGTGCCGGATTCGACAGCGGCTGCTGCCACCTGCGTGAGGGCGGGGCGGGCGTCGACCACGGCCGCCACCTTGACGCCGGCGGCCCGCAGGTCCGCGGCGAGCGCGTAGGCGCTGTCGTTGGTGGTGCTGATGACCACGCGCTGGCCAGCGGCGACGGCGTAACGGTTGAGGTAGCTGCGGACGGCGGAGGCCAGCATTATGCCGGGACGGTCGTTGTTCTCGAAGACCAGGGGACGCTCGTGGGCGCCGGGGGCCAGCACCACCTGATTAGCACGTACGTGCCAAATCCGCTGCCGGGAAACGCCGGGCGCTGCCGGGCTGGACAGGTGGTCGGTGCGGTTTTGGACCGCAATGACGTAGTTGGCGTCGTAGGCGCCGAAAGCCGTAGTGCGGTTCAGGACCGTGGACTCGGCCCCGGAAACCAGTTCGGCTTCCACGTCGGCCACCCACTCCAGGGCCGGCTTGCCGTCGATGGTCTCGGCAAGGCCGGGGGCCGTGGACCCGGACAGGAGGGAGCCGCCCAGTTCGGGCTGGTCATCCATCAGGATCACGCGGGCGCCGGTGCGGACCGCTTCACGGGCCGCGGCCAGGCCGGCAGGGCCACCGCCGATGATCAGGACGTCGGTGTGGACGTACTTCTTGTCGTACTCCGCACGGTCATCTTCCGGGTCCAGCTTGCCCAGGCCGTTCAGCATGCCTGCGGCCAGGCCGTCCACCAGGGTGACGGTGGTGGCGGGAAGCATGGACTCGGCCACGTGGCCCGGGAACCTGGCTTCAACGCGGACCAGTGCGTTGGATTCCTCAACGCCGGCGGACATGATGCCGCGGGGGCGGTCCTCGTAGAGCGAGTTGCCGGCGGCGATCCGGCCGTTTGCGAGCAGGGCCGAGGCGAGTGTGTCGCCGGGGTGGCCGGTGAATTCCTCGCCGTCCACGGTGAATCGCCAGGAGATGGTGCGGTCGATGCGTCCGCCGGCGGCGAGGCGGGCGTTCTGGGAAGTCACTTGGTTGCTCCCTTCGGGGCGGTGGTGCTGGGAGATGAGGTGCTGGCGGCGATGCTTGTCGTGGCGGTGCTGGGCGCCGCGGTGCCGGTGGTGGTGCTGTCAGCGGCGAGGCTCGCAGTGCCGGATTCGGCGCCGGCCGGGACTGTCACGTCGGGCCGGGGTGTGCCCATCGGGTAGACGGCCTGGATGTCGTAGGTGACGGTGTCGCGGAGCATGTTGAACCACTGGCGGCATCCGGTGCTGTGCAGCCAACGCTCCGCGAAAATACCTTTGGTGTTTTCGCGGTAGAACAGGAACTGGGCCCATTCGCGGTCGTTCAGTTCGTTCGGGTTTTCCGGATAGGCCACGTGGGCCTGGCCGCCGTAGTGGAACTCGGTCTCGTCGCGGGAGCCGCAGTTGGGGCATGAAATGAGGAGCATGTCCGGACTCTCTTCTAGTGGGCCACGGCGGCTGCGCCGTGCTCGTCGATCAGGGCGCCGGTTTCGAACCGCTCCAGCGCAAACGGCTTGTTCAGTTCGTGCGGCGTTCCCGTGGCGATGGTGTGGGCAAAGGTGAGGCCCGCGGCCGGGGTGCCCTTGAAGCCGCCGGTGCCCCAGCCACAGTTCACGAACATGTTCTCCACCGGGGTGTTGCCCACGATGGGGGAGGCGTCCAGCGTCGTATCAACGATGCCGCCCCAGGTCCTGAGTACGTGCGCACGGGCAAAGATCGGGAAGAGCTCGACGGCGGCCGCCATCTGGTGCTCGATCACATGGAACGAGCCGCGCTGGCCGTAGCCGTTGTAGGAGTCCACTCCGGCGCCCATCACCAGTTCACCCTTGTGGGCCTGGGAGACGTAGACGTGCACGTGGTTCGACATGACCACGGTGGGGTGGACAGGTTCGTGCAGTTCGGAGACCAGTGCCTGGAGCGGGTGTGACTGGATGGGGAGCCGGAAGCCGGCCATTTCGGCCAGGACCGAGCTGTGCCCGGCGGCGCAAAGGCCCACCTTTTCGGTGTTGATGGTGCCGCGGTTGGTCTTGACGCCGGTGACCCGGTTACCGTCCTTGACGAAGCCGGTGACTTCGCAGTTCTGGATGATGTCCACGCCCAGTTCGTCGCACTTGCGGGCGAAGGCCCAGGCCACGTGGTCATGCTTGGCGATGCCTGCCCGCGGCTGGTACGTGGCGCCCATGACGGGGTAGCGGATGTCGTCGTTGATGTTCAGGATGGGGCAGAGTTCCTTGACCTGCTGCGGGTCCAGCCACTCGGCGTCCACTCCGTTGAGTTTGTTCGCGCCCACCCGCCGCATGCTTTCACGGACGTCACCCAGGGTGTGGGCGAGGTTCATCACACCGCGCTGGCTGAAGAGGAAGTCATATTCGAGCTCCTCCGGCAGGACTTCCCAGAGCTTGAGGGCGTGCTCATAGATAGCCGCGCTCTCGTCCCAGAGGTAGTTGGACCGGATGATGGTGGTGTTCCGGGCCATATTGCCGCCGGCCAGCCAGCCCTTTTCGAGGATGGCAATGTTGGTCATGCCGTGGTTTTTGGCCAGGAAGTAGGCCGTGGCCAGACCGTGCCCGCCGCCACCAACGATGACTGCGTCGTAGGAAGGCTTCGGGTCCGGGTTGTGCCAGAGGAATTCCGGGTGCTCCGGAAGCAGATCAGTCATCATGCCACCTCGTTCGCGTCAAAGGAGAGATTGGGGTAGAGCGGGAACTTTCCGGCTAGGATTTCAACCCGCTGCCGCAGTTCAGCCACAGCCTCGTCGCTGAACTCGCGCTTGAGTGCCGCGGCGATAATGTCCGCGACCTCGGCGAACTCTGCCTTCCCGAATCCACGCGTGGCCAGTGCCGGCGTGCCGATACGAAGGCCGGAAGAGATCATCGGCGGACGCGGGTCGAACGGCACGGCGTTGCGGTTGACCGTGATGCCGATCCGGTGGAGACGGTCTTCGCCCTGCTGGCCGTCCAGTTCCGAATTGCGCAGATCAACCAGGACCAGGTGCACGTCGGTGCCACCGCTGACGACGGTCACGCCGGACTCTGCAACATCGGCAGCCAGCATGCGTTCTGCGATGATGCGGGCGCCTTCCAGGGTGCGTTCCTGGCGGTCGCGGAACTCCGGCTCAGCGGCGAGTTTGAACGCCACCGCCTTCGCGGCAATGACGTGCTCCAGCGGGCCGCCCTGCTGTCCGGGGAACACCGCGGAATTGACCTTCTTGGCGATGTCGGCGTCGTTGGTCAGGATCACGCCACCGCGCGGACCCCCAAGGGTCTTGTGGGTGGTGCTTGTGACGATGTGGGCGTGAGGCACGGGGCTGGGGTGAAGCCCTGCGGCCACCAGGCCGGCGAAATGGGCCATGTCCACCATCAGGTAGGCGCCTACCAGGTCCGCGATACGGCGGAATTCGGCGAAGTCCAGCTGCCGCGAGTAGGCGGACCAGCCGGCCACGATGAGCTTCGGCTTGTTCTCAACGGCCAGGCGCTCAACCTCGGCCATGTCAATGGTATGGGTGACTTCGCCGACTCCGTACGGGACTACTTTGTAGAGCTTGCCGGAGAAGTTGATCTTCATGCCGTGGGTCAGGTGGCCACCGTGGGCGAGGTTCAGCCCCAGGATGGTGTCGCCGGGCTGGATCAGGGCGAACATCGCCGCGGCGTTGGCCTGGGCGCCGGAGTGGGGCTGCACATTGGCGAACTCGGAGCCGAACAATGACTTAAGACGGTCGATGGCCAGCTGCTCAACCACGTCAACGTGTTCGCAGCCGCCGTAGTAGCGCTTGCCCGGGTAGCCTTCGGCGTACTTGTTGGTCAGGACGGATCCTTGCGCCTCCATGACGGCGGTCGGCGCGAAGTTTTCGGAGGCGATCATTTCCAGCGTGCCCTGCTGGCGCAGGAGCTCCTGCTGAACGGCTGCGTGGATCGCAGGATCGGTCTCTGCGAGCGTACGGGTCAGAACGTCGACCATCTTTTCTCCTCTGCTATCTAATATCCTGTTGATATATTAGTTTCGTGACTCAAGTATGCTATTGAGTCAGGTGGGTGTCAACAGATTTTTCAAGCCATCCCAGAGGCGCCGGAAGCGCGGCTGGAGTGCCGCGCTTCCGGTGGAAAGTTTGCGAGGTCCGGCTTGGATCAGGTGAAGAGCGCCTTGCGGACGGCATCCTCGAAGCCACTGACGTGGCTCCTTGCCAGATCAGCGGCCCGTGCCTCATCGCCGTCAATCACTGCGCCGAGCAGGTCCAGGTGCTCATGCACGTGGCGGGAAAGATCGGGAAGGCGATCCAGAACCATGCACCAGATGCGGGTGGCGAGATTGTCGTACCGGATCAGCACGTCCTCGAGGTGGGGGTTGGCCGCAGCCGCGTAGATGCCCTGATGGACACGCGCATCAAGGCGCAGGGTTTCAACGACGGAGGCCGCATGGGTATCGAAGGATTCAACAGCCCGCATCACAGCCCGCAACTTCTCCCGCTGCCGTTCCGTGGCCACCCGGGCGGCACGGGACGCGGCGAGCGGCTCAAGCTGCGTCCGGATTTCTGAAATGAAAGCAAGGTCGGTCACCTCCACGCGGGTCGCAAAAGTGCCTCTGCGCGGATACGAAACCACCAGGCGGTCGAGCTCGAGCCGCTTCAAGGCTTCCCGCACCGGAGTCCGCCCCATGCCGAGATCCCTGGCGAGGTGGTCGTCGTTGAGAAGATCGCCGGGTTTGATCTCCAGCATGAGCAGCCGGTCGCGGATGCGCTCGTACGCCACGTCCGCCAACGACTTCTTGACTCCATCTGCCACGATCGCCAACGCTTCAACAGCCATAGCCCGGCCCCCTTTCCATTCACCAAATAGGCTATTGACCTCGCCCACTGACCAGTATACGCTGATTCCCAACCCTAATATATCAGTTGATGTTTTTGGAATATATCTAACTGAGGATACCCAAAGGAGGAGACATGACCCTTATGGCAACAGACTCATCAACCAGCACGCTCACTCAAACCGACCCCCGTGTGAAGGACAAGGCCCAGAAGTTCGTACTCACACTGTCGTGCGTCGAACGTGCCGGTATTGTCCAAGCAGTCACCACCTTTCTCTTCGAACGTGGCTTCAACATCGACGAGCACCAACAGTTCGACGACGGGCTCCGCGAGACGCTGCACCTGCGCACCGCATTCTCGGGTTCCCCCGAGTACACGCCGGAGCGGCTCCAGGCGGAGTTCAATTCCATCGCGGACCGCTTCGAGATGAAGTTCAGCTTCCATGACCAGACCAAACAGCGCGTTCTGGTCATGGTGTCCAAGTTCGGCCACTGCCTGAATGACCTGCTCTTCCGCTGGCGCGGCGGCAGCCTCGGCGGCGACATCGTCCTCGTGGTGTCCAATCATGAAACCCACCGGGCCATGGCCGAAGCCGCCGGCCTGCCCTTTGTCTACCTGCCCGTGACCCCGGAGACGAAGGCAGCCGCCGAACAGCGACTGCTGGACCTCGTCGACGAGCACAACATTGACCTCGTTGTGCTCGCCCGGTACATGCAGGTGCTCTCCGATGACCTCTGCCGCTCCCTTGAAGGCCGGGCCATCAACATCCACCACTCCTTCCTTCCTGGATTCAAGGGAGCGCGCCCGTACCACCAGGCGTACGACCGTGGCGTCAAACTGGTAGGTGCCACCGCCCACTACGTGACGGCTGAACTCGATGAAGGGCCAATCATCGAACAGGAAGTCATCCGGGTGGACCACAGCTACGGTCCCACCGCGCTGTCAACAGTCGGACAGGATGCGGAAGCGCTGGCACTGTCCCGCGCCGTGCGGTGGCACTGCGAACACCGTGTGTTGCTGGACCAAACCAGCACTGTCGTGTTCCGGTAAGCACGACCCCCACATCAGCAAAGACAACACACGAAAATCAGCAGGAGAAACCACATGGCTTCGACGCCAAGCATTGTCATTATTGGAGCGGGAATCGTCGGCACGAACCTGGCGGACGAACTCGTCGCGCGGGGTTGGAACAACATCACCGTCCTGGACCAGGGTCCCCTGAATATGCCTGGAGGCTCCACGTCGCACGCCCCCGGCCTCGTTTTCCAGACGAACCCTTCAAAGACCATGGCTGCCTTCGCCAAGTACACGGTTGAGAAGCTCCTGTCCCTGAGCGAAGACGGCGTCAGCTGCTTCAACCAGGTCGGCGGTCTGGAAGTTGCCACCACCGAGACCCGCCTCGCGGACCTGAAGCGGAAGCTGGGCTATGCCGCCGCGTGGGGCATCGACGGCAAGATCCTTTCCCGCGAGGAATGCAAGGAGCTCTACCCGCTCATCAATGAGGAAGACATCCTGGGTGGCCTCCATGTCCCTAGCGATGGTCTGGCCAACGCCGCCCGCGCCGTTCAGCTGCTCATCAAGCGCACGGAAGCCGCCGGGGTTAAGTACATCGGCAACACCGAGGTCACCGGAATCGAACAGTCCAACCGCCGGGTCACAGGAGTGCAGACCGCTGAAGGCGTCATCCCCGCGGACATCTTGGTTTCCTGCGCCGGCTTCTGGGGCGCCAAGATCGGCGAGATGATCGGAATGTCCGTCCCGCTCCTCCCGCTGGCCCACCAGTACGTCAAGACCACTGCCGTACCGGCACAGCAGGGCAAGAACGAACTGCCCAACGGCGCTTCGCTGCCCATCCTGCGCCACCAGGACCAGGACCTCTACTACCGCGAACACGGCGAGCGTTACGGCATTGGTTCCTACGCGCACCGCCCCATGCCCGTGGATCTTGACGAACTGGGCAGCT
The DNA here is from genome assembly GCF_024294965.1 of Pseudarthrobacter humi. NCBI lineage: Bacteria > Bacillati > Actinomycetota > Actinomycetes > Micrococcales > Micrococcaceae > Pseudarthrobacter > Pseudarthrobacter humi. The sequence continues at coordinate 283,551 of NZ_JANCLV010000004.1, forward strand.
ACGAGCCCAGCAGCATCAGCGAACACAACATGCCTTCGCGCCTGGACTTCACCCTGGAGGACTTCCTTCCTGCGTGGGAAGCCACCAAGCAACTGCTGCCGGCCCTCCGCGAAAGCGAGATCGAGGATGGCTTCAACGGCATCTTCTCCTTCACCCCGGACGGCGGCTCCCTGGTGGGCGAATCGAAGGAAGTGGACGGCTTCTATGTGGCTGAGGCCGTGTGGGTGACCCACTCCGCCGGCATTGCCCGCGCCGTTGCGGAACTGCTGACCACCGGCAAGTCCAGCATTGATCTTGGTGACTGCGACATCCACCGCTTCGAAGAGGTCCAGCTGACTCCCGAATACGTCAGCGAAACGTCCCAGCAGAACTTTGTGGAAATCTACGACGTCCTGCACCCGCTGCAGCCAAAGCTCTCTCCGCGGAATCTGCGCGTCAGCCCGTTCCACGCCCGCCACAAGCAGCTGGGCGGCTACTTCCTGGAGGGCGCCGGATGGGAACGTCCGTACTGGTTCGAAGCCAACGCTGAACTGCTCAAGGAGATGCCTGACGAATGGCAGCCGCCGGCACGTGACGCCTGGTCCGGGATGTTCAGCTCGCCCATCGCCGCCGCCGAAGCCTGGAAGACCCGCACCGCGGTGGCTATGTACGACATGACCCCGCTCAAGCGCCTCGAGGTCTCCGGCCCCGGAGCACTGAAGCTGCTGCAGGAGCTGACTACCGCCGACATGACCAAGAAGCCGGGGGCCGTCACCTACACCCTCCTGCTGGACCACGCCGGCGGGATCCGAAGCGATATCACCGTGGCCCGCCTGAGCGAAGACACCTTCCAGCTCGGCGCCAATGGAAACATCGACACGGCCTACTTTGAGCGGGCCGCACGCCACCAGACGGAAAACGGAACCGCCAGCGACTGGGTCCAGGTGCGCGACACCACCGGCGGGACATGCTGCATCGGCTTGTGGGGACCCCTCGCCCGGGACCTGATCAGCACGGTCAGCAGCGACGACTTCTCCAACGACGGCCTCCGCTACTTTCGGGCCAAGAAGGTTGTCATCGGCGGCGTCACTGTCACCGCAATGCGGCTGTCCTACGTCGGCGAGCTGGGCTGGGAACTGTACACCAGCGCGGACAACGGCCAGCGCCTGTGGGACGCACTGTGGAAGGCAGGGCAGCCGTTCGGCGTGATCGCTGCCGGCCGCGCCGCGTTCAGCTCACTGCGCCTGGAAAAGGGCTACCGTTCGTGGGGCACCGACATGACCACCGAGCACGACCCGCTGGAAGCGGGACTCGGTTTCGCCGTGAAGATGACCAAGGAAAACTTCGTCGGCAAGGCAGCACTGGAAGGCCGGACCGAGGAAAACTCCGCCCGCCGCCTTCGCTGCCTGACGGTCGACGACGGCCGCAGCATCGTGCTGGGCAAGGAACCTGTCTTCTACAAGGACCAGGCAGTTGGCTACGTCACCAGCGCCGCTTATGGCTACACCGTCGCCAAGCCAATTGCCTACGCGTACCTGCCCGCCGCCGTCTCTGTTGGTGACTCGGTTGAAATCGAGTACTTTGGCCGGCGCATCCAGGCCACGGTCACAGCGGATCCGCTGTACGACCCCACCATGTCACGGCTCCGCGGCTAACAGCCGCCGACCATTCACAGGCATGCGGCCCGGACTCATTTCCTCGCAACCAGAGTCCGGGCCGCGGCCCGTCCCATGCCCCAGGCCAGTCGACTAGAGCTTCAGCCCCAGGAAGACACATGATCAGTTCAGAAACAATAAACGGCTACCTCGCCAGGCTTGCCTCGCGTGAACCCACCCCAGGCGGCGGCGCAGCCGCGGCTCTCCACGCCGCCCAGGGGGCGGCACTTGTGGCCATGGTGGCCAGGTACACCACCGGCACGAAATACGAACAGCACGCCGAACTCGTCGCCAGGATCATCAGCAGCGCCGACGGCCTGGTGGCCCAGGCCCTGCGCCTCGCGGACGCCGACCAGCACGCGTTCCAAGGCGTCATTGATGCGTACAAGCTCCCGGCCGGTACCGACGACCTCAAGGCTGCACGGACAGCGTCCATCCAGGACGCGCTCGTCGAGGCCGCAACAACGCCGGCACAACTGATCCTCGTGGCCGGCGCCGTTGTGGATCTTGCCACGGAACTATTCGAGGTAGCCAACGCCAACGTGATCAGCGACGTCGCCGCCGCCGTCGACGCAGCCCGGGCAGCCGCCACCACTGCACGGGTAAACATCGACATCAATGTGGTGGCCATCAAGGACACCGAAACACGTTCCCGGCTGGCTGCCCAGACCGATGGCCTCGAGGAAAAGGTCATCCTGGCAGCCGACTCGCTCGCGAAGCGCGTACGCGAAAGGATTCTCGGTTGAGCACCACACTCCTCTCCGGACGAAACCTGGCGAAGCTGATTCAGCAGAAGGCCAACGACGAAGCCCGGAACCTCGAGACTGATGGCCTGCGCCCCACCCTTGCAGTGGTTGTGGCCACCGATGACGGCTCCACGCTCTGGTATGTGCGGTCCATCGAACGGGCTGCAGAAAGCGCGGGCATCAATTGCCGGATCGTGGACCTGGGCCACGACGCGACAGGACAGGTTCTGGCCTCAGTCCTGAAGGACCTCAGCGCCGAGCCGACCGTCAACGGCATCATCCTGCAGACGCCATTGCCTCCCGGCGTTGACGCAGATGCGCTGGTGGGGCACATCGCCCCCGAGAAGGACATCGATGGCGCGAACCCTCTGAGCCTTGGCCGGCTGGCTGTGGGCCAGCCCTCGTTCGCCCCTGCCACGGCACGGGCCGTCACCGAGATCCTGGACCACTTCGACATCCCGGTGGCGGGCCGGAACGTCGTCGTGATTGGACGCTCCGCCGTCGTCGGAAAACCGCTGTCCCTGCTGCTGCTGGAACGCGACGCCACCGTCACCGTCTGCCACTCCCGCTCAGGGGCGCTGGAGAAATACACCAAGACGGCCGACGTCGTGGTGGTCGCCGCCGGGCGTACCGGCCTCCTGAACGGCGGCCACATTTCCTCCGGGGCTGTTGTGATCGACGTCGGCACCAACGTCCTGTCCGACGGTTCCCTCGTGGGGGATGTGGACGAAGCCAGCGTCCGGGGTATCGCCGGGGCGCTGACACCAGTTCCGGGTGGCGTCGGCTCCGTCACCACGTCCCTGCTTCTCCTGCACACCACCGAGGCCGCGCGGGAACAGTCGCGTGCCTTGGTCCGGGGAACCGCCGGGTGATCCACGGCAGGCTCCCCGGCTTCGCTTAGGACCGGTTGTTGTCTTCGCGCCCGTGCAGATCCATGCGATCTGAACGGGCGCGAAGGCCGTGTCCTGCCAGGGGGCTACAGGACGGCCCTGATGAGGTTCTCAAAGTCCGTCACATGCTTGGTGGTCAGCCGCGCAGCAGCTTCGGAATCCCCGTCCGCGATGCACTCGAGCAGCTCAATGTGCTGGGCAATATGCTCGGAAACCGGAGGAAGTTTCTCCAGCACAAGGCTCCAGATGCGCGTCGCGAGGTTGTCGTACCGGATCAGGACATCCTCAAGATGCCGGCTCCCTGTGGCCCGGTAGATCATCCGGTGGACCCGCATGTCCAGGCGCATCAGGTCCCGCTGGGAGTGCGTTCTTGGCAGGAGCTGGCCCACTTCCGTGGCAAATTCCCTGATCTCCCGCCGGAGCTGCGGCGACGCCATCCGGGCTGCCCGTGCGGCGGCCGCAGGCTCCAGAAGCTGCCGGATTTCGGAGATTTCAGCCAGATCCGTGATGTCCACCCCTGCGGCGAAGGTTCCCCGGCGGGGATACGCCACCACCAGATGGTCGCTCTCAAGGCGCTTCATGGCTTCCCGGATGGGCGTCCTCCCCACTCCGAGCCGCCTGGAAATCACTTCGTCATTCAATGGTTCGCCAGGCTTGATGTCCAAAACGATCAGTTCGTCACAGAGCACCCTGTAGGCGAAGTCGGCGAAGGACTCGTCCTCCTGCCTCGCTGGCAGGAAGGGCCCCCCAATATCCGACGGTAGTTCTCCACCGCTTGCCATTTTCAAGTCTCCTCCCGATGCACGGCTGAGCCTTGACGCGAAGGCCTCGTGTACATAGTATTCCTAGAACTGATATATCAATATTCCATCTAAAAAATGTCAACCCTAACGGAGAGCAATGAGCACAGAAGCTGTTGCAAGGATACGGCTGGAAGTGGTTCCGTCCGCCGATCTGCTCACGCGTCTCCCAGCAGCCTTTGACACCACGGGGTCCGTCAGCGTGACGTGCCTCCCGCACCACGGGCCTGCACGGACCGTAGCGGCGTCCGTGCATCTGGCGAGCCTGGGTTACCACACCGTTCCCCATCTCGCCGCCCGCAGCATCACGGGCGAGGCAGAACTCCATTCGCTGCTGCTGCAACTGCAGAACGCTGGCGTCTCGGAACTGTTTATTGTTGCCGGTGACCGGCGCACGCCCGCCGGCCCCTACAGCTGGAGTGGAGAACTCCTTGAGGCGGTCAACGCCTATTCACCCGACTTCTCCATAGGCATTGCCGGTTATCCGGAAGGCCACCCGCAGCTCAGCCAGGAACAACTCAGCAGCAGCCTCCTCACGAAAGCGCCTTTGGCGTCCTCCATGGTCACGCAGATGTGCTTTTCCGCCGAGGCAATCAGCCGGTACCTCCGGTCAATCCGCACGAGCGGCATCGAGCTGCCCGTGTGGGTTGGAGTCCCCGGCCCGGTCTCCATCAGGAAACTGGTCTCCCTGGGAGCACGCCTCGGCGTCGGCCGCTCCCTCAAGCTCGCCCGCGGGACAGGGATGGCGGGAGCCCTCTGGCGGCGGGACGACTTCCTGAGCTACGACAGCGGACGCCTGATCCGCGAGGTCCACCAGGAATTGGCGGGCGATCCCCTCTTTGCCGGATTCCATGTCTACACCTTCAACGACCTCGGCAGCATGCCTGGCCTCCTGGATGATCTGCGTACACTGCAGCCGTCCGCCATACTGGCCCCAGGCAGCACCTCCATTCCATTGTTTCCTGCCAAGATCTGAAGGGAAGATCACATGGCTTCAAAAGCCCCCAAGCAGAACATCGACGAGTCAAAACTGACCGTGACGAAGCCCAAAACGACGGCCGTCGGCCTTCCGGCTGTTGCGAACGCGTTGAAAATTTCCCTTGAGCAGATGGGCCCGCTGCGCAGCATCCAGACACTCATGGCAGTCAACCAGGTTGACGGCTTTGACTGCATGGGCTGCGCCTGGCCTGAACACGAAAAGCGCAATGCTGCGGAATTCTGCGAGAACGGCGCCAAGGCAGTGGCTGAAGAAGGCACGCGCCGCCGCGTCACGCCCGAATTCTTCGCACAACACTCCATTGCGGACCTGAAGACGCGTGACGACTACTGGCTGGGTCAACAGGGCCGGCTGACGCATCCGATGCTCCTCGCGGAAGGGGCAACCCACTACAAGCCCATCGAGTGGGACGACGCTTATGCGCTGATCGCCCAGGAAATCAGGGACATGGAGCACCCCGACCAGTCGGTCTTCTACACCTCCGGGCGGACATCGAACGAGGCAGCCTTCGCCTACCAGCTCCTCGTTCGCGGCATCGGGACGAACAATCTGCCCGACTGCTCCAACATGTGCCACGAATCCTCCGGCTCGGCCCTGGTCGAAACCATCGGCATCGGCAAAGGCTCCGTCAGCCTCACGGACCTTGAAACGGCGTCGCTGATTTTCGTGGCGGGGCAGAACCCCGGCACGAACCACCCGCGGATGCTCAGCGCGCTGGAGAAGGCGAAGAAGAACGGCGCCGTCATCATCTCCGTGAATCCGCTGCCCGAGGCCGGGCTCCTGCGGTTCGAGAATCCGCAGAACATTTCCGGCATGGTGGTAGGCACACAACTGACCGATGACTTCCTCCAGATCCGCGCCGGCGGCGATCAGGCGCTCTTCCAGGGGCTTGGCAAATACCTTCTCGAAGCCGAAGCCCAGGGGCGCAAGACCCCCGGCCTCTCCACCGTGCTGGACCATGAGTTCATCAAGGACCACACCGTTGGCATCGACGACTACTTGCGCTACCTCGAAAAGGCGGAATGGGACGACATCGTCGAAGCCACGGGGCTGACACTGGAACAGATCAGGTCCACAGGCGAGCGCCTCCTGGCCTCGAGCGCCACGATCGTCTGCTGGGCCATGGGCCTGACCCAGCACAAGCACTCGGTTCCCACCCTCCGCGACGTGGTCAACGTCCTGCTTCTGCAGGGAAACATCGGCAAGCCCGGAGCCGGCGTCTGCCCCGTCCGCGGCCACTCCAACGTCCAGGGCGACCGGACCATGGGCATCTTCGAGAAAATGCCGGAGAACTTCCACGACCGGCTTGACCACGAGTTCGAATTCCGCTCCCCCCGGGCGCATGGCTTCGACACCGTGGCCGCCATCCGCGCCATGCGGGACGGCAAGGTCCGCGTCTTCATCGGCATGGGCGGCAACTTCGTGCGGGCAGCCCCCGATTCCGAGGTCACGGAACAGGCGCTGGCCAACACCCGTCTGACGGTACAGATCTCCACGAAACTGAACCATTCCCACGTATCGACGGGTCGTCGTGCGCTGATTCTTCCGACTCTCGGACGTACGGAGCGGGACACCCAGCGCACCGGCGACCAGAGGGTGACCGTGGAGGATTCCATGAGCGCGGTCCATGCCTCCCGCGGACGGCTTAAGCCCGCCAGCGAGCACCTGCATTCCGAAGTGGCCATTGTCTGCAACATCGCCCACAAAATCTTCACCGGCAGCGACAACCTCCCGCTGCCCAATACCCCTAAAGCCGACTGGCTCGCCATGAGGGACGACTACTCCGTCATCAGGAAACACATCGAAGCTGTCCTCAGCGGCTTCGAGAATTTCGAGGAGCGGATCAAGAATCCTGGTGGGTTCGTCCTTCCCCACCCGCCCCGGGACGCCAGGAAGTTCGATACCGCTTCGGGCAAGGCGCACTTCACAGGCAACGAACTGGAATTCATCAGGGTCCCCGCGGGACGGCTCGTCCTTCAGACCCTGCGCTCCCACGACCAGTACAACACCACCATCTATGGCAAGGACGACCGTTACCGCGGCATCCACGGCGGGCGCCGCGTCGTCATGATCAACGCCGACGACATTACTGAGCTGGGGTTCACGGACGGGGATATGGTCCATCTCATCTCCGAATTCCAGGGGACCGAACGACGGGCCGAAAACTTCCGCATCGTGTCATACTCGACGCCCAAGGGGTGCGCGGCGGCCTACTACCCGGAAACCAACGTCCTCGTGCCGCTCGACTCCGTCGCCGACACCAGCGGCACGCCGACCTCCAAGTCCGTTATCGTGCGGCTTGAGCGGGCCGAAGCGTGAGCTCCGTCCTGACGACCGAAGCGACCGTCACCCAGGGTGTGGACGGGCCAAGGGTGGAGCGGGCTGTCCGCGAATACCTTCTGGCCATCGGGGAGGACCCCGAAAGGCCGGGACTGGCGGACACCCCGGCCCGTGTAGCCCGCGCCGCCGCGGAGATTTTCGGCGGGCTCCATGAGGATCCCCTTGCCGTCCTGGACAGGACATTCGACCTCGGCCACGGTGAAATGGTCATCGTGAAGGACATCCCGTTCTATTCCACCTGCGAGCATCACCTGGTGCCGTTCCATGGCGTGGCGCACGTAGGCTACATCCCGTCCGCTGAGGGACTCGTGACCGGCCTCAGCAAGCTTGCCAGGCTGGTGGACGTCTTTGCGCGAAGGCCACAGGTCCAGGAGAGGCTCACCACCCAGGTCGTGGACGCACTTGTTACCTCGCTGCGGCCTCTGGGGGCAATTGTGGTGATCGAGTGCGAGCACCTGTGCATGTCAATGCGGGGCGTCCGCAAGCCCGGGGCAAAGACCATCACGTCCGCAGTCCGCGGTGAACTGCGCCTGCCGGCCGCCCGGGCCGAGGCACTGAGCCTCATCCACGGTCGATAGGAAATCTCGCCCGGCATCCCACTGACAGCCTTCGTCCCTGCGAAGAATGAGCTGTCCCGTTCCTGTAAATGGTGCTTCGGTGGCCTGAAACCTGGGGAGGTATCCTCATCGAAGCACCGCTTTCGGGCAACGGGGCAGCACCGGCAGTGGCCGGACAGTACAAGGGCGTTTTTTCGCATACGGGGCCCGGCATGATGCGTGGACTGGCTTGGGCCGACGGCGTCATGGCCGTTCCCCCTGCTGGAGTCCAGTCCGGCGAGCCCGTTTCCGTGCTCCGCTTCCCCTGGACGCAGGCCAACGAAACAATCCTTTCCACCACCAACCGAGCACGGAGCAGCGCATGGCCCGCATGACACAGCGCCGCAGGATCCACCGCTTCCAGCTGGACGGTTCCGGCGCCGAATACCCGGTGCGGTTCAAGGAGGACATACTTGCCGCTGAGGAGCCCTTGGAAATCACCATCGGCGGCCGCTCCTTCGCTGTCACCACGAGGACCCCGGGGGACGATTTTGACCTGTTTTGCCTTGCGGCGCCTGACGCCGATTGACGGCTTGGCGGGAGTGTCGGTCTAGGATGATTCAAGATGAGCCGGAAGGTTAACTCGAACCTCCCTCCGGGCTCGCACACCCTGCATGGACGACGACACGAGGCATGATGGCCGCACGCTATGACCCGGACCAGGACGCAGATGCGCAGGCCGGAGGTGTCCAATCGGTGGACCGCGCCCTCCAGATCCTGGAAATCCTGGCCCGCGAAGGCGACGCCGGCGTCAGTGAAATCGCCGAGGAGATGGGCATACACAAGTCCACCGTGTCCAGGCTGATGGGATCCTTGGTCGGGCGCGAGCTGGTCCGGCAGAACAGCGAACGCGGAAAGTACCAGCTGGGATTTGGCATCCTGCGCCTGGCATCGTCCATCCCGGGCAGGTTGAGCGTGGTTCACGAAGCCAGGGAGGTCCTCGAAAGCCTCGCAGCGGCCTATAAGGAAACGGTCAACCTGGCCGTGCTGCGATCGAATTTTGCCGTGAACGTGGACCAGGCAATGGGACCCTCGACGCTGGCCACGTATGACTGGGTGGGGAGCCTGACACCGCTGCACGCCACGTCGAGTGGAAAAGTGCTGCTCGCCGCCCTGACTGCCGACGAAAGGGACGCGATCCTTAAGAGGATCGGCCTGCCTGCCCGCACGCCTCGTACCATCACCAACCGTTCAGAGCTGGAAAAACAGCTGCTGGACGTCGCCCGCAATGGCTATGCCGTGGTTCATGAGGAGTTCGAGATCGGGCTGACGGCGGTTGCGGTACCGATCTACAACCACCTCGGCAACGTCATCGCCGCGGTGAGTATTTCCGGCCCCGCCTTCCGGTTCACGCCGGAAGAGCAGCCCGGGCTTATCGACGGCCTTAAGGATGCAGGCCTGCGCATCAGCACAAAAATGGGCTATAGACGCCGGTAGGACCCGCCTGACAGGCCAGGCCCACCAATCCTCATGGGGTGTCTAGTAGGGCTTAGGTGTGTTTTGTCTGCTTATTCTTCGATCCAGTCGTTCGCCGCAAGTGTGACTGTAGGCGTCTCCGGATCCTTGCCCTTCAACCGCTTCATGCGCAACAGAAAGCGCGATATGCAACAGCGTGACGGATCCCGTGCTGCATGTCAAGCTTCCGGGAAATCAGCCGAAACCCTTGACATCCGTTAGCAGCAGGCGCAATCTGTTGCTTAGTGCGATTGCCGTTGAGCCATGCGGAACGATCCCGTCCTAACCCATCTGGCGCGAACTCAATCGCCTCAACATCAAAGAGGTGCCCTATGCAGCATGCCTGCCCGCTCCGCGAACTCGCCCCCGGGGAGGCACTAGTGCTTGATACTGCCCCGTCAATCGCTGTCTTCCACACCTAAGCCGGCGAGATCTCGGCCATCGACGACACGTGCACACCACGATGTCTCACTGGCTGACGGCTGCGTAGAGGGCCGCTGGGTCGAGTGCCCCCTTCACATATCGACGAGGCCCCCAACCTTCCGGCCTGATTCCCGAGGGCCATGTTTTGCCCGTAGGCCCATGCCTCACCGATCAAAGGACCGTTCATGGCTCTAAATAGTGATCTAAAATCCCATACACCCGAGGAGATGCCTGCCGGGAACGCTTTGGCAGTAACTCCCCGCAACGTAGACACCAATCCTGCTGTCCTCGATCCGGAGGACGGCGCCGCAGAACCACTGCCGGACATCGAAGAGTACGAACAGATCCTCGAAGAGCTTCGTACTGCCAAGACCGAGCAGGCCGTCTCCCTGCGCCGGAACCACTCGCTCACCCTCGACAAAGTCACCTTCGGGATCACCGGCGCCATCGCCATCGCCTTCGTGATCTGGGGCTTTGCCGGCCGGGACAGCCTCGCCTCGTCCTCCACGGTTGCCCTGAACTGGGTCATGGAATACACCGGCTGGCTCTTCATGGTCCTGGCGTCCCTGTTCGTCGTGTTCGTCCTGTGGCTGGCCCTGGGCAAATTCGGCAACATCCCGCTGGGCAAGGACGGCGAGAAACCCGAATTCCGCACCGTCTCCTGGGTCGCGATGATGTTCGCCGCCGGCATGGGCATCGGACTGATGTTCTACGGTGTAGCCGAACCGCTCTACCACTACATCTCTCCCCCGCCCGGCACCGTGGACGGCCGCACCCCCGCAGCCATCCAGACCGCCATGGCCACCTCGATCTTCCACTGGACCCTGCACCCCTGGGCCATGTACGCAGTGGTCGGCATCGCCATGGCCTACGGCACCTACCGCCTCGGCCGCCGGCAACTGGTCTCCGCAGCCTTCACCTCACTCTTCGGCATCCGGATGGTGGAAGGCCCGCTCGGGAAGTTCATCAACATCCTGGCCATTTTCGCCACCCTCTTTGGCACAGCCGCTTCCCTGGGCCTCGGCGCCCTGCAGATCGGCAGCGGCATGACCTCCAACGGCTGGTTCGGCGAAGTCGGCACTCCCGTGCTCGTGGGAATCGTCGCCGTCCTGACCTTCTGCTTCGTCGCCTCGGCCGTCTCCGGCATCAGCCGCGGCATCCAGTGGCTCTCCAACATCAACATGGTCCTGGCCGTCGTCCTCGCACTCATCGTCTTCATTGCCGGCCCGACCCTGTTCATCCTCAACCTGCTCCCCTCCGCCGTCGGCGACTACGCCCGCGACCTGGCCGAGATGTCATCCCGGACCGAAGCAGTCGGCGATGAAGCCCTCCGAAGCTGGATGACCAGCTGGACCATCTTCTACTGGGCCTGGTGGATCTCCTGGACACCCTTCGTCGGCATGTTCATTGCCCGCATCAGCCGCGGCCGCACCATCCGCCAGTTCGTCACCGGCGTGCTGCTGGTCCCCAGCGTCGTCAGCGTCATCTGGTTCGGCATCTTCGGCGGAGCCGCCTTCCGCGTCCAGCAGGAAGCCGATAAAGCAGGCACGCCCGGACTCGTAACAACAACCGACGGAGTATCCTCCGTCAACTTCGACGGCGCACTCTTCGACCTCGTCAAAAACCTTGGCATGCCCGGCTGGCTCACCGCCGCCGTCATCGTGCTCGCCATGGTCCTGGTCGCGATCTTCTTCGTCACCGGCGCCGACGCCGCCTCCATCGTGATGGGATCACTCAGCTCCAACGGCGCCGAACACCCCCGCCGCGGAGTCGTAATCTTCTGGGGCAGCCTCACCGGCGCCGTGGCAGCAGTCATGCTGCTCGCCGGCGGCGACGAACCCTCCCAAGCCCTGGCCGGCCTGCAACGCATCACCATCGTCGCAGCGCTACCGTTCATCATCGTCATGCTCCTGCTCTGCTTTGCCCTCGCCAAGGACCTGCGCCGCGATCCCCTCTCCCTCCGACGGCGCCTGGCCACATCCGTCGTCGAACGGGCCATCAAAACCGGCGTGGAACAACACGGCGGCATCCAATTCGACCTCGTCACAAAACACGACTGCGCCGATACCTGCCCGGACCCCGACTCCCACCACGGCGGCACCCACACCGGCAGCATCCCCACCATCCAGACCCGACAAACAGACCAGCACCACACCTAAACCCCACCCCCAGCAACAACCCGCCCCGGTAGCACGCGCCATCCCAACCCGTGCCACCGGGGCACACCCACACCCCCACCCAGCAGCAAAGGCCACCCCATGCCCAACCACCACGCCCAAAAACCCACCCTCCGCCTCAGCCGCAACGGAACAGAACCCCTCGAAATCCACCTCGAATCAACAAACCCAGTCACCGTCCAACTACAACTGGACAGCCCCTGCACCTGCCAACACCCCACCCAAAACCGCCCCGGCTCCTACATCGACAGCGACCCCGGCACCCACTAACGGCGGCGGCGTCCCGCCACTCCCTGAACGCGCCCCGGATAGGAATCCTTGCTGCCATGGCCACGATCCCGAGGCACGAAAGATGCCCGTAGCAGCCCACCTGCGCACGGCGTTGCGGACGGAAAGTCACAACAGCTGTGCTGATTGCAGCGACGGCCTACTTTTGCGTCCGGCTCTTCCGCTTCGGGAACTGCCGCCGGCAACGAATCGCGGCCAGGCGATCTTAGAGATCGTCTTCGGGTCGGGCGGCGAGGATCCGGTTGGCGCTGACCTGCAGGATACCGAGCGACTCCTGGATCAGGGGCGATGCGATGCTGCCCCTGCGCACCGCAGCGACGATGCGGCGCGAGGGCTTCCCTTTGCCACTAATACGCAGTCGAACCACGTTTTCGGCGCTATGCAAGGGTGCCAGTCGCGGCAGCAGGCCCACACCCAGCCCCGCACCCACGAAGGCGATTTGGGTTTCCCATTCAACGGCCTCATGGGCAATGCGCGGTGTCACCCCGACTGCCGTGAAGGCTGCCGTGAAGAGGGAGTGGTAGGTGGAACCGGCGGCTTCGGTGATCCATGGTTCCGACGCGAGCTCTTCGAGCGTCACAGTTTCCCGCGATGCCAACGGATGGTCAGCGGGAATGATCACGTCCAGGGGATCGTCGAGCAGAACGGTCTGTTCGAAGCGAGGATCGTCCTCAACGTAGGTGTCGGACTGCATGGCAACAATGACCGCGAGGTCGATTCGCTCGGCAACCAACAAATCGAAGCATCGGGCCGGGTTGGCCTCGAGTACCTGCACCTCAAGCAGTGGGCGTGTCGAGCGCAGGGTGGCGGCCAGCGGCGCGAGCAACTGTGCAGCCGCCGTAGAGAAACCGCCCAGGCCAAAACGGGACTGCACCTGGTCGCCTGCCTCCATGGCTGCTGCGCGCAGGCGCTCCCATTCGGTAATGAGGGTGTCCGAGCCGGCCACGAGAAAGCGGCCCGTGGCGGTCAGCCGCACGCCCCGGCCGTCCTTCGTCAGCAGCTGCATTCCCAGCACACGCTGGAGCTCCCGCAATTGCGCGGAGACGGCGGAGGGAGAATACCCTGTGAGCTCCGCGGTTGCGCCAATGGTGCCGCACCGGGCAAACACCCGAAGTGTGATGAGCCTCGCATCGATCATGCACCTATTGTGCACGGATATCTTCCAAATCTTGCGCTTTTGTTGCGGATCAATGATCCCTAATCTCATGATTACAAGGTTTTCGACAACGCCGCTCGCACCCCCACGCAGCCGTGGTCTCCACGTATCACACACTTACCCACGCCTCCCGGGAGGAAACACATGTCCGCTCCAGTCTTGCCCCTCAATTCACGCGGAAAACTCGCTTCGTCCTTGGCTGCAGAACAGCTGGCGGAAATCAGGGAGTTGTTCGAGTTCCGGCGCACGGGATATTCCCTCGATGCCCCCTTCTACACTGACCCGACGATTTTCAGCATCGACATGAAGGCCATTTTTGGCCAGCACTGGATCTTTGCCGCCAGCATCGCCGAACTGCCGGAGCCGGGCGACTACGTCACCGTCGACTACGGGCCCTACTCCCTGATCGTCCTGCGCAACGACGACGGCGGCGTGAACGTCCTGCACAACGTGTGCCGCCACCGCGGCGCCCGCGTCCTGACCGAACCCGCTGGGTCAACGGGAAACCTCGTGTGCGGCTACCACTCTTGGACATACTCCCCCGACGGCAATCTAATCCACGCCTCGGCACCGGGTGAGACGAAGTTCGACAAGGGCTGCTTCGGCCTCAAGCGTGCCCACAGCCGCGTGGTCGCCGGGCTCATCTTCGTCTGCATAGCGGACGAACCGCCGACGGATTTCGACGAAACCGCTAAGATCTTCGAGCCTTACCTCGCGCCCCACGATCTGTCGAAGACGAAAGTCGCCTACCAGCAGAACATCATCGAGGAGGGCAACTGGAAGCTCGTCATGGAGAACAACCGTGAGTGCTACCACTGCGACGGACACCCGGAGCTCGCCTGTTCCCTCTTTCCCACCTGGGGCCTGACGGAGGGCCTGATCCCGGCCCATCTCGAAGAAGTGTGGGACCGCAACAAGGAAGCCCAGTCCTCGCTTGAGGAGCGGTGCCGCCGCTATGGCCTTCCCTACGAGGTAGTCGAGGAGCTGGACACGCGCATCGCGGGAATCCGTATCTCACGTGAATCGCTCGACGGAGAGGGCGAATCGTTCTCGCCCGACGGGCGCAGGCTCTCCAAGAAGCTGCTCGGCGACTTGCCGGACTTCCGCCTTGGCCGCTGCTCGATGCACCTGCAGCCCAACAGCTGGTTCCACTTCCAGAGCGACCATGTCATCACGTTCGGCGTCTTCCCCGTCAACGAACACCAGACCCTGGTACGCACCACCTGGCTGGTGGCCGACGACGCCGAGGAAGGCGTCGACTACGACCTTGAGAAGCTCACCTACACCTGGAAGCAGACAAACCTGCAGGACAAGGCGTTCGTGGAGCTGTGCCAGCAGGGCGCCGGCAGCCCGGCCTATGAGCCCGGCCCGTACATGAAGAGCGAGTACCAGGTGGAGGCGTTCATCAACTGGTACGTGCAGCGCGTGCAGGAGCACTTGGCATGATTGAACTCCTCACTGAGACGGCAATCCAGGAGCCACAGCGCATTCGCGGTCTTGAGATGCCGTGGAACAGGGTTATGGGCAGCGCCGAGGCACCCGCCCGTGCTGCCCGTGCACTGGGCCCCTGGCATCCACAGGAGTTCATGGCCGAATGTGTCGAGACCGTTCCCGAGGCGGGCGGCTTGATGACCTTCGTCTTCCGCCGCTGTGACGGTGCGCCCCTGGCGTTCCGTGCGGGCCAGTATGTAAATATCGCTTTTCCGGTGAACGGCGAGGACCAGGATCCGGTGGACCGCAGCTACTCGCTGTCCAGTTCCCCAACTGAGCCTTGGACCTTCAACATCAGTGTCAAGCGCGACCCCACAGGACTCGTCTCACCGTGGGTGCACGAGAATGTCAAACCCGGCACTGTGCTCGAGATGCTCGGACCGGTCGGCGCATTCCACTTGCCGGATGCCGACCGGCGGGCGCGGTATCTCCTGCTGGCCGCCGGCGCAGGCATCACCCCCATCATGTCCATGGTGCGGACCATCCACTCCCTGCCCGGACAGGCCGATGTTGTGGTGCTCTATCACGGAGCCGAGGCCGGAGGCTTTGCCTTCCACCAGGAGCTGGCCTACATCGCCTCCGTGGACTCGCGCGTCAAGGTCTTCTACTCCCTCGGCGACCGCAGCAAAGCCGAGGGGTGGGAAGGGCTCAGCGGAAGGCTGACGGCAGCCATGCTGGACGAGGTGGCCCCCGATGCCAACGGCCGGCAGGTCTATGCCTGCGGCCCCGAGGGTTACTTGAATACCGCCACCGAGCTCCTGGGGAAGGTTGGCGTCGATGACACCTCCATCAACATGGAATTCTTCTCGGGGGATCGCCAGACGCTCCTTGAATACCAGGCGGAGCTCGCGTTTGCCGTGGACATTGCGGAGGAAATCGCCGAGGAAATCGCCGATTCCGCCGAGGACTACTACGAAAGCCAGCCCACCGCGTTCGGGCTCTACGAGCCAGGCTACGACGCCGATGGAGCCCTGAATGCCACGGGGCTGCCGCTGGAAACCGTCGACCCGGACGCGCCCCCTACCGAGGCCCCCGACGGCGGTTCGGCTGCGGGAGCGGAGGCCGCGTCACCTGATGCCTCGAGCTTCGACACTGTGGGAACGGGAAGCCTCACGCTGTCCTTCATGCGCACCGGCATCAATGTGCGCATCGACCCCACCGAACACATCCTCGGGGCAGCCCAGCGTGCGGGCGTCAGAATCGGCGCGAACTGCAAGGAGGGCATGTGCGGCTCCTGCAAGGTCGTCAAGCTTTCCGGGGAGGTCGAGATGAACCACCAGGGCGGGATCCGGGCCCGCGAAATCGATGCAGGCAAGTTCCTGCCCTGCTGCTCCACAGCGCGCACCGATATGGTGATCGACGCCTAGCCGCTTCCAGCTTGCTTCACGAAAACTGACAACAACTACCTCACAGACAGCCTGATGCGACCAGCATCATCGTGAGGGTTCGATCGCCAACCCATAGGAGCCATTCAATGTCAGGTAACAAAGCCGTTGCATACAAGGCGCCGGGGATCGTGGAAGTCATCGATACCCCGTTTCCCACCTTTGAACTGCAGGCCGGGCCCGGCGTCAATCCGTCAATGTCGGCCGGAAGGTCCCGCACGGGGTCATCCTGCGCACAGTGAGCACCAACATCTGCGGCTCGGACCAGCACATGGTTCGTGGCCGCACGACCGCCCCGGCAGGTCTCGTCCTGGGGCACGAGATCACCGGGGAAGTCATCGAGACCGGGCCCGACGTCGAGTTCATCAAGGTCGGGGACATCGTCTCGGTCCCCTTCAACATCTCCTGCGGGCGCTGCCGGAACTGCAAGGAGGGCAAGACCGGGATCTGCCTGAACGTGAACCCGGACCGTCCCGGGTCGGCCTACGGCTATGTTGACATGGGCGGATGGGTCGGCGGGCAGGCGGAGTTCGTCCTGGTCCCCTACGCGGACTGGAACCTGTTGCGGTTCCCTGATCGGGACCAGGCCCTGGAGAAGATCATGGACCTGACCATGCTCTCGGACATCCTCCCGACCGGTTTCCATGGGGCCGTCACGGCGGGTGTCGGCGTCGGGTCCACCGTCTATGTTGCCGGGGCCGGTCCCGTGGGGCTTGCCGCTGCGGCCAGCGCGCAACTGCTGGGGGCCGCGGTGGTCATCGTGGCGGACCTCAATGAGGATCGCCTGGCCCAGGCCCGATCCTTTGGCTGCGAAACCGTCAATGTGGCCAACGGCGACCCGGCTGACCAGATCGAACAGATTCTGGGGGTCCGGGAGGTCGATGCAGGAATCGACGCAGTCGGTTTCGAAGCCCGCGGACACGGACACGGTGCCCAGGAGGCGCCGGCCACCGTGCTCAATTCGCTGATGGACCTCACCGCCGCCGGCGGGTCCGTGGGCATTCCCGGCCTTTATGTGACCGGGGACCCGGGCGCCGCGGACGAGGCGGCCCAGAAGGGCAGCCTGTCCCTGTCCCTGGGCACCGGCTGGGCCAAGTCCCTCTCCTTCGCCACCGGCCAGTGCCCGGTGATGAAATACAACCGGCAGCTGATGATGGCGATCCTGCATGACAGGATCCAGATCGCCAAGGCGGTCAACGCCACGGCCATTTCACTCCAGGATGCCCCTCGGGGGTACGCGGAATTCGATGCCGGAGCCGCCACGAAGTATGTCCTGGACCCGAACGGCTACCTCAGCAACTAGTCCGGGTAAATGAGTTAGACCGGGCGGAAGGTTGGGGGCTTCCTCCCGTTGCAGTCCATGTTATGCACCGCACGCCCATGATCCGCCGAGCAAAGGACCCGCTCATGGCTATAAGCCGTGACTTAAAACCCTCACCCCCTGAGGAGTTGCCTGCCGACTACGCTTTGGCAGTAACTCCCCGCAACGTAGACACCAATCCTGCTGTCCTTGATCCGGAGGACGGCGCCGCAGAATCACTGCCGGACGTCGAAGAGTACGAACAGATCCTCGAAGAGCTTCGTACTGCCAAGACCGAGCAGGCCGTCTCCCTGCGCCGGAACCACTCGCTCACCCTCGACAAAGTCACCTTCGGGATCACTGGCGCCATCGCCATCGCCTTTGTTATCTGGGGCTTTGCCGGCCGGGACAGCCTCGCCTCGTCCTCCACGGTTGCCCTGAACTGGGTCATGGAATACACCGGCTGGCTCTTCATGGTCCTGGCGTCCCTGTTCGTCGTGTTCGTCCTG